>NZ_FMUZ01000006.1:0-284858 GCF_900101575.1 Pseudomonas sp. NFACC37-1 | reverse complement strand
CTCGCGGGTATAGACCTTTCTTTCGTTCATGGAACCTCCAAGTTGGCGAAATCATATCGCCCTTAAGAGGTGTCCGGAATTATTAGGCCAGTTCAAGCTCGCTCCCACAGAGATAGGGGCAACCGGCAAATCTGGACACACCACCGGACCTGTGGGAGCAAGCCCGCTCCACAGGGTTGCGAGGTGAACATAAATCTCGCAATCACCTCCGCCCCCTGTGGGAGCGAGCTTGCTCGCGATGGGGCCAGCCCTCGCCCACTTGTTGCCCAGGCAAAATGTCACGTTCCGTTTGTCGGCCATTCGCTATATATTTCGGTATATAGCGAACCTGCCCTCGGAGCCTCACCTATGCACCTCACCCGCTTCGCGCCGTTGCTGTTGATCCCGTTCCTGAGTATTGGCACCGTCCAGGCCGCCGAGGTGCAGGTGGCGGTCGCCGCCAATTTCACCGCACCGATCCAGGCCATTGCCGCCGATTTCGAAAAAGACACCGGGCATAAACTGGTAGCGGCGTACGGTGCCACCGGGCAGTTCTACACGCAGATCAAGAACGGCGCGCCCTTCGAGGTTTTCCTCGCCGCCGACGACACCACCCCGGCCAGGCTGGAAAGCGAAGGCGACACCGTCAAGGGCTCGCGCTTCACCTACGCGGTCGGCACCCTGGCGCTGTGGTCGGCCAAGGACGGTTATGTCGACAACCAGGGCCAGGTCCTCAAGCGCAACGATTTCCAACACCTGTCCATCGCCAACCTGAAAACCGCACCCTATGGCTTGGCCGCGACCCAGGTGCTGGACAAGCTGGGCTTGACCGAGCAGGTCAAAAGCAAGCTCGTCGAAGGCCAGAACATCACCCAGGCCTACCAGTTCGTCTCCACCGGTAACGCTGAATTGGGCTTCGTCGCCTTGTCCCAGGTGTACAAGGACGGCAAAGTGACGAGCGGCTCGGCGTGGATCGTCCCGGCTGAACTGCATGACCCGATCAAACAAGACGCGGTGATCCTCACCAAGGGCCGGGACAACCCCGCCGCCGTAGCCCTGGTGGATTACCTCAAGGGCCCGAAAGCCGCCGCCATCATCCAAGCCTACGGTTACCAACGCTAAATGCCCCTGACCAGCGCCGACTACGCCGCCATCTGGCTGACCCTGAAACTGGCGTCCTTGACCACGGTGATCCTGCTGCTCATCGGCACGCCCATCGCGCTGTGGCTATCACGCACGCGCTCCTGGTTGCGCGGGCCGGTGGGGGCGGTGGTGGCGTTGCCGTTGGTGCTGCCGCCCACGGTGATTGGCTTTTACCTGCTGCTGGCATTGGGGCCGAACGGCTGGATCGGCCAACTCACCCAAGCCCTCGGGCTGGGCACCCTCACCTTCAGCTTTACCGGGCTGGTGATCGGCTCGGTGATCTATTCCATGCCGTTTGTGGTGCAACCGTTGCAAAACGCCTTCGCTGCCATCGGCAGTCGTCCCCTGGAAGTTGCCGCCACGCTGCGAGCCGGGCCCTGGGATACGTTTTTCAGCGTCATCCTGCCCCTGGCCCGTCCCGGTTTCATCACCGCGGCGATTCTGGGTTTCGCCCACACCGTCGGCGAATTCGGCGTGGTGCTGATGATCGGCGGCAACATCCCGGAGAAAACCCGGGTGGTGTCGGTGCAGATCTACGACCATGTCGAAGCCCTGGAATATGCCCAGGCCCACTGGCTGGCGGCGGCGATGCTGGTGTTTTCTTTCCTGGTACTGCTGGTGCTGTACTCCAGCCGCCGAACCCGTGCCGGTTGGAGCTGATCGATGATCAACGCGCGCTTGCAACTCGACCACGGGGCTTTTTCCCTGGACCTGGATGTGCAACTGCCGGGCCGTGGCGTGACGGCCCTGTATGGGCCTTCCGGCTCCGGCAAGACCACCTGCCTGCGCTGCATTGCCGGGTTGGAGCGGCCGGCCCGGGGCTTTATCGAGGTCAACGGCCAAGTGTGGCAGGACAGCGCGCACGGCGTGTTCGTGCCGCCCCACAAGCGGCCGGTGGGGTATGTGTTCCAGGAGGCGAGCCTGTTCGCCCATCTGTCGGTGCGGGCCAACCTGGCGTTCGGCCTCAAGCGCATCGCGCCGGCGCAACGGCGGGTGGACATGGACCAGGCCACCGATCTGCTGGGTATCGGGCACTTGCTCGATCGCCAACCGCACAACCTCTCCGGCGGCGAGCGCCAACGGGTGGGCATCGCCCGAGCCTTGCTCACCAGCCCGCGGCTGCTGCTGATGGATGAGCCGCTGGCGGCCCTGGATACCCGGCGCAAAAACGAAATCCTGCCTTATCTGCAACGACTCCACGATGAGCTGGACATCCCGGTGCTGTATGTCAGCCATTCCCAGGACGAAGTGGCGCGCCTGGCCGATCACATCATGCTGCTCGACGCTGGCCGCGCGCAGGCCAGCGGCCCCCTCGGCGAAACCCTGGCCCGGCTCGACCTGCCATTGGCCCTGGGGGATGACGCCGGGGTGGTGATCGAAGGCAAGGTCAGCGGCTATGACCCGGCGTACCAATTGCTGACCCTGAACCTGCCCGACAGTCAACTGAACGTACGCGTGGCCCACACGTCCCTGGCCCTCGGCCAGCCGCTGCGCTTCAAGGTCCAGGCCCGGGACGTCAGCCTCAGCCTGGCGAACGATGCCCAGACCAGCATCCTCAATCGCCTGCCGGTCACCGTGGTCGGCGAACAGGCCGCCGACAACGCCGCCCATGTGCTGGTCCGCCTGGAGGCCGCCGGCACGCCGCTGCTGGCACGCATCACCCGCTATTCCCGCGACCAGTTGAAACTGCAGCCGGGGCTGGTGTTATGGGCGCAGATCAAGGCGGTGGCAGTGTTGGCGTAGTTCCCTTGTGGGAGCGAGCTTGCTCGCGATGACGGCGACACATCCACCATTGATGCAAGCTGATTCACCGCTATCGCGAGCAAGCTCGCTCCCACAAGGGTTGCGGGCAGCCGCAGAATCTTGGCACGACCGCAACGGGCTGCGGTCAATCGATCACAGGCCACCGGATTCGCTGCCAAGGACTTTCTTCATGCCCGACACCCTGCCGCCGGATGCACTGCCGGCCGACCTGCATTACGTCGACGACACCGCCCCCGGCATCACCCGCAAGAAATTGCGTGGCAAGTTCTGTTATTTCGACCCGCAGGGCCAGCGCATCACCGACGCGGCCGAGATCCAGCGTATCAATGCCCTGGCGGTGCCGCCGGCCTATACCGATGTCTGGATCTGCACCGACCCCCGAGGTCATCTCCAGGCCACCGGGCGCGATGCCCGCGGGCGCAAGCAGTACCGCTACCACGCGCGCTGGCGTGAGGTGCGCGATGCGGACAAGTATTCGCGGATGCTGGAATTCGGACGTGCCCTGCCGCGCTTGCGCAAACGCCTGGAGGACATCCTGGCCAAACCCGGGTTCAGCCGCGACAAGGTCATGGCCACCGTTATCACCCTGCTCGACCTCACCCTGATCCGAGTGGGCAACACCCAATACGCTCGCGACAATCGCTCCTATGGCTTGACGACCCTGCGCAACAAGCATGTCGAAGTCAACGGCAGCGCTATCGCCTTCCAGTTCCGCGGCAAAAGCGGCATCGAGCACCAGATCACCGTGAAGGACCGGCGCCTGGCGCGGATCATCAAGCGCTGCCAGGAGATCCCCGGACAAAACCTCTTCCAGTACCTGGACGAGAACGGTGAGCGTCACTCCGTCAGTTCTTCGGATGTCAACGCCTACCTCAAGTCTCTCACCGGTGCCGATTTCACTGCCAAGGATTACCGTACCTGGGCCGGCAGCGCCGCGGCGCTGGCCGGGCTGCGGATGCTGTCCTGGGAAACCGAGAGCGAGGCGAAAAAACATGTCGTCGAGATGGTCAGGCAGGTTGCCCGGCAACTGGGCAACACGCCGACCGTCTGTCGCAAGTGCTACATTCATCCTGCGGTGGTGGAGGCTTTTTTGCTCGGTGCCCTGAGGCAATTACCCAAGCCCCGCCTGCGCAAAGGCCTCAGCGAAGAGGACGCCGCACTGGCGATATTTTTGCAGCGCATGGCCGAAGCGGCCCAAGCGTGCTGAACAGAAAAGGGACGTGATGGGGCCGTCCGCGCCCAACCGGAGATGAGGAACATCCGAAGGCCTGCGAACTCCCAACTGTACGGCACAGCCGATCCGCAGGTACTTCAAAGGGTGAAATCGACAGGAGTTGCAGATGTCCGAACACATTGTCCATTTCCATTGCCAGATCGATCAGGGCACCACGGAACGCTTCCGGGACAATTGCCTGGAAGCCCTTGAAAAAGGCGCCGACTCGCTGATGCTCAACCTCTCCACCGTCGGCGGCAGCACCAACTTCGGTTTTACGCTCTATACCTTCATCAAGTCCCTTCCCGTTCCGGTGCGAGCCGTAAACGCCGGCAACATCGAGTCGATGGGCATCGTCATGTTTCTCGCCGCCAGCGACCGCACCACCACACCCCACTCGCGCTTTCTGATCCACCCGATGAACTGGTACTTCGGCCAGAAATCGGTGGACCATTCCCGCTTGCGCGAATACCTCTCCAGCCTCGACAACGACGTGGCGCGGTATGTGGAGATCTACGTCAAGGAAACCGCCGGCGCTGCCACTCAACTGGATATCTTCAAGTGCCTGTGTGCCGAGGAACGGGTGATCCCAGCGGAAAACTCCCTGGCCTTTGGCATCGCGCACCGGGTCGAGCAGGTGGTTTTTCCAACGGACGCCAAGCATTGGAAAGTCAGCGGCGGCGAGGACTGAAGGGAAGCCAACCGGCGGCTGACCACTCGTCGCCAGCAAGCGGTTTTTTTTAAACTTCACTCGGCCATTTTCTTTCACAAATAATGCGAGGCACGTTGCTCGCTCAAACAATGAGGATTATCGAAATGGCCAGTAGCGGAAACAAAAACCCAGGCAACTTCGCCAATGATCGTGAAAAAGCATCCGAAGCCGGCAAGAAAGGCGGACAGGCGTCGGGCGGCAACGTTGCCAACGACCGGCAAAAAGGCATGGGAGCCGGTAACAAAGGTAGCGAACGCAGCCAAGGAGGCGGCAGAAAATCGTAACCACCCAAATCGTTGGGGCGCAGAGGTACTGCGCCCCGGCGCTGTCCGCTCTCGCCCTCGCTAAAAATACGAAATTCCATATATTCGATTGTCCGCATATACTCCGGCTCAGCCCAACCTTGCGCTTATCGGAGCCGATCAATGAAAGTCCTCTTCATGTGCACAGCCAACAGTTGCCGCAGCATTCTCAGCGAAGCGATGTTCAACCATCTGGCCCCGGCCGGATTCCAGGCCATCAGCGCCGGCAGTTTCCCCAAGGGCCACGTGCTCCCGCGCACCCTGAGCACCTTGCAAGAAGCCGGTATCAGCGTAAAAGGCTTGCGCAGCAAGGGTAACGACGCGTTCGAGGGCAGCCCGCCGGACATCGTCATCACTGTGTGCGACAGCGCCGCTCGCGATGCTTGCCCGGTGTACTTCGGTCCGGCCATCAAGGCCCACTGGGGCCTGGTCGATCCATCGACCGTCAGAGGCAGCGATGATCAGATCGGCCAAGCCTTCCATGCCGCCCTGGATCGTATCGAAACCCGCTGCCGAGCCTTCTTCGCCCTGCCCTTCGACCAACTGGACGCCCAGGCCCTGAAAGCCGAGCTGGACCGCATCGGCACTCTCTGACCGCTCAACCGGCGTTGTACGCCTGCTTCACCGTCTCGATCCAGCTTGGGTCCAGGCGCGACTGTTCGGTGTCCAGGCCCAGCGCCTGCATGTTCGCCAGGTGCGCGTCGGCTTCACGCGTGAGGGAGCCCTGGGCACTGGAGTTGGCGTCCAGCCGATGCATCTGGGCCAGTCCCAGGTGATAGAAGCGCAGCAGCTTCATGGCGGTGGGGTCCTGGGCCTGCACACCGGCCTTCACTTGGTGCATCACGTTGGTGATTTTCATCAGGCTGCGCTTGAGCTGCCAGCCGTATACCGCGGCGGCCATCCACGGCTGCGACCAGAAATACCGGCGCATCAGCACAGCCATCGCCAACACCGCGACAATCACCCCGCCGAGGTTGAAGCGAAAGTTATCACCTCCCGGCGTACCCAACAGCATCACGGCCAGGCTGGACAACAGCATCGCCAGGGCCAGGAACACCACCGCGATGATCAGGGTGCTGCGGCGGGTCTGCCTGCGGTAGGTGTCGCCATCCCACGGTTTGATCTCGAACATCGCGGCGCAATTTCCTTGTACGGCATCAAAAGAGTCACGCATTATCGCCTGCCCGGTCGATTTAGCTATGCTGGGGCTCATTTTGTATGGCCGCCGACTCGCCGGGCCCGGATCGAAGTCCATGGCGATAGCGCAAGGATCGTGCGATCTTTCGGCGTGGACGTTTTTTTTCAAGATGCCGTCGTTGTGTGCATGGCATCGTTTTCAAGGAAAGCTGAATGACTCAAAGACATGTAATCAACGCCTCGGTAAGCCCCAAGGGCAGCCTGGAGACCTTGTCCCAGCGCGAAGTCCAGCAACTGAGCGAAGCCGGCTCCGGCAGTATCTACACCCTCTTTCGCCAGTGCGCCCTGGCCATCCTCAATACCGGCGCCCATGTCGATAACGCCAAGACCATCCTGGAAGCCTACAAGGACTTCGAGATCCGCATTCACCAGCAGGACCGGGGCGTACGCCTGGAGCTGCTGAACGCGCCAGCCGATGCGTTCGTCGACGGCGAAATGATCGCCAGCACCCGGGAAATGCTCTTCAGTGCCCTGCGCGACATCGTCTACACCGAGAACGAACTGGACAGCCAGCGCATCGACCTCAGCTCGTCCCAAGGCATCAGCGACTACGTGTTCCACCTGCTGCGCAACGCCCGCACCCTGCGCCCTGGCGTGGAGCCGAAAATCGTCGTGTGCTGGGGCGGTCACTCGATCAACACCGAAGAATACAAATACACCAAGAAAGTCGGCCACGAACTGGGCCTGCGCAGCCTGGACATCTGCACCGGCTGCGGCCCGGGGGTGATGAAAGGCCCGATGAAAGGCGCCACCATCGCCCACGCCAAGCAGCGCATCCATGGCGGTCGCTACCTGGGCCTGACGGAGCCGGGGATCATCGCCGCCGAAGCGCCGAACCCGATCGTCAATGAGCTGGTGATCCTGCCGGACATCGAAAAACGCCTGGAAGCCTTCGTGCGCGTCGGCCATGGCATCATCATCTTCCCGGGCGGTGCCGGTACGGCGGAAGAGTTCCTGTACCTGCTGGGCATCCTGATGCACCCGGCCAACCAGGACCTGCCCTTCCCCGTCGTGCTCACAGGGCCGAAAAGCGCCGCGCCGTACCTCGACCAGTTGCATGCGTTTGTCGGTGCAACCTTGGGCGAGGCCGCGCAGAAGCACTACCAGATCATTATCGACGACCCGGCCGAAGTGGCCCGGCAGATGACCCAGGGGCTCAAGGAGGTCAAGCAGTTCCGCCGCGAGCGCAACGACGCCTTCCACTTCAACTGGCTGCTGAAGATCGACGAAGGCTTCCAGCGCCCGTTCGACCCGACCCACGCCAACATGGCCAGCCTGGGCCTGAGCCGCGACCTGCCCGCCCACGAACTGGCCGCCAACCTGCGCCGGGCGTTCTCGGGGATCGTGGCCGGTAACGTCAAGGACAAGGGCATCCGCCTGATCGAAGAGCACGGCCCTTACGAGATCCACGGCGACGCCGCCATCATGGAACCCCTCGACCGCCTGCTCCAGGCCTTCGTCGCCCAGCACCGCATGAAACTGCCGGGCGGCGCGGCGTATGTGCCGTGCTATCGCGTGGTGACCTGACCACAACGCCCCAGCGCCGGTGTGGGAGCGGGCTTGCTCGCGAAGGCGTCAGATCAGTGGATATTGATGTTGGCTGATACACCGCATTCGCGAGCAAGCCCGCTCCCACAGGGGGTTTGCTGTGGTCACAAAATCGGAGTCAACCGCATCAACCCGCCCGCACCCACCTCGACACCCAGGCTGCGGTAATCCTTGATCTGCGGATGAAGGGTAACCACGGGGTGCGTGTGCGTTGCCGTCACCACCATCACATCGGCCCCGGCGGCCTCGCCTGCCCGAATACCGGCCTCGGCGTCTTCAAACACCAGACACTCCCGGGGCGTCACCTGCAGGCGTTCGGCCGCCAGTCGATAGCAGGCGGGGTTGGGCTTGCCGTCGCTCACGTCCTCGGCGGTGACCATCACTGCCGGGCGCGGGATCCCCGCCGCTTCCATACGCCGCAAGGCCAATGCCATCGGCGCCGAGGTGACGATTGCCCATCGCTCTGGCGGCAGGCTATGCAGAAACGCAGCCGCCCCCTTCACTGGCTCCACGCCTTCCACGTCTTCGATTTCCTCGCGGGTGATCCGCTCGGCCTCGGCCTGGGCATCCACCCCTGGCAGATGCTGGCGAGCGATGGTGTCGACGGCGCGCATGCCGTGGATCGTCGGCAGGAACGTCGCCACATCCACGCCGTGGCGCAGGGCCCAGCGGGTCCAGATCCGCTCGGCGGCGGCGATGGAGGTGAGCAAGGTGCCGTCCATGTCGAACAGGAAGGCGCGGTAGGCGATGTGGGTGGTAAGACTGGCAGGCATCGGATCCTCGGTGGCGGCGTGGCGGGTGACGGCCACTGTAACATCGCCAGGCTCCCACAGGGTTTGGTGGTGGGTTGATTACACCAACCGCTCAATCGGCTGATGCTGCCAGACCAGCTTGTAGTACAGCGTCTGCAACAACAGCATGCTCAAGTAAGCCACCGGGAACGCCATCCACACCCCTTGCAACCCGAAGTGCGCGTCCAGCAGATACGCGGCCGGCACTTGCACGGCGACGATGCAGAAAATCGAGATGGCGACCGGCACCAGCACCGTGCCACTGGCGCGCATGATGCCGCCGACGATCGCCTGGAAACCGAACACCAGCAAGCTCCAGAGCATGATATGCAGCAAGTGTTCGGCCTGGACCCGCGCCGCCGGATCCGTGATGAACAGCCCCAGCAGCCAGTGGGACAACAGATAGCCCAGGAGCACCAGCCCACCGGTGAGCCAGAGGTTGAATGCCAGCCCCGTGCGCAGGATCGGCCCTAGGCGCTCCAGGCGGCCGGCACCAATGGCCTGGGCGCCGAGGATCGAAGCAGTGATGGCAATCGACAGCGCCGGAAACTGCACGTAGTTGACGATCTGCGTCACCGCGCCGTAGGCCGCCGTGGCCTGGGAGCCGTGGCGATTGACCAGCGCCAGGATCACCAACTCCGACAACGAGATCACCACCATCTGCAACCCGGTGGGCAGGCCGATTCGCAGGACCTTGCCGAGGATGTCCCGGTCCAGGCGCATCGCCGCGAACAATGCACGGTCCGGCGCCAAGGCATGCTCGCGGCGACTCAGGCGCCACGCCAGCATCAGCATCGCCGATGTCGTCCCCGCCAGCCCCGCCCATGCCGCGCTCTGGATGCCCATCTGCGGCAACCCCAGCCAGCCGCGAATCAACGCTGGCGTGAGCAGCAGCCCGACACTGGTGGACACCAGCAGCGCCAACATCGGTGACACCGTATCGCTCACCCCGCGCAGCAGTTGGGTGAACAGCACGAATACCAGCAGCATCGGCAGGATCCACAGCATGACCCGGGCATAGGAAACGGCGTCCTCCAGCACATCGGCCGGCGTGCCCAGCCCTTGCAACGCCTGCCGCGCAAAGACACTGCCAAGCACCGCCGCCACCAGGCCAATGATCGCCCCCAGCAACAAGGTCGAACCGGCAATCGCCTTCACTGTGCCGGTTTCGCCGGCCCCGTAGGCCTGCCCGATCAACACCCCCGCCCCCGCGCCCAGGCCGATCACCAAAGCGATAAAGAAAAATACAATGGGAAACATGCCCGACACCGACGCCAATGCCTGGGTGCCGAGCATCTGGCCGATGTAGATGCTGTTGAACGTGCCGGACATGGACTGCAGGAAGTTGGACAGGACCATGGGAATCAGGAACAGGAGATAGGTTTTCCAGAGGGGCTGGGTCGGCATGGGGACTCTGATGGCAGGTTCGAAAATCCAATGCAGGGTAATTTAGCTCAATACATCGATTCTGTTTCAGAAGATGTCCGTTTTCGTGGCGAGGGCGCTTGACTGCGTTGTAGGAGCTGCCGAAGGCTGCGATCTTTTGATCTTCCACTGGATATTCAACGAGCCTTGGAAAGATCGCAGCCTCGCTTCGCTCGGCAGCTCCTACAACGCAGTCCGGCGGAAGCAAGCGCCCTAATCAGGGGATCTCCACAGGTCAGGCGATCTCGACAATCTCCCAATCTCGTCTATTCTTAGATATCACCGCGCCATCATTTTTGTCGAAACCGGACGACTGGTCCTCAAGACCGTGCCGGCTTTGCAGATAACCAGTTATTCGCAAATAACCTGTCAGCAACACTGTTCAAGGACCGAACCATGACGTCGTATTCTCACGGTCATTCCCTTACCCAATCACAACCACGCATTCTCTGGAGTACCGTGCTGGTGGCCATTGCCGCGAGCATTGGCGTGCTGGCGCTCAATGGCGCGAGTGGGCAAAACATCGGTTTGAGTGTGGCGATCGTGGTCTTGGGCGTCGGTGCTGGCGTATGGGGTGCGCGTTCGCAACGCCAGCAGTTCGACAGCGCCCTCGCCGCCGCCATGGCCCGCCACGACCAGCAAGGCAGCGAGCACCTGGCCCATAAAACCAACGCACAACTCAACGACGTCATCCTCGGTGCCATGCCGATCTGGGCCAAGCAGGTCGAAAGCTCCCGGCAGCAGACCGAGACCGCGATCGTCTCGCTGACCAGCCGCTTCACCGGCATTTCGTCACGCCTGGAAGACACCGTGCAAGCCTCGCAACTGGCCGCTGGTGAACTGGCCGGCAGCAGCAGTGGCGGCGCCATGCAAGTGCTGGCCCAAAGCGAGGGTGAACTGGTCAAGGTCATCGATTCCCTGAAGGCCACCCAGGCCAGCCGCGACGAAACCCTGGCCCAGGTACGCAACCTGACGGCCTATACCGGCGAGCTGCGGACCATGGCCGCCGACGTCGCGGCGATTGCCGCGCAGACCAATCTGCTGGCCCTCAACGCCGCCATCGAAGCCGCCCGTGCCGGCGAGGCCGGGCGTGGGTTTGCGGTGGTGGCCGACGCCGTGCGCAGCCTCTCGAGCAAGTCCAGCGAGACCGGCCAGCAGATGTCGGCCAAGGTCGACATCATCAACACCGCCATCACCCAACTGGTGCATGCCGCCTCCAGCGGCGCGGACCAGGACAGCCATTCGGTCAGTGCCTCCGAGCAAAGCATCCAGCAGGTGCTGGAGCGCTTCAAGAGTGTCACCGGCCGACTGGCCGACTCGGCCGACATGCTGCAACGGGAAAGCTTCGGCATCCGCGATGAACTCACCGAGGTGCTGGTCAGCCTGCAATTCCAGGATCGGGTCAGCCAGATCCTCAGCCACGTGCGCGACAACATGGAGGACCTGCATGTGCATCTGCAGCAGGCCAGTCAGTCGCCCGACCAGGCCATCTCCATCGATGCCCGCCAATGGCTGGCGCGCATGGAAACCACTTACGCCACCGACGAGCAGCGCCGCAATCACCACGGCGACTCGAGCGCGCAACAGACTTCACAGGAAATAACCTTCTTTTAGGAGAGCCGCTCATGGCTAAAAGTGTATTGGTTGTCGACGACTCCGCGAGCGTTCGGCAGGTGGTCGGCATCGCGTTGAAAAGTGCCGGCTATGACGTGATCGAAGCCAGCGATGGCAAGGACGCGCTGGGCAAGCTCAACGGCCAGAAAGTGCACCTGATCATCAGTGACGTGAACATGCCCAACATGGACGGCATCACCTTCGTCAAGGAGGTCAAGAAGCTGGCCAGCTACAAGTTCACGCCGATCATCATGCTCACCACCGAATCCCAGGAATCGAAGAAACAGGAAGGCCAGGCCGCCGGAGCCAAGGCCTGGGTGGTCAAGCCGTTCCAGCCGGCGCAGATGCTGGCGGCGGTATCCAAGCTGATTCTTCCTTGATAGTCGGAGGCTCCCATGCCGCTGCACCACGAAACACAGGATGACACCACCCAGGTGCACATCGACGGCGAGCTGACGATCTACACCGCGGCCGAGCTGGCCGCGCAGTGGCTGCCGCACCTGGGGGCAACGCCACGAATGGCCCTTGATCTGTCGCAGATCACCGAGATGGACGGCGCCGGCCTGCAACTGCTGCTGATGGTGCAGCGCGAGGCCTCCCGGGCCGGGACCCAATTGACCCTCACCGGCCAAAGCCAGGCCGTCACGGAGACACTTGCCCTGTGCAACCTGGTTGCCTAGGACGTTGGACACGACAAAGGAAATGAGCGTGAGCATCAATCTGGATCAGGCACAACAGACCTTCATCGTCGAGGCACGGGAACAGTTGCAGGCGATGGAAGAGTCGCTGCTGCAACTGGAAACCGACCCCGGCGACGATGACGCCATCGGCGCGATCTTCCGGGCGGCCCACACGATCAAGGGTTCGGCCGGCCTGTTCGGACTGGAACCGATCGTCAGCTTCACCCACATCGTCGAAGACGTGCTCGACCGCCTGCGCAACGGCAGCGTCGAGGTGGACGCCGGCCTGATTGCGGTGTTGCTCAAGTCCAGTGACCACATGCTGGAACTGATCAACGTAGCCGCCAACCAGGGCGGATCGCTGCCGCCGCCGGCCCTGCAACGGGAAGTGGAGCTGTGCCAGATTCTGCAGGAATACCAGGCGCCCTCGCCGGCCGCGGCCCCAACGCCGGCGCAGGAAACCGAAACCCGCGAACCCGGCGAAACGCGCCTCTGGCACCTTTCCCTGCGTTTCGGCCAGGACGTGTTCCGCAATGGCATGGACCCGCTGTCGTTCCTGCGCTACCTGCAAACCCTGGGTGAAATCGTCGACCTCACCACCCTGACCGACGCCCTGCCCGCCGCCGATGCCTGGGACGCCGAGTCCTGCTACCTGGGCTTCGACATCGCGTTTCGCTCGGCCGCCAGCCACGGGGCGATCAACGAAGTGTTCGATTTCGTCCGGGAAGACTGCGAGATCGAGATCGTTGCCCAGGATGACGACATCGCGCCCCCGACCAACACCGGCCTGGTGACCACATCACCGGAACCGGCCGAGGAAACCACCGCGCTGGTCGCCACCGGCGAGTTGCTGTCCGACCAGCGCAAGACGCCGCGCATGCCCGCCCAGATCGCCACCGACAAACAAGCGGTGACCAGCGACAGCAAGGCCAAGGACGGCACCTACGTACGGGTCAACGCCGACAAGCTCGACGAGTTGATCAACCTGGTGGGCGAACTGGTCATAGCCAGCGCCGGCGCCAGCCTGCTGGCCCGCACCTGCCACAACGACCCGTTGCAGGAAGCCACCTCGTCGGTCTCCGGGCTGGTGGAAGAAATCCTCGACGGCGCCCTGCGCCTGCGCATGATCCCCATTGGCGAAACCTTCAACCGCTTCCGTCGGGTGGTGCGCGATGTCAGCCAGGAACTGGGCAAGGACATCGACCTGATCATCAGCGGCGCGGAGACCGAGCTGGACAAGACCGTGGTGGAAAAAATCGGCGACCCGCTCATGCACCTGCTGCGCAACGCCATGGACCACGGCATTGAAACCGCCGAGGCCCGACTGGCGGCCGGCAAACCGGCCAAGGGGCATTTGCACCTCAACGCGTATCACGACTCCGGCAGCATCGTGCTGGAAATCGCCGACGATGGCGCCGGCCTGAACCGTGACCGGATCCTGGAAAAAGCCCAGGAACGCGGCCTGGTGCAACCGGGTGCCAGCCCCACCGACCAGGAAATCTACAACCTGATTTTCGAACCCGGCTTTTCCACCGCCCAGGCCGTGACCAACCTTTCGGGGCGTGGCGTGGGCATGGATGTGGTCAAGCGCAACATCACCCTGCTGCGCGGCACCGTCGACCTGGACAGCCAGCCCGGCAAGGGCACCGTGGTGCGCATCCGCCTGCCGCTGACCCTGGCGATCATCAACGGCTTCCTGGTGGGCATCGGTCAGTCGACCTATGTGATACCGCTGGACATGGTCCAGGAATGCATCGAGTTGAGCGAAGACGATGGGCTCGCCAGCCGCGAGCAAGGCTACCTCGACCTGCGCGGCGAGGTGCTGCCGCTGGTCTACCTGCGCGATCACTTCAGCCACGAAGGTCCGGCCGCGCGTCGGCAGAACGTGGTGGTGGTGCGCTACGCCGAACTCAAGGCCGGGTTGGTGGTGGATGACTTGCTGGGTGAATTCCAGACCGTGATCAAACCGCTGGGCAAGCTGTTTGGCGCCCTTCGCGGCATCAGTGGCTCGACCATCCTGGGCAGTGGCGCCGTGGCGTTGATTCTCGACGTACCGGCGCTGCTCATCCAGATCGCCCAGACAGAAAACCGCTACACCCCGACTCAATTACAACAAGCCAACGCTCGCTGACGCTTTAGCAATTCCATGGAGAGGTACTTCCCAATGAAATGGTTCTACGATCTTAGAATCGCCACCAAACTGATCACTTCATTTCTTGTGGTGCTGGCCCTCACCGCCGTCATGGGGGTGTTCGCGATCATCCAACTGGGCGAGGTGAACAGCACCACCGTCGATATCCGGGAAAACTGGATGCCGTCCATGCGTGCGGCCTCGGGCATGCGTTTCTACGGGGCAAACTATCGCCTCAAGGAAAACCGCCACATTACCGCCGATTCCGAGCAGGAACGCCTCGTCGTCGAACAAGAAGCGGAAGAAGCCAGGAAGGGTTTTGAAACCCGCATGGCGACCTATGAAAAGCTGCTCTCCAGCACGGAAGATCGCCAGCTGTTCGAAACCACCCGCAATGACTGGGTCGCGTACCTCGCCGTCAGCAAGGACCTGCTTGCACTGTCTCGGCAAAACCTGACCGAGCAAGCCCACGCACTGCTCAAGGGCGAATCCAAGCGTCAATTCGATCTGGTGGTCAACGACCTGCAAAAACTGGTGGAACTCAATGACGCCGGCGCTGGCGCCGCCAGCGAGCGTGGCGCAGCGCTGTTTGAAAAATCGCGCCTGTCGATCATCGTCGCGCTGATTGCCGCCCTGCTGGCGGGCCTGGGCCTGGCGCTGTTCATCTCGCGCATCATCTCCCGCCCCTTGAAACAGGCCGCGACCGTCGCCGAGCAATTGGCCGAAGGCAACCTGAACGCAAAAATCGAAGGCGGCTCCAAAGACGAAACCGGCATGGTGCTCAACGCCATGCAGAACATGATCGGCAAGCTCTCGCACATCATTGGCGAAGTGCGTAACGCCGCGGACAACCTGGCCAGCGCCTCGGAAGAAGTCAGCGCCACCGCGCAATCGATGAGCCAGGCCACCAGCGAGCAGGCGGCCAGTGTCGAGGAAACCAGTGCGTCCATCGAGCAGATGAGCGCCAGCATCAACCAGAACACCGAGAACGCCAAGGTCACCGATGGCATGGCCAGCAAAGCCGCCAAGGAAGCCACCGACGGCGGCGAATCGGTGCAGCAGACCGTGGTGGCGATGAAGAAAATCGCCCAGCGCATCAGCATCATCGACGACATCGCCTACCAGACCAACCTGCTGGCGCTCAACGCCGCCATCGAGGCAGCCCGCGCCGGTGAACACGGCAAAGGCTTCGCCGTGGTCGCCGCCGAAGTGCGCAAACTGGCCGAACGCAGCCAGGTGGCCGCCCAGGAAATCGGCGAGCTGTCCTCCAGCAGCGTCGATATGGCGGAAAAGGCTGGGAACCTGCTCAACGAGATGGTCCCCTCGATCAACAAGACCTCGGACCTGGTGCAGGAAATCAGCGCCGCCTCCGAAGAACAGGCCGCCGGTGTGGCGCAGATCAACACCGCCATGACCCAGCTCAACCAGGTGACCCAGCAGAACGCCTCCAGCAGCGAAGAGCTGGCCGCCACCGCCGAGGAAATGAGCAGCCAGGCCGAACAGCTGCAACAGGCCATGAGCTTCTTCACCCTGGACACACCGCCCAAGTCTGCTGTGCAAGTTGCCAGGGTCGACAACACCCCAGGCTCCTCCGGCCGCAAACCGACGCGGGCACCGGCACCGATCATGCCCAAGGCGTTTGCCTACAACATGGCCAGCGCTCCGGACGAATCGGAATTCACTCGGTTCTGATGGCCCGGTTCCACTGGCTTGCTTAAAGGAGAAAAAGCAATGGGCGCCATCGCGACCACACGTCAAACCGCCCTCGCGGTCGAGGAAGAAGCGCAATACCTGACGTTTATGCTCGGCACGGAGATGTTCGCCATCGGCATCCTGTGCATCAAGGAAATCATCGAATACGGCAACCTGACCGTGGTGCCGATGATGCCGACCTTCGTGCGCGGGGTGATCAACCTGCGGGGCGCGGTCGTGCCGGTCGTCGACCTGTCGGCCCGTTTCGGCCGGCCGAATTCGGCGATCAGCCGGCGCTCGTGCGTGGTGATCATCGAGGCGTCCAGCGCCGACGGCCAGGCCCAGGACATTGGCCTGCTGGTGGACACGGTGTCGGCGGTGCTGGAAATCCCGGCCTCGCAGATCGAGCCGCCACCGAGCTTCGGCGCGAAGATCCGGGCCGATTTCATCAGCGGCATGGCCAAGGTCGATGGCAAGTTCGTCATCGTACTGGAGGTGGACCGCGTGTTGTCCATCGACGAAATGTCCCAACTCGCCGAAGCCAGCCCGAACGCGCTGGAAGTGGATGCCCCGTGAACACCGACACCTGCAAGGAACGCCCCGCGAACGCGCTGGTGCTCAGTGACCGAGAGTTTGGCCAGTTCCAGTCCTGGCTGTACCAGGCCGCCGGCATCAGCCTGTCCGAGGCCAAGAAAGCCCTGGTGGCCGGGCGCCTGTTCAAACGCCTCAAGCACTATGGGTTGGACAGCTACGGCGAGTATTTCAAGCTGATCATGAACGGTCAGCGCACCGATGAATTACAAGTGGCGCTGGACCTGCTGACGACCAACGAGACCTACTTTTTCCGCGAGCCCAAGCATTTCGATTTCCTGCGCCAACACGTACTGCCCCACGCAACGCCGGGCAAGACCTTCCGCCTGTGGAGCGCGGCCAGCTCTTCCGGGGAAGAACCCTATAGCCTGGCCATGACCCTGGCCGAAGGGCTGGGCACCACGCCCTGGGAAGTGATCGGTTCGGACATCAGCAGCCAGGTGCTGGCCAAGGCACGCTCCGGGCATTACCCGATGGAACGCGCCCGCACCCTGCCCCAGTCGCTGCTGGTGAAATACTGCCTCAAGGGCACCGGCAGCCAGCAAGGCACGTTCCTCATCGATCGGGCGTTGCGCAACCGGGTCAACTTCATCCAGGTCAACCTCAACGACACCTTGCCGGAGCTGGGGGAGTTCGATGTGATCTTCCTGCGCAACGTCATGATCTATTTCGACCAACCGACCAAAAGCAAAGTGGTCGCCCGCTTGATCCCCCGGCTCAAGCCCGGCGGGTATTTCATCGTCAGCCACTCGGAGAGTCTCAACGGTGTGTCCGATGCGTTGAAACTGGTGGCGCCCTCGATTTACCGCAAACCATGAACGCCGCCATCAGAGCAGTGGCCGAGGAGTACCTGGCGCCAGGGGAGTTTCGCTTCGCCACCTGCCCGACCCGCCTGCGCACGATTCTCGGCTCTTGCGTGGCGATCACGCTGTGGCACCCCGAACGCAGGATCGGCGCCATGTGCCACTTCATGCTGCCCAGTCGAGTGCGTTGCTCCACCGCACTGAACGGCCTCTACGCCGACGAAGCCATCGAACTGTTCATCCGTCAGGCCCGGGCGCACCGCACCGACCCCGAGGACTACCAACTCAAGCTGTTCGGCGGCGGGGAGATGTTCCCCGAGCTGCAACGCCATGTGCCCTACGGCGATGTGGCGCGACTGAACGTCAACGCCGCGCTGGAAATGGCCGCCCTCTATCGCCTCGACCTGATCGCCCAGGACATGGGCAGCACCGGCCACCGCAGCATCATCTTCGACCTGCGCAGCGGCGATGTGTGGGTCAGGCACCAACCCATAAGGACCCGGCACTGACCATGTCAAAAAAGATCAATGTACTGCTGGTGGATGACTCTGCCGTGGTTCGCCAAGTGCTATTGGCGATTCTCAGCGAGACACCGGACATCCACGTCATGGGCGCGGCGTCCGACCCGATTTTCGCCATGGATAAACTGGCCAAGGAGTGGCCCGACGTGATCGTGCTGGACGTGGAAATGCCGCGCATGGACGGCATCACCTTCCTGAAGAAAATCATGAGCGAACGCCCCACGCCGGTGGTGATATGTTCGTCGCTGACGCCCCGGGGCGCGGAAACGACGTTGCAGGCGATGGCTGCCGGCGCGGTGGAAATCATCACCAAGCCCACCACCGGGCTGAAGAATTTTCTGTTGGAGTCGGCGCCCGAATTGGTGTCGGCGATCCGTGCCGCCGCCCAGGTCAACGTGCGCAACCTCGGCAAGCGTCCCGCAGCGACGGCGCTCGCGCCGGCGATCAAACTAAACGCCGACGCCATGCTGCCCGCCGCCAACGGCCATGCCATGGCGCAGACCACCGAACGCATCGTCGCCCTGGGTACCTCCACCGGCGGCACCCAGGCCCTGGAAGCGGTGCTCACCGCCCTGCCACGGGTATGCCCGGGCATCGTCATCGTCCAGCACATGCCGGAGAAGTTCACCGCCTCGTTCGCCGCCCGGCTCAACAGCCTGTGCCAGATCGAAGTGCGCGAAGCCCGTAACAACGACCGCATCCACCCGGGCCTGGCGCTCATCGCCCCGGGTGGCAAACACATGATGGTGACCCGCAGCGGCGCGTTCTATCACGTGCAAGTGGTGGACGGCCCGCTGGTCAACCGCCATCGCCCTTCGGTGGATGTATTGTTTCGCTCAGTCGCCAAATTCGCCGGCCGCAACGCCACCGGCATCATCATGACCGGCATGGGCGACGACGGCGCCCGTGGCCTGAAGGAAATGCTCGACGCCGGCGCCAGCACCGTGGCCCAGGACGAAGCCAGTTGCGTGGTCTTCGGCATGCCCAAGGAAGCGATCAAACTCAATGCGGCGCAACGGGTGATGGGGTTGGAGGAAATCGCGCAGGTGATCTTGCATCGGTAACAACGACCGTCCCTACAGTGGAGCTTGATCAGGTGAACGATCGTTCCTCGCGTTCCGCTTTCTGGAAGGTGACGCAGAGCGTCACGGGATGCATTGCCCACGCAGAGCGTGGGAACGATCCATTGGCGGGGGCGGTGAACGATCGTTCCTCACGCTCCGCGTGGGAATGCCACCAGGGACGCTCCGCGTTCCGCTTCTGCAAGGTGATGCAGAGCGTCACGGGATGCATTGCCCACGCGAGCGTGGGAACGATCCATTGACGGGGGCGCTGAACGATCGTTCCTCACGCTTCGCGTGGGAATGCCACCAGGGACGCTCCGCGTTCCGCTTCTGCAAGGTGACGCAGAGCGTCACGGGATGCATTGCCCACGCAGAGCGTGGGAACGATCAATTGGCCGGTGCGATGAACGATCGCTCCTCACGCTCCGCGTGGGAATGCCACCAGGGACGCTCCGCGTTCCAACTTCACAGCGTCAATACCATCGCTGAATCTCAATCAACCCCTCCATCCCCGCATAATTGCGTGCACTGGAGTAGCGCCAATGCTCCGGTAACTCCACGTACCCGCGCTTCACTGGGTTGAGATGGATGTAATCCAGTTTCTGGCGCATTACCGCTTCGCTATAGATTTGCTCCGCATGTGAGCCTTCTTGCCAGAGTTGATAGACCCTGTCCTGCTTATGCGCTCGCTTGCTGAACCGCAGGCGTTGCAATGCTCGCTCAGCGCCCTTGCTCTGTAGGTCGTTGATGATCTGGCGCGCCGTAAAGGATTTGAACTGACACAAGCACTTGCTCAGATTCGGCGCTTGGGCAACGAAATGCAGATGGTTTTCCAGAACGACATAACCGAACAACTGCAAGTTTTGATGGGTTTGCTGATAGCGCCAGCACCCGAGCAGGTGATCAACGAGATAGGGCCGTATGAACAGCGGCAACCATTCCATCAATGTGCAGGTGAGAAAGTGGGGTTTTTCCGGTTCGGTGATGACGTAGCGGCTCCGGCCCATGGGATGCCTTCCTTTGCGGCGAGGGGAATGACTATGCTGCCGGTTCCGAGGCGCTTGAGGATAGACGAACAGGGCTCGGAGCACGTGGGAAGGGTCGGCAAACCCTCGATGATCGTTCCCATGCTCTGCGTGGGAATGCAGCCCGGGACGCTCTGCGTCCCCTTCAAGAGCCGAACGCGGAGCATCCGTAGAGGCATTCCCACGCGGAGCGTGGGAACGATCGACCGCAGTGGGCTTGTCGTCACAGATGCTTCAGCCGCTTGTGCCTACACGGGCGAAATCGTCGCCAGCACGCCGATCAAAAGAGTCAGTGCCAAAAACCCACCTAGAAAAATCGCCATCTTCGCCATGAGTACTCCTGGACCAAAAAATTGCAGTACACGGCAGCTCACTAGGCTAACCGCGTGGTTATTCTGGGGCCGGGCCCGGGTTCATTACAGAGGCACCTGGCGCAGAAAAATACGGATCAGACGCACGCCCTTCTACCCTCCTCGCGCAACGTCAATGAGCAAAAAAAGATAAAGCCCTACTGCATGCTTCTCTCACCAAAGGGAACGGATATACCAACGTATATTTTCATGTCCCAAGTCAGCGTGGTCATCGACCCGGGCAACACTTAATCTTGCCGGGCACTTAACGCCCCCGTTCAAGTGCGCTTCAACGTCATCACGTCCATTGATCGCAAGTGTGGTCGCAGCCCTGGTTTTCAAAGCGTAATAGAGGTGATCCATGCGCCCTTCATTCCTTGCACCTGCATTGACGCCCTTCAAAAACAGAGAACAACTCCCCGCCCATTCCTGGCGCGCCGACATAGCGTCCTTGGGCCTCCTGGTACTCTTGGCTGCCTTTGTATTCCATGGCCTGGATCAGATGAACCAGCCCCTCGGCGTGCTGGACGCTTCGCCACTGTCCCTGGACCTGGTGCACCTGCCGGAATATACCTTGCGCACCACGTTGCGCATGTTCATTGCCTTGTTTGTTTCATTGGTTTTTTCCTTGGTCATTGCCACCTTGGCAGCCAAAAGCCGCAAGGCAGCCATGGTGATCCTGCCGGCGTTGGATATTCTCCAATCCGTGCCAGTCCTGGGCTTTCTCACTTTTACCGTTGTGTTCTTCATGGGACTGTTCCCGGGCAAGGAAACCGGCGTGGAGTGCGCGGCCATCTTCGCCATCTTCACCAGCCAAGTCTGGAACATGACTTTCAGTTTCTATCAATCGCTGAGAACCGTGCCCAACGATCTCTACGATGTCAGCCGACAGTTCTCGTTTTCGCCATGGCAACGTTTCGTCAGGCTGGAGATGCCCTTCGCCACACCGGGCCTGGTGTGGAACATGATGATGTCGATGTCCGGCGGCTGGTTTTTCGTCGTCGCGTCCGAAGCCATTACCGTCGGCGACACCACCGTCAGCCTGCCGGGCATCGGTTCATGGCTGGCACTGGCGATCGAGCAGCAAAACATCGCCGCCATCGCTTGGGCGGTGCTGGCCATGGTTGGGGTGATCATTGCCTATGACCTGCTGTTCTTCCGGCCGATTGTCGCCTGGGCGGACAAATTCCGCTTCGAACAGACCGCCTCCCAGAAACGCCCACGGTCCAGGGTCTATGACCTACTGCGCTCGACTCGCCTGGTGCCCTTGGTGCTGCTGGCGCTGGGCAGCATCAAGGCCTCGTTGTTTCTGGAAAAGATCCCGCGGCTGCCGTCCATCCGCTTCAAGACCAGCGCCCGCGTCAACCGCGCCGCCGACCTGGCCTGGCTCGCCCTGGTCGCCGCGGCCTGCATCGCCGGCCTCCTGTACTTGTCGCGCTTCATTGGCAGCACGTTGGGCTGGGATGACGTCGCCAGTACCTTCGGCCTGGGCCTGGCCACCCTGTTGCGAGTCAGCGTGCTGATCGTGCTGGCCAGCGTATTGTGGGTGCCCATCGGAGTCTGGATCGGCTTGAACCCGCGCTGGGCCGAACGCCTGCAACCCGTCGCGCAATTGCTCGCGGCCTTCCCCGCCAACGTGCTGTTTCCGTTCGCGGTGATCGCCATCGTCGCCCTGAAACTCAACCCCGATGTCTGGCTCTCGCCTCTGATGATCCTGGGCACCCAGTGGTACATCCTGTTCAACGTGATTGCCGGTGCCAGCGCCCTGCCGACGGATTTGCGCGAGGCGGCGCGCAGCTTCCATGTGCGCGGCTGGCAGTGGTGGCGCCAGGTCGCGCTGCCGGGCGTCTTCCCTTACTACATCACCGGTGCCCTCACGGCAGCGGGTGGCTCATGGAACGCCAGCATCGTCGCCGAGGCGGTGTCCTGGGGTGATCAGCATCTGTATGCGTCCGGCTTGGGTGCCTTTATCGCCCAGGCCACCACGACCGGGGATCTGCATCGGGTGGCGCTGGGCGTCGTGGTCATGTCGATTTTCGTGGTGGGTTTCAACCGGTTGCTGTGGCGTCCGCTCTACGGTTTCGCCGAACGTCGGCTTCGAATTGATTGAGGGCAATCCCATGCAAGTAATAGACAAACGCTGCCTGGTGGATGTGCAGCAAGTCGGCCATGTCTACGGCACGGCTGGCGGTGCCGAGCGCCGGGTCCTGGACAATGTCTGCATGCGCCTGGACGAGGGCGAAATCGTCGGCCTGCTGGGGCGTTCGGGCTCCGGCAAATCGACCTTGCTGCGCTCCATCGCGGGCCTGATTTCGCCCACCACGGGAGTGGTGGATTTTCCGCCCAATGCCCAAGGGCTGGCGAGTTCGGTGCGCATGGTGTTCCAGAGCTTCGCCCTGTTCCCCTGGCTGACGGTGCTACAGAACGTCGAGGTCGGCCTCGAAGCCTTAGGCGTGGCGGCGCCCGAGCGACGTCGACGGGCGCTGGCCGCCATCGACATGATCGGCCTCGACGGCTTCGAAAGCGCCTTCCCCAAGGAACTGTCGGGCGGCATGCGCCAGCGCGTCGGCCTGGCCCGCGCACTGGTGGTCAACCCGGATGTGTTGTTGATGGACGAGCCGTTTTCCGCCCTGGACGTATTGACCGCCGAAACGCTGCGCACCGATCTGCTGGAGTTGTGGCGTGAGGGGCGCATGCCGATCAGGTCGATCCTGATGGTCACCCATAACATCGAAGAAGCCGTGCTGATGTGTGACCGGATACTGATTTTTTCCTCCAACCCGGGGCGAGTCATGAGTGAGATCGTCGTGGACCTCAGCCAGCCGCGCAATCGCGCCGACCCGGCGTTCCAAGCCTTGGTCGAACACATTTACGTGCAGATGGCCGGCGGCGCGAATGTCGGCTCCGCACGCCAGGAGACCTTTGCAGGCAGCGGCGTGGGCATGGTCCTGCCGTCGATTTCCAGCAATGCCCTGGCCGGGCTGATCGAAGCGGTGCAGGATCAGCCGTTTGCCGGCCAAGCGGATTTGCGCGAGCTCGCCGACGCATTGCGCTACACCGCCAGTGATCTTTTGCCGGTCGCCGAGGTGCTGCAGCTCCTGCGCCTGGCCGACCTGCAGGACGGCCACATCACCCTCCTGCCGGCCGGGCTGCGCTACGCCGAGTCAGCGGTGGATGAGCGCAAGCACCTGTTTGCCCGGCACCTGCTTAAATATGTGCCGTTGGTGGGGCATGTGCGCCGGGTGCTGGACGACCGCCCCACCCGCACCGCACCGGCCAGGCGTTTCCGAGACCAACTGGAAGATTTCATGTCCGAGCACGATGCCGCTATTACGCTGGACTGTGTCACGCAATGGGGGCGCTACGCCGAGTTGTTCGCCTATGACGAAGTGGCCGATCAGTTCAGCCTGGACAATCCATCCTGAGGTGCTGCGGTATAAACTGCGGGGATCGGTCGTTGGAGCAATGCGCGATGGACATTCAATGAGAAGAACCCAGTTGACCCTGCGTCTGGTGCTCCTGCTGGGATTGGCCCTCGGCATCGCGGCGATCGATACGGTCACCGACCTGGAAATCGCGGTCGGGGTCTTCCAGATCGTGGTGGTGCTGATCGCGGTGAGAATCCTGCCGGCACGCGCCGTGGCAGGGGTAGCGCTGATCTGCATGGTCCTGACGATCCTGAGTTATCGGCTGACGCGATTTGGCGACACGGAGGCCGGGCTGATCAACGTGCTGATCAGCCTCGCGGCCATCGCCGGCACGACGTACCTGGCGCTGCGGCTCTCGGCCGCCGTGGGCACGGTGCACCAGACCCGCGCCCACCTGGCGCACATCGCCCGCATCAACATGCTCGGCGAACTCGCCGCTTCGATTGCCCACGAAGTCAACCAGCCCCTGGCTGCCGTGGCCGCCAGCGGCGGTGCCTGCCTGCGCTGGATGGCGACCGAGCCGCCCAACCTGCCCAAGGCCCGCCAGGCGGTGGAGCGGATCATCGCCGACACCCACCGGGCGAGCGACATCATCGCTCGGTTGCGCGGCATGGCCCGGCATCAAGCACCGACGAAGCAGTGGCTGAACGTGGCCGACACGGTCCATGCCGCGTTGCGCTTGATGACGGGCGAGCTGAACGAGCAGAACATCACCTTGCAGGTACAGGTCCAGGACGGACTGCCGCCGATGCTGGCGGACGAAGTGCAGATCCAGCAAGTGATCCTGAACCTGGCGATGAACGCGCTCGACGCCATGCGTCAGGTTGACGTCGACCAGCGGGTTCTGCAGTTTCAGGTGACGCTCGAATCGCCTGGGCAACTGCTCTTTTCGGTATCCGACCAAGGCAATGGCTTGCCGGCCAGCGACCGCGAACGGGTGTTCGACGCCTTCTACAGCACCAAGCAGGACGGCATGGGGATGGGGTTGGCCATCAGCCGCTCGATCATCGAGGCCCATGACGGACGACTCTGGGCCACCAGCCATTCGCCCTCAGGTTCGACCTTTCACTTCACCCTGCCCGCCGTCACAAGGGAATCCGATGAGCCAGACTGACATGCATGACCAGCCCGACTCGAGGGTCTTCATCGTCGACGACGACCCTTCGGTACGGGCCTCCCTGCAAGACCTGCTGGCCTCCGTGGGCCTGGCGAGCATGGCCTTCGGCTCGGCCCGTGAATTCATGGACGCCGAACGGCCGGACGTTCCGGCGTGCCTGATCCTCGACGTGCGCATGCCGGGCCTGAGTGGGCTGGATTTCCAGCAGGAAATGGCGCGTTTGAATATCCAGGTCCCGGTGGTGTTCATCACCGCCCATGGCGACATTCCCATGTCGGTCAAAGCCATGAAGGCCGGGGCGCTGGAGTTCCTGACCAAGCCGTTTCGCGAACAGGACCTGCTCGATGCAATCACCCTGGGCCTGAACCGCGACCAGGAACGGCGCAAGGCCGCGGCGAGTGTCGACGCTCTGAAACGTCGGCATGACGCGTTGACTGACGGCGAGCGCGAGGTGATGGACCTGGTCGTGTCAGGGCTGTTGAACAAGCAGGTGGCCGCCCGACTGGGATTGAGCGAGGTGACCGTGAAAGTGCGGCGCGGGTCGTTGATGCGCAAGATGAATGCAGACTCGTTGGCAACGCTGGTGAAGATGTCGGAAAAACTCAAGGAAGCAGATCGCTAGCGGCCCATGATCACGGCTATCATTGCCGTTCGCCCCGTTGACGGGCGATGTCGTTGCCCCCCCTCAAGGACTCAGGTATGAACCTTCTGCCGTCACGCTCCACCCTCCTCGTCTCCAGCCTTTTGCTCAGCTCGCTGTGCTTCGCCGAAGGCGAGCCAACCGACGGCAGCCTCATCAAGGACTCGACCAAGGCAGCCGTCTCAAGCTTCATTACCGCCGGCAAGAACCTGTTGGGCGGCGTCAGCGAAGGCGTGCTCGATGGCCGCGAATCGGCCCAGGGTGCCGACGGCGCGACGATCATTTCTTCCAATGAGCAACTGAAAGACCGCGTCACCATCGAAGTCCTGAAGCTGGAGCCCGTCGACGACACCTTCAGCGTCACCCTCGGCTTCAAGAACAGCACCGACACCCAACTGCGCCTGATCAACCTTGGCCAGACGGGCGCCTTGCTCGCCATCGACCAGGCCGGTTACGCCAACAAGCTCGCAGGGTTTGAAAACCCGGATGAAGTCACCATTCCGCCGAAGACGGCCGTGCGGCAGAAGTTTGTGTTTGAAGGGTTGAACGAGAAAATCAACACCGTGCGCGTGTGGGGCCAGGATTATCAGGTTAAAAAATAAGGGGCGCTGCGTTGATCGTTCCCACGCTCCGCGTGGGAATGCATCCCGTGACGCTCTGCGTCACATGCCAAGGGCGGAACGCAGAGCGTCCCTGGTGGCATTCCCACGCGGGAGCATGGGAACGATCGATCCGCGTCAGCCGGCCTGGCACATCACCATCCGGTCAGGTAATCCTCAGTCAGCGGCGGCTTTTGCCACCTTCGCCGGCTCAAAATTCAACGCAAGCACACTCGCCAACACGATAACCGCCCCAACCATCACCATCGCCGCTGGGCGTTCGGCCAGGACTAGACAAGCCATCGACATCGCCGTGGGCGGTATCAGGTAAAGGGCCATGGAAGCGCGGCTCACGTCGCTGTGGGCCAGCACGTAAGCCCAAGCAAGGTACGCCAGCGCGCTGGGGAAAATACCGAGAATCAACACCGCCAGGTTCACCGAAGCCGAAGCCTGTCGCACCGCGCTCAACATGCCCGGCGCGAAAATGAACAACAGGAGTGTGCCCGACCAGACGGTGTAGCAAACCAGGGTCAAGCCGTCGTAGCGATGGGTATGGTGCTTCTGCAAAGCGAAATACACACTCCAGGACAGCGCCGCCAGCAGGATCAATAGCCCACGGACGTCCATGTCGCCCAAGCCTCGATCCCCCGTGACGACCACGGCAGCACCAAGCAAGCCGCACAGGACACAGCCCCATTGCCAAGCGCCGACTCTGTCCTTGAAGACAAAATGCGCCAGCAAAGTGCTGAACAAAGGCGTGGACTGGGCCAGAATACTGGCCGCCCCAGCACTGACACCCCGCTGACCGTAATTGAGGGCGATGTGGTGCAGACTCACGGCAAAGAAACCCAATACCGCCAGCAACGGTAAATCCCCGAGACGCGGCCAAGAAATACCCTTTGCTATCGCGACGACAGCCATGAACACCGAAGCGATGAGAAACCGCATCAATGCCAGCTGACCCGGTTCGTAAGCCTGCAAGCCGATGCGAATACCAATCGGCGAATAGGCCCAGCAAAGAATCACGAACAGCGTCGCCAGAATCAATTTCACGCGGGGTCTGCAGGGGTTCTTCAAGCCTTCCAACGGCACACATCGGGTTTCCATTCAGAGTTCCTGCGCACTGAGCGTCTGGTCGATTTACGCCGCAGTATCAAAACCACCCATCATCAATACAAGTGACTTAAACTCAGCCAACCATTCACTTTGGGTGAGCCATGGAACTGTCCCAACTGCGCATGCTCAAGACCGTCTGCGACACCGGCAGCATCGCCCGTGCCGCCGAAGTGCTGCACTGCGTGCCGTCCAACATCACGGCACGGCTCAAATCCCTGGAGCGGGAGCTGGGTACACCGTTGTTTTTTCGTGAAGGTCGCGGCTTGCGGGTCAGCCCGGCGGGCGAGGTGTTCCTGGGGTACGCGACCAAAATCCTCGGCCTGACGGAGGAAGCCCGCCGCGCGGTAAACCCCAGCCACACGCCAAGCGGACCGCTGCGCATAGGCGCCATCGAATCCAGCGCCACCGGGCGCCTGCCTCAGTTATTGGCCAAATACCACGCGCAGTATCCTCAGGTGTCGCTGGAACTGAGCACGGGGACTTGGGCACAGTTGCTGGACGATACCCAGCACCATCGGCTCGACGGTGTGATCGTGGCGGTCGATGTGGAACGGCCGGGGCTCAAGCGCGCCGTGATGTACCGCGAAGACCTGATGCTCATCGCCTCCGAATCCCACGGCCCCTTGCGCAACGCCGCAGACCTGCAAGGCAAGGCCATCTTCATGTGGCCCCCGGGCTGTCCGTACCGCCTTGCCCTGGAGCAGTGGTTGCTGCGCCATGACCAAGTGCAACCGATCATCAGCATCGCCAGCTATGGCGCCATCGTCGGCTGCGTCAGTGCCGGTGCCGGCGTCTCGCTGGTGCCTCGTGGGATCTATGAGCAGTATCGCCAGGGGGCTGGCTGGACAGGGTATGAGTTCCCTGAGCTGACGGGCATCGACAACCTGTTCTACTGGCATGAAAACGCTGGCCGGCATCCTGCCAGGGAAGCGTTTTTGACGATGTTGAAGACGGAGTTCGAAGGGTAGTTGCAACCTCGCCACAAACACCATTGAACTGCGCTGAGCGACATCCCGCCGCCCCTTCTTGTGGCGAGGGGATTTATCCCCGCTGGGGCGCGAAGCGGCCCTAAAAGCCGACAACTCGGTCCACCGACCAACACAAACCCCGTGGCGAGGGAGCTTGCTCCCGCTGGACTGCAAAGCAGTCCTGAAAACCTGTGTACCAAGCCAAATCTCAGGGCTTGTTCGAAGGGCCGCTTCGCGGCCGGCGGGAGCAAGCTCCCTCGCCACAGGTTCTCATCAATCTTGCCTGTCAGCGCACGGCTGAAAAATGTTACATAGTTGAAGGATCGGTCCTAACCGCACTACGACAGGGAGTCAGCTTTGGAACCAGCACCACCGTTTATCCTCCATGAAACGAACCATTGGACAGTCAACCATCACTTGGCATCCGCCCTGCCCGGCTACCTCATGCTCGGCGCCAAGGCTCACGTGAATTCATTGGCCCAATTGGCAGGTTGCGTCAGCCATTCAAATCAGCTGTACCGGTCACATGAACATCAAAACATCATCCGTTGCTCTACTCGGCATCTTGTCATTCATGCAAGCGTCAGCGTCCTTCGCGGACAACGCCAATGGGAAAACACTCTATCTTCAGCGATGCGCCGTGTGCCATGGCGCGGACATCAAGGGAACAGGACCATTGGCCAAGAAAAGCAGCCCGCCAACCCCTGACCTTACGACACCCGCCTTCAAGAAACGACTGACCGATTACCCGGGTGTGATTGTCTCTTCAATCATACTTCGCCCCAATGGAAACCTGATTCCAAGGACCTTGAAAGAGAATGGCGTGAAGATCCCGCCGCACCCTTGGAGCGTCAACGACCTGCGCGATCTGCATCAATACATGAGTGAGGTCATTTCAAATAAATGATCTTAGGGGGACTGCACCTCGGCTTATCGATAACAACAGGCAATGCCCAGGTTTCTCGGACTGGGTATTGGAGTGCTTTAAAAAACCGTCAGTAAAGCGTATTGGCAACACGCTCCGGCAGTGCCTTGTCATAAGCGTCGCCATCGACCTGCGATGGGCAAATGCGTTTGAACACCTCGCCTGCCGTGGGCAGTGCACTGCGCTCGATCTGCCGCTTCACATCCCATAGCCCCGCCCTGACCACCGCCCTGCTGCACTGGAAGTAAACACTGGTTACGGTGACTTCCAGAACGGTTCGAGGGAGTTGCCCTTTCACTGCGAAGCGGGACAACAGGGCTGGCTCGATGGATATCCTGGCCGTGCCATTCACGCGCAAGGTTTCCCCCACGCCGGGCACGAGGAAAAGCAGCGCGACCCGGGGATCCTCAACGATGTTTCGCAGCGAATCGATACGGTTGTTGCCGCGGCGGTCGGGCAAATACAGCGTCTTGCTGTCGTGGACATGAACGAACCCCGGCGCATCGCCCCTCGGAGACGCATCCAAGCCTCCGGGGCCTGAGGAAGCAAGAATCACAAAGGATGCAGCCTCTATGAAGGGCTGGTAAACCGGATGGATATGGTCGACTTCCTTGAGCATCGAGGGCGTCGCGACGGGGCCGTAGAGGCTTTCCAGTGCTTGCGTCGTGGTGATGTAGGCGCTGCTGTCGTTGTCGCGCTCCATACTCGTCTCCTCTGTAGATGTTTAAAAATCGCATTCAGTTGCGCCGCGCCCTCTCAACCTTCCAACCCAACGACGACCGAATCGACCGCTCTCAGGTCTTGGAGCTCATGCGCCCCTGGATCGCCACGCGCAGGCAACCCCAGGCAATAAAGCCGACGATCACGCCCTCGGCGACACCCACCAGCAAGTTGAAGGAAAAGCTCAGCGGCTGCTCGGCCCAATAGAACGTCGTCGAGCCCGTTCGAAAGCCACTGACGCGCAGCCGCCCGGTAAAAATGGCCGGCACCAAGGTCATGACGTTAGTCAGTTCCAGCACCGCAAAGAAGGCGCCCAATAGCGTGAGCAAGGCACGCGCGGGCACGCCCAGTTTCTCAGTCAGCTCAAGCGCAGGCGCGTCACCCTGTTCCCGGCGCTGACGGGCTGCCCTTACTACCTTGCCGCTGCTAGGGGCCGGAGTTGGCCTATAGGGCACCTTCACAACCGGCGCCGCCCCCTCGACGACCTCAGTGGGCAACGCCACGCCCAGGTAATCGGCCAGCTCCCGCAGCCACACGTCCGTGCGTTGACTGCCCGGCACCACCGGAACGTTGTGGGTGGTCAGGCGCTGCGCGGTGCCATCGCGCAGTATCAGCCACAGCTGGGTGCGAGCTCGCTCAACCTGCGGGGAGCGACGCAGTTCGAGGGATTTGGCCACATCGATACGGAAGGCCGATTGCACACACTCGCGGCGCCCGAAAAAGTTTCGGGTCAGGCGCTTGCCTTCGCCGTCGACCCGCGACAACACCAACGTCTCGTGGACGCCGGTGTACACCACCAGCAGCAGGCCAAGGGCAGGAATCAGCAGCCACAGCAGCACCATCAATAGAGCGGACAGTGGATCCACCTCCGCCATCAACGAGGCCCCATCAACCATCAAAAACACGGCGAACGCCATCGGCAAGATAAAGGCCAACGCCCCTATCACCAACACGACCAAGCTCTGCACCACGTTGCGCGAATGGATGTACAGGTCACCCTGCGCGGTGCGCTCGAACCGATGTCCTATCAACATTGCATGCCTCCTGCTGCGTTGCTTTGCAGACTGTTCGAGGGGCCGGGATGACGATTGGAACGCCTCGGGCCGGGATGGTGTTCCAGAGGCGCAGGATACCGGATGTCGCGGCCTCGGGGTTGGGGTGGGGTTTTCTTCGGTGTGAGTAATTGCTCCTACAGAAATGGATAAAGTCGGTTCGTTTCCTTGGAGAGTTCTCATGATTCCTACGAAGGCCTCGGAATCTCTCACCTTGTTCGTCTTGGGTGCGCAAATCTATAGTCCCTCACGTCGCCCAAATGGCGATCAGGTTTGGCGACCTGGGATCACGTGCAAAAGTGCTGCGTTTTTTGCGATGGCTTTGGCACACTTGCGCGGCTGTCCGTTATGGCAGTTGTGCGCGGGAGACCTTCGGGTCTGCCGGTTCCGATCCCGGTTCGCCAACCTGCGTGCAACTGCCACCCAATTGTTTGGCGACGATTGAGTGGTTAAAACCTCACTAGATCGGAGCTTCAAACATGGAAAGATACGTTCCTATCACCGGCATCGACTGTACCCCTGCGTCCCTACTCATCGATACCCAAGCACCGCTTGACGTCTTGCATGCAACCGCTGACTACCGTATTCGCGTGGTTACCCAGGTCTTGGAAAACATTGCGTTTCGCTCCGAGATCGCCAGCGACACCGTGGTGCTGTCGGATTTTGCACAGCTTTTGGTGATTCCGCTGCGGGATGGGTGTGATTTGCTGGAGGTGATTGGTCGGCGGCTTCAGGCGCAGGTTGAAAACTGATGGAATTACGGGCGTCTGAGAACGCCCGTTTTTTCTATCCGTGACCATGAGCGACAGAGAACAACCCACAGCGGCCAAGCACTGGATTGTGTCGCAGGAGGCTATAAATGGCCAAAAAATCTAAGATTGCAGCCGCCCAGACCGCCGAGCCTGTGAAAGCTCTCGCAGCTAATTTAAAAGCCCCGGCCAAAGTTACAACGGCTAAAGAACTATCTGCTGCCGCCAAACCGAAGACTCCCCGAGGGGAAGCCGCTGCATCATCAAAACAGATGTACAACTCCCATTCTGACGCAGCTGAACGAATGCTGCAGTTGGCTCAATTCCTTTCTGAAGATCCGGAGGAAGCCAAGGTATTTGCGAAGAAGACGGGGGTGTACTCTGAAGCAGGCGAACTTACGGCTGCTTATCGATAATGTATCAAAACCTCCCTTCGTTCGTTTTGGGCTTCCATGGATGTGATCGAGATGTCGGCGAGGCTGTACTTGCCGGCGAGTCCCTTACACCAAGCACTAACGACTATGACTGGCTAGGGCAAGGCATCTACTTTTGGGAAAATAGTCCAGAGCGAGCTCTGAGTTATGCTGAAAGTATCAAGCGCTACAAGAAGCGCGGTAAAGGGGCAATCAAGAATCCTTATGTCATCGGCGCTGTCCTCGATCTTGGTCTCTGCTTCAACTTGACCGAGGAAGGTGCTTTATTAGAGCTTAAGAGCGCTTACGCCCTATTGGAAGCAACCGCAGCCGCCACCGGCAACCCTCTTCCGATTAATAGCCCAGGGTTCGAAAGCGACTTGGACCTGCTGAAATGTCACTTGGACTGCGCTGTATTTTAGAACATGCATACAGCCCGTACAAAACTTGATTTCCCCGCTTACGAAACTGCTCGATCACCTTTTAATGAAGGTGTAGGACTATATCCTGGGACAAGTTTTCGAGAAAAAACCCATATCCAGATTTGCGTACGTGAGATTAGCTGTATTAAAGGTTATTTTCGGCCGTTGAACGATGATGGCAGTCTATTTCAGGCTAACGGCTGATGGTGTAAAGAATAGGGTAGATTCATTTCTGTTCAAATACATCCACCCCTTCTTTCAGAGCTAATCTCATAGCGCGCGCTCATCGTTACCTGCCAGTTGCTTCGCCCCCCTAGCCTCAAGGTCGAGAGGGTCAGAGATTGGCTATCTACGGTGCTCATCAAGGACTGCTTTCGGCCCAGAGTGTGTAAAAACGCTTCGCCAAGATTGAAGTGCGCGCGTCTACGTTAAATCTGAAATTTATCGGCACGTCAGCAGATGTGGATTTCGCGTAGAAGCGCGATTTTAAGTCCGGTTTTGAGTACCTTTCGCGCTCAAAAACGTTTTTACACAGCCTCGGCCAGAAGCAGACGGTCACCTAAGATAAGTTTCCACCTCAAACGGCCCCAATGCTTGACATGGGGCCTCCGTAGCGGCGGGCGAAGCATGTGAACGTACCTGTTAGGACGTTGTACATTGACCTCTTTGAAGGAAATCTTTTAGCGCGGCCTGATAGAGCGTTAATGGTTGATTTTCCGCATTGAATAGGGCGAAGGGAATCATCGTGAGATGTGAGAAGGACGTGGAACTTATTGAATAAGTTCTTTGCCTGCAAAAGCTGTGGTCTTTATTCAGTATGAAATTAAACTTGAAAAGGTTTGGCCTTGAACACCAACTAGGAATTAAACCAAGACTCAAGCCCGTTAAGTATTCTTGTGCGCAAGCGCCGCCAGATGAAAATTCCGAGATTTTTATTTCTAAGGTAGGAAGGGGTAAAGCTGTAAGGTTTGAGCTAGTATTTTGCGCGCTTGGAATAAATTTTAGTGTCGTTGCGTATGCGTCCCTGGCAAAGCGACTATCTTTCCATGGAGAGTTTATTTCGTAACTGAAGCTGAAGATATTTTCTTTTTCTTCGGATTCAACGTGTTCGTTGATTGTCGGCTGGGACGAATAGGATGTGCAGCCAGAACACAATATCGCAATGCTGATGAAAACAAGTCCATTTGCTATTAAGCGGTGCATACTCAGTTTCCCCAACTATTAATTAGCCGACATATCTACCGCTTGATAACTGTATTGAATGCAACATAGCGTCTCATCCACACGCATGATTTTTGAATCAGAATAACAGATGAGACTGTGCGCGGGACATCTGAAGGAAGAAAGATGACAACGTTTCACGCACATTCCCGGTACATTCGCTGCTTCCCCACGACCGGCTTTCGACCACAAACAGCCACATGTTCTAAATCGATAGCCAATTGGATCGGCCGCTGCTTTGTCAATGTAGGTGAAAGCCTGCTTCTGGACGATTGCTGGCCTTCCTGAAGGGCAGCTTCTGGCCGAGGCTGTGTAAAAACGTTTTTGAGCGCGACAGGTACTCAAAACCGGACTTAAAATCGCGCTTCTACGCGAAATCCACATCTGCTGACGTGCCGATAAATTTCAGATTTAACGTAGATGCGCGCACTTCAATCTTGGCGAAGCGTTTTTACACACTCTGGGCCGGCTCCTGCCTAGCGAAAAGCGCCAATCGACCCAATCACAACAATAACAACAATAACAACAGAGGCCACAAATGCAGCCTCTCGGAGGGTTTAGTGAAACCGCCTTTCGCGTAATCACACAACTTGCAACGACACCTCTTTAATCGCCAGCAACCTCAGAAATCCACAGTAGCCGACACCTTCAGCGTACGCGGTGCCCCTTGGGTCAGATAACCACCGTTGGCCGAGGCCCAGTAATTCTCATCGGCGACGTTCTCCAGCATCGCGTTGAAGGTCACCCCGCGGCCATCCATTTTCGTCCGATAGCGCGCGCCCAGGTCGACGCGGGTCCAGGCGGGGATGCTGTAGTCGTTGGCGCTGTCAACGAACTGGCCGCCGGTGCGCAGTAGCAGGCCGTTCAGGCTCACCCCGGGCAAGCCGGGCACATCCCAATCGGCGCCCAGGTTGAACTGGAATTTCGGCACCCCCACCGCCTGGTTGCCATCGTCGCGACCACCAGCGGTGCCGCGCAGTTCGGCTTTGGTCCAGGTGGCACCGCTCAGCAGGCGCAAGCCGTCCAGCGGCTCGCCGAACAGGCTGAGCTCCACGCCGCGATTGCGCTGCTCGGCATCCACTCGGTAGTAGCCGTCGCCACCGAGCACGCCCTGGGGCTGTTCGATGCGGAACAGGCTGAGGCTGCCACCGAAGGTGCCCCAGTCGAGCTTGGCGCCTATCTCGGTCTGCTTGGAGCGATAGGGTGCGAACATCTCGCCGTTGTTGAGTGCGGCGGCCGGCGCGGTCGGGCCCTGTTGCAGAGACTCGACGCGGTTGGCGTAGAGCGACAGGTACTCAGTGGGCTTGATCACCAGGCCATAGGCCGGCGTGGTGATGCTTTCCTGATAGCTGGAGGTGCGGGCACCGCTGGCCGCGCTCCAGGCGTCGGCACCGATGGATTGGCGGCGCACGCCCAGGGTCAGCAGCACGCGGTCGTCGAGCAAGCCCAGGGTGTCGGACACCGCCAGGCTACGGTTCTGCACCTTGGCGGTGGTGTCCGGGTCGTGGATATCGCCGGAGACGCTGGTGGCCGGTGGCTCGGCGACGGGCTGGCCCTGATACAGATTACCGAAACCACGACTGCCCGCCGCGGTGGTCTCGAACGCGTTGCGCTTTTCCTGCCAGATGCCGTTGGCGGCCAGGTTGATGCTGTGGCTGACCGGCCCGGTGGCGAGTTCGCCGCGCAGCCCGGTGACGGCGCTCAGGGTTTCCTGGTCCAGCGGCGAATAAAGGCGGCCGATACGGGCGTCGCCATTCGCGCCGTAGACGTAGTTGGAGGCGTAGACACCGTTCTCCCGCGTGTATTTGCCGCCTGCGCTCAGGTAGGCGGTCCACGTGGGCGACAGATCGTACTCGGCGCTGAACATGCCATAGGTGTCTTCGAGCTGCGACCAGCTCCAGGGTTGCGCGTAGTTGTGGTCGGAGTCCGGTGCCGACGGCGTCTTGCCGTTGAGTGTGCTGGTAGGTCCCGTCGTGGTGAGGTAGACCACCGAGCGCCCCTCATTGACCCGTTGCTTCTGGTAACCGAGATCCGCGGACAGGCGCAGACGGTCACCGCGGTAGTCCAGGCCTAGGGTGGCCAGGCTGAAGCGCGAGTGCTCATCGTCCACCGCGGTCTCGCCCTCGCGCTGGGCCAGGTTCACCCGCACGCCGAAGCGGTTGTCCTCGCCGAAGCGCTGGCCCAGGTCGAGGTGCCCGCCCACTCGGCTGTCGCTGGCATAGTCCAAGGTGGCGCTGCGTGTGGGGGTGTCTTCGGCACGCTTGGAGACCACGTTGATCGCCCCGCCGACACCGCTGCCCGACGGCGACACGCCATTGACAAAGGCGTTGGCCCCCTTGAACACCTCGACCCGCTCGACCGACTCGGTGGAGATGATCTGGCGCGGCAGAATGCCGTACAGCCCGTTGAAGGCAATGTCGTCGCTGAACAGCTGAAACCCGCGCACGACGAACACCTGGGAGAAGTTGCCGAAGCCGAACGACTGACGCACGCCCGGATCGCTGGCCAGCACATCGGCCAGGGTCTGCGCCTGGCGCTTCTCGATCAGCTCGGAGGTGTAGCTGGAGAAGGCGAAGGGCACATCTTGCATGTCCTGGTTGCCCAGCACACCGATGCGGGCACCTCGCGCCGCCTCGCCGCCGGCGTACTCGGCCGGCAGGTCGACACGGCCTTCGGCGAGCCCGCTGATGGTGGTCGGGCCCAGCTCCAGCAAGCCCTGCTCGGGCAGCGGCACCAGGGTGATGGTGCCGTCGTTGCCGGTCTGGAAGGTCAGGCCGCTGCCCTCCAGCAACCGCTGCAGGCCGTCGACCACCGAATAGTCGCCCTTAAGCGCCGGCACCACGGCGCTGCCACGGGTCAGGCCGGCGTCATAGAGCAGCCGCACGTCGGCCTGCTCGGCGAAATCGGTGAGCGCCGCGTCGAGCCGCTGGGCAGGCACGTCGAGCTCGACGGCTTGCGCCTGTGCGGCGGCAATGGCCAGGGGAAGAACGGCTAGCGCCGCGAGGAAGGAGGTCGACCGCATGCTGATGTCCTTGGCTTTCAATACGAAGAAGTCGCATTTGCAGGAACGGAAGACGAAGGCGGCGATGATTTCTGAACCATCGCCGCCTAAATATTTTCTTTTTTTGAAGGGACAGGCGCGGGCCTCAGCGGCGGGACGTGACCAGAATCAACCCCGGCAGGCGCACCAGACGCACAGGCAAGGTGGTTTCCACAGAGCTCAACACCGCCTGTGGGTCGTCAAGGGCGAACACGCCGGTCACTTGTAGCCGGCGAGCGGCTTCGTCGACAAACAGCACCCGCGCAGACTGGCTTCGCTCAAGCTCGGCGAACACTTGCTCCAGCGGCCGGTCGCGGAACACCAGCTTGCCGCGCTGCCAGCCCAAGCGCTGGCGCCCATCCAATGCTTGCGGCGCCTGCAGCGCCCCGCCGCGCCACTGCACCTGCTGCCCGCCCACCACGGGCAGCGGCTCGCACCCCTCGCTGGAGGCCAGCACGCGGCCCTCGCTTACCGCGAGGTCGACACCGCCCTCCTCCAGACGCACATCGAAGCGCGTGCCAGTGACGCGGATGCGCGCCTCGCCGGCCCTGACAATGAACGGCCGGGCCGGGTCATGGGCGACCTGGAAATCCGCCTCGCCGCGGTACAGCCTGACCTCGCGGCGACCGTCGACAAACTGCCAGTCCAGCGCCGAATCGCCGTTGAGGGTCAACAGCGAACCATCGGCCAGACGCACCTCGCGCACCTCCCCCGGCTGGGTACTGATGTCGGCATACAGGCCAATCCAGGTGCCGCGCGGTAGCCACAGGGCGAGCAACAGCATCGCGGCGCAGGCCAGTGGAGCCGCCCAGTGTCGACGACGACGCAGCACGCGCACCTGAGGCTGCTCGGTCGGACGTTCTATCTGGCCGAGCAACGACCACAGCCCTTCCACCTCACGCAACGCCTGCTCATGTTCGGGCGCCGCCTGGCGCCAGGCCTGCGCGGCAGCGCGATCGGCAGCGGTGGCGCGGCCAGAATGCAGCAGCACCTGCCATTGCCGGGCCTGATCGAGAAGCGAAGGATGAGTCACGGCTACGGGTCCATCTGCTGCTGGCAGTGTTCGAGGGCCTTCAGGATATAGCGTCCGGCCATGCTTTCCGAGACACCCAGGCGTTCGCCGATCTCACGCTGGGTCAGCCCGTCCAGGCGATTCCACAACAACGCCTGGCGCAGGTGCGGTGGCAAATCCTGGACCACGCGCTGCAGTCGCTCCAGGCGCTGGGCGTCGCTTGCCGCTCGCTCCGGACCCGGCTGGGCACTGACCAATTCGATGGATATCTCCTCCTCGACGGGGCGGGATTTTTGCTGACGGCGGTAGTCGATGATCAGGTTGCGCGCGATGCGATAGAGAAACGCACGAAGATTGCCGATCTCTTGCCCGGACTCGCGCCGGCGAAAGCGCAACCAAGTCTCCTGGCGCAGGTCGGCCGCCAGTTCTGCGCACTTCACCTGGCGTGTGAGGAAGTGCAGCAGTTCACTCGAATGGCTCTCGAACTGGCCGTCGGTGGAATGAGGATCGGATGGCCTGGACACGCAAGCGACTCAAGCGAGGAAGAGTCGCGAGAATATATCAAATGATAATGACTTTCAATAACACCAAAAATGAACACACGCGGGTCGCGGCCCTCCCCCGTACGAGGTTGAACGTCAAAGGAGAAGGCCTGCCGGACCTCTTGTTGCCAAGCTTCGAATAATCAACCTGCCGCGACTCGGCATCAGGCGATCAAGCCCAGCGTTAATGCCTTCAGGGTCGCGGCAGCTCGGGTCGAGCATTCCAGTTTGCGAAATATGCTTTCCATGTGGGTGCGAACGGTGCTCGGACTGATGTCCAGCAGTCGCGCCACCTGCTTGTTACTGGCGCCACGACTGATTTCCAGGAGTACATGACACTCCCGTGCGGTGAGTAACGAACTCTTCGACTGATGAGTCAGACGCTCGCCACGTGCAGCGGCGATAACCGCTTCGCATACAGCCTTGTCGAACAAACCACTGGCGGCCTCCTGCTCCAGCAGTCTGGCCGCCTCCGATTCGCCGTGGGCCGCCCTCCAGGGCCTGGCTTCCCTGAGTGCGACCCAGGCTACGGAAGTGGCGAGCAGTCGATGCTCGGCACACAGTGCATCCCCCATCACACCTCGAAAGTAGCCACTGCCGTTGAGCCGTTCGTAGGCATGGGCGGCAATCTCGGCAGGCACGGCCAGTTCACTGATAGGCCTGAGCGCCTGTTGCGTCCAGTAGGGAACCAGGTGTACCCGCTCCGCGGCGCCATAAGGAAGCGCCCCGGCGGTGTTCCAGAGCTGGTTGGAAACGGCTGCCCGACCCAGACCGTAGACGAGGGCCGCCTTTCCGAGCGCTGCCAGGGTGGGTTCACCTAGCCCCCACAGGCGCGCAGCCTCCATGGCGACATGCGCCACCCGCCGCGAATGCCCCGCCAGCCAGGGTAACTTCAAGTCAATCACGTCCCCCACCAAGGTCAGCGAGACGGAGCGTTCGGCCTCCCCATGGACCGGGTTTTGAGAGCGGCCATCCAGGTCTGCCAGCCACGCCCTGGCGTTATCCATGAGCAACGACGCGAGGGCAGCGGGATAGCGCCGATCCGACTGGTCGCGGATCCAGCGCAGCGCCGCGTCCAAGCCATGTGCTCGACTGAGAATATCCAGATCACCGGCAAGCACCACCTGATAGGCGACCTCCGGAATGTGCTCATGGGTCAAGCCCAGCGGCCGGCCAGTCCCGTCGTAGGTTTCGAATACGCGGCACAGGCCTGCCTCGACAGCGGCCCCCAGTTCGAGGGTTTTCGCGACTTCGCCGGAGACCTCGCAGTGCACAACGGCCAGCGGGGTCGCCTGATGCACCGCGTTCATGGCCTCTTTGCTCAGGGTCAGGTCGAGCATCGCGCGGCGGCCATCGACGTCATCACCGAGCAGATCCGCAAACCCTTCGGCATTGGCGGTGCAGCCGGACCAGCGCAGCAAGGCAACCTGCTCCGCCACCCTCAGGTGCTCGCCATCGCCGTGTGAGACCTGCGCCAGCCTGCGCGCCAGTGCGGCAACGCGTCGGGAATGGCCGAGTGGCTGGCCCATGCTGAGGTCCCCGACCTGACCGATCGCCTGCAGCGCTGCGCTCAATGAAATGTCCAGTTGCAACGCACTATCCATGAAAAATGCCTTGGGGTCGGATAAATGACCGATGCCCACGAAGCAGGCCAGTCAGCAGAATTGAGCTCCCACACAGGAGTTCATGCCATGAAAACATTCAGATCAAAAGCCGTCACCCTCGCCTTCGCCCTTGCAAGCACATTGGCCGCAGGTATCAGCCAGGCCCAAGATACAACGCCTTCGGTGGTCATCGTACACGGCGCGTTCGCCGACGGCTCCGATTGGGCCAAGGTCGTGCCGCTTCTGCAGGCCAAGGGGGTTGCCGTTTCGGTCGTGCAAAACCCGCTCACCTCGCTTGCCGACGATGTCGCTGCAACGCAAAGAACGCTGAACAATCAGACGGGGCCGGTCGTACTGGTCGGTCATTCCTGGGGCGGCACCGTGATTACCCAGGCCGGCAGCGACGAGAAAGTCCGCGCCCTGGTGTACGTCGCCGCCTTCGCTCCCGATGCCGGCCAAACCAGCGGCGAACAAGGCAAAGGCGCGCCCACACCCCCGGGCATCAGTCAAATCAAGGCTGACGGCAACGGTTTCCTCTACTTGACCCCGGAAGGCATGGCGAAGGACTTCGCCCAGGATCTTCCCGCGGCGCAGACCGCCGTGATGACCGCGACGCAAGGCCCCATCAAGGCATCCGCGTTCGAGGACAAAACAACCGTCTCTGCCTGGAAGACCAAACCGTCCTGGTATCTGCTCGCCACCGAGGACCGGATGATCCATCCCGATGTCCAGCGTTCTGCCGCCAAGCGTATCGGCGCCACCCTGGCACAGGTGCACACCAGCCATGTGCCCCAGCAGTCGCAGCCGGCCGAAGTGGCCAAGGTGATTCTCGAGGCCGTGAAAAGCGTCGGCGCGCAGTGATCGCTGCGACGCGACACCCCTGATAGTCCTGAACTCAAACGCCGCATCGATACGGAACGGACGCATGAATCATCGGCATGATCGGAACTACGACTTCATCGTGTGTGGTGCGGGTACGGCGGGTTGCGTGGTCGCGGCCCGCCTTGCCCAACAGGACAACGCACGCGTGTTGTTGATTGAAGCAGGCAACGAATACGCCGGCCCTGAGGTTGTAGAGCCGGCGCAGTGGCCGCTGAACCTCGGTTCAGAGCGCGACTGGGCATTCGCGGGACAACCCAATCCCCACCTCAACGGTCGTCGTCTTCCCTTGAACATGGGCAAGGGGCTTGGAGGTGGCTCCAGCATCAACGTGATGGTCTGGGCACGCGGGCATCGATCGGACTGGGATTACTTCGCCGCCGAGTCCGGCGATGGCGCCTGGGGATACGATTCAGTACTGGATTACTACCGCAGGATCGAGAACTGGCACGGCAGCCCGGATGCCGCACGGCGCGGTTCAGGTGGGCCTGTGCATGTCGAGCAGCCAGCCTCGCCTCAACCCCTCGCCTGGGCAACCCTGGAAGCGGCCGGTCGTTTGGGTATCCCCCGATATGACAGTCCCAACGGAGCGATGATGGAAGGCCCGGGCGGAGCCGCGATCACCGATCTACGCATCAACCAGGGCAGGCGCGAATCCGTTTACGATTCCTATGTCCGGCCACGGCTGCACCAACCGAACCTGACTGTCCTCACCGGCGCGCTGGTGGCCCGTGTCCTGCTTAGCGGCACGAGGGCGGTCGGTGTCGAAGTGATCATCGAAGGGCAACGGCAGTGCTTCTATGCCGAAGCCGAAGTTGTCTTGTCCATGGGCGCGGTGAACACGCCCAAGGTGCTCATGCAGTCAGGCATCGGCCCGGAGAGTGAGCTGCGCCCCCATGGCATCGTCCCGATCAGTCACCTTCCCGGCGTGGGTCAGAATCTTCAGGACCATATTGCCTTTGGCTGTACCTGGGAATACCTGCAACCCCAGGCGGTTGGTGGCGGCGGTTGTGAAACCACGTTGTACTGGAAAAGCGACAGTCGCCTGGACGCCCCGGACCTGCTGCACTGCCAGCTTGAATTTGCGGTGCCCTCTCCTGCTGAAGTGGGTATCCAGCCACCGCAACAGGGTTGGACGATGTTCGCAGGGCTGGCCAGGCCTGTCAGTCGAGGGCGCCTGCGTCTATCGGGCGCCGGGCCGTCGGATGCTCCACTCATCGAGCCGAACTCGCTGAGCGCACCCGAGGATATGGCGGCGGCGTTTGCATCGATCGACCTCTGCAGGGCACTCGGGAACAGCGAAACCTTCAACGACCTGGTAAAGCGCGAGGTGGTGCCCGGGCCGAAAGCTCACCGCGCCATGGAGCAATTCATCCGCAACTCTGCCGTGTCCTATTGGCACCTGTCCTGCACCGCGAAAATGGGCCGAGATGAGATGTCTGTGGTCGACCACCAGCTGCGCGTATATGGCATCGAGAAATTGCGGATCGCGGATGCCTCGGTCATGCCGCGCATCACCGTCGGCAACACCATGGCGCCTTGCGTGGTCATTGGCGAGCGGGCAGCCGATCTCGTCCTCGCGGCCCAGGGTGTTGATGCGTTAGAGAACAGACCTCTTTCAGCCAAAAAAGGAACGACTCCCTCAACTCGGCGATAGCGTCAGCCAGCGAGGCAAAGCGGGTCCGTCATGCCGAGGGCGCCTTGACTGCCCGCAGGTGCATGAAGATCACCCTGCAATTGTGGCGGTTGTCTGATCAGCTACGGTGCTCGCGGCCCGGACAGCACTTGGGGACAAGCCCACCGAACGTTTGAAAGCCCGGCTAAAGGCGGCCAATGAGCCGTACCCCAATTGGCTGGCGACGGTTTCGACAGGTTGATGCTCTCGCAGCGGTGATCAAGGCAACGGGCAGCAACCATCCGGTATTGGTCGGCTGGTCGTTGGGCGGCGTGGTCATATCCAACTACCTGGCCGCCTATGGTGACGCTGACCTCGGTGGCGTCATGTATGTCGACGGTGTAATCGAACTTAACGCTGCGCTGATCAGCGCAAGTACTGGCCGTACTGAAGCCATTCCTTGCCCGGAGCGAAGTCTGATATTCAGGGCATGAGGTCTCGTTGCGATGCAACGGTCAAGGGCCCATCAACCAGAGTCTGGATCTCTCTGAAGACATCCGAGGCCAACGTGGCCGGTACGCCCCAATAATCAAATATTCCCCCGTCATCTCGATGTTGGCCGCAAGTGACGAAAACACCCGTTCCAAAGCGCTGTTTCAGTCGAGTAGCCAACCAACCTACAAACCCACTGTTGTCCGCACCCTCTGGAAAATGGAAGCGGAAGACACCGAATAGCTCCTGCTCGACGGCATCGCAAGGGACCAGTTGACTCCATACGTTGTCATCCCGAACGAGCGCCAGCGCGTCAGGACGTACTGCGTTTGGAAAAGATGACAACGGAAATTCTAAAAACGCATACGTGCCGGTAAAGAACCTGACGCGCGCCTGGGTAGTCACGCGTAACAGTCGCCGCTCCGCGGTCTCTGCCGTTTCATGCGATATGTTCACCATTCCAGATCTCCGACCTATAAGCGCAAGGCGCTACCTTTGATTGACCTGAGGCATGTTAAGCAGGAGGATTTCCAAGATAAACGTTCGATATAGAACAACATTGACAACCAAAGGTTGTAGATATGGATAAGCTGAAAAGCATGGCGGCTTTCGTTGCAGCCGCCGAATCAAGTTCTTTTTCGGCAGCGGCGGCTGTATTGGGCGTTACCCCGCAACAGATTGCCAAACAGGTCGGCAATCTGGAATCGCAGCTAGGTCTCAAACTGATCACCCGAACCACTCGCCGACAAAGCCTGACCGCCTTGGGAAAAGAATATTATCTGCGCTGCAAGGCCATCCTGAGCGACGTTGAAGACGCCGAAGCGCTGGCACTTGCAGGGAACTCAACACCGCGCGGAAAGATAAGGATTAGCGCACCTTATAATTACGGCTCCCATCGATTAATCCCGTTCCTTACCCAATATCTGACGCGCTATCCAGAAACCGAAATTGAATTGGAATTGACAGACAGGTTTGTGAATATCGTGGAGGAGGGATACGAAGTGGTTTTCCGGCTAGGAAAACCGCGATTAGCCGACAGTGCAGCGTTGGTGCAACGCGGTTTGAAACCTTTCAGGATGTTCGCCTGCGCATCTCCAGGTTACCTGTCGCGCAAAGGCACCCCGCTCCACCCCCAGCAACTCGTGGACCATGACTGTCTGGGGTATCTGTTTTCTGATCGAATGACAGACAAGCTTTGGCGGTTTACGAAAGACAGGCAGACATTTGCGATCCCCATTGCGAGCCGACTGAAAGTCAATAACACCCTGGCCAAGGTAAACGCAGCGTTGTTGGATTTCGGCATCACGCTCTGTGTGGAGGACGTGCTTGCGCCCTACGTGCAACGTGGGGAGCTGGTCGTACTCTTCGAAGACTTCGAAGGACCTACCTACCCCGTGAATCTGATATATCCAGCCGACCGTCGTCCCTCGGCAAAGGTCAGGCGCTTCATAGACGAAGTAGTCGTTGCTCTCGGCATGCCGCAAGCCCGGAGCCGCGAGGGCTGATATTTGGCGTTTTTACACCCAAAGGTCAGCCACTCCGATCAATTGAAAGACTTCCTCTCCCGGGGGCTCGGCGAAGATGATGTCCAGGTTACGGTAACCGGAGTGGTCCCCTACCAGGCTCAACTCGAATCGAGCCCCATTGGCGTCGGCTTCATAGCTTTTCAAGTAAGTCAGGTTCTTGGCTTCATTGACAACCACGTCCAACGTGCCGTTGTAACCATTTCCCAGCCGGGTAAAGCCCAAGGCGGACAAGTCGATCGTGTCCTCACCCGCGGTATAGTCAAGCAGGCGATCAGTGTGGTTTTCGGTGACGGTACGGTAGCTGTCGCTCAGTGCGTCGAAGCGGAACACATCATTGTTAGCGCCACCCACCAACAGGTCCCGTCCCTCTGCGCCAACCAATACATCATTCCCCAGCGCGCCATAAAGGCGATCATCGCCTGCGAACCCTTCGATGATTTCGCCTCGAGCGTTGCCCTGTAAACGATCGGCTTCTTCGGTGCCCAGCAACCTGGCTTGCTGGAACAGGATGTTGGTTTCATTCAGCGTTTGGCTCAAGTCACCATCGAAGACCAATTCGAAGCGTTCCCCATCCGCGTTGCTATCAAAACTCTTGAGGTAGGTCCGCGTCCCGCTTTCATTGACTCGTATCGCCAGCGTTCCGTCATGTCCATTGCCCAGCCCGAGCAAGCCCAGGGAGGAGAGATCGATCGTATCGATGCTGGGGTCGAAGTCGATGATTCGGTCGCTATGGGCCGCGGTTGCGGTTCGGTAGCTGTCTGTGACTGACTCGTAACGGAACGTATCGGCCCCGGCACCGCCCGTCAGCAGGTCGCGACCTTGCTGGCCATCGAGCAGATCGTTACCGGCCCCGCCAACGATCGCATCATCAAAGGAGTTGGTACCCAGCAAGAAGTCATCATCGCGACCGCCGTCAAGATGGTAATAGCCGTCGTCGGGATTGCCAAAGCTGTGGTCCAGGCTACCGTCGGGGTTCAACTGAACCAGGGCGGCCAGATAGCCGTCCGCGCTCGTACCTTGGCTTGCGCCAATCAATAGCTTGCCGTCGGCCCGCACGATAATGTCGGCTACGGCGAAAGGCGCGTTTTCTGAGCCCCAACTTACCCAACCCTGATCACCGAAATCGGTGTCGAGCGAGCCGTCGGCGTTGAGTCGGATGACGGTCGCCACGCCACCCGAGGCGCCCGCCAGCAGGATTTTGCCGTCATCCTGGATAACGAGGGCATCTGCGTGAACATCCAGGGCCAGGCTGCCGCCGTTGGCAAAGCTGCTATCCAGGGTGCCGTCCTGGTTGAGGCGGGTCAGCGTATCTCGCCCCGTGACCAATACCTTCCCGTCTCCCTGCAGCGAAACGTCGATCGTGCCGCTGGGTTGAATGCCGACGGATGCTGGCAAGTGCAGGATCCCACCCTCTGCGAAAGACGAGACCAAGCCCCCCGTCGCGTCGAAGCGGGCGATATGGATTTCCCCAGAGGGGTACGCAGCGCTTGCGAAAAAGCTGCCGTCGCGTTGTACAGAGAGCGACGCTTGCTGGCCTAGAGATTCATTCCAGTAGAAAGGCACTGTCGCGGCGCCGCCGTTGCCGAAACTCGTATCGAGGCTGCCGTCAGCCAAGGTGCGACTCACGCCCGACACCCAGGCGTCGCCTACTTTCACGTATCGCGTCACCAGGTAGCCCCCTCCCGGCTGCACCGCTGCATTACCGCCGTCCTCGATATCGAGGGTCACAGGCAGGAGGGATTTACCGTCTCCACTGAAGTTGCGGTCCAGGCTACCGTTGGCATTGAACCGGACCAGACTGCCGGTGAAGCCTGAATCCTCTTCGCCCCCCAGCCCCAGGCGACTGTAGGCGCCCAGCCAGATAATACCGTCTGGATCGACCGTGATTCCGCCGATTTTGTCCGAGCCCCATAAGGTTGTGGCTACCATGCCCGTGTCACCCACAGCCGAAGCGGCGGGCGAAGTGCTCTGCCCCATGTCCATGCCTCCGATAGCTATCTGTCGCCAAAAAACAATAGACACGACTTAGTCTGGTTGCCACTTTACGAAACGAAGAAAGGTTCTTGGACGACCCTCTACTCTGCTATCGACGCAACCAGTCTCGGGCAACTGTGCCAGGCTGGTTGAAGCCGTACAGCGTCCTGATATCACCCTAGACAGCACCTATCCGCTGGCCGAAGCCTCGGCTGCGCACCGACGAGCTTCACGCGGCGGTCTCCAGGGCAAGGTCGTGCTGATCGCGCTCTTATGGCCCGACCTGCCCTTCATACCGCCGCCGAATCCGCTCCAGCCCCCCTGATCGCCGCAACTGCTCCAAAGCCTTGGTCCACGCCGCGACCACTTCGTCTTCAGAGTCCAAGCTAAAGGCGATATACAACGACGAACGATAAAGCTCGATGGGAATTTTCCGCAGAGTGCCCGGCGCGATGTTCAACTGGCGGCTGTAGTAAGCCACGCCCGCATCGGTGTCGCCGACAATGATGCCGGTGCGCCCGGCAAGCAGCATGCGATAGAGCAGCTTGCTTTCGGTGGCACTTTTGTCCAGGTTGTTGAAGCCCAACGACTGCAGCCTCTGGGGCATCAGGCCGGCGTGGCGCGTGGTGATCTGCGGGGCACTCAGGAGTTGTTCCAGGGAGTTCACCGGCGGCGCCTTGGCCAGTTGATAGGGGTGGATGGACTCTTCCACGATTGGCCCGACCCATTTGTACAGCGACTCGCGTTCCGGCGTGCGAAACAGGGAGTACATGATGGTCTTGGGGCGGTGCTTGAGTATTTGGGTGGCACGCATGCTGGGTTGCAGCAACACCTCGAAATCATCCCCGGTCAGCGCCATGATGGCCCGGACGATCTCGGTGGTCATGCCGGTGAGCCGGCTGTTTTCCAGATAGTTGTACGGTGCCCATTCTTCGGTGACGATCTGATACTGCTCGGCCCTGGCAACCGTGCCGAGCAAGAGACAAAGCAGCGCTGCAACCGATATCGAATGTCTCACGCGTACTCCTTGTGGACCGTTCGGTGTTCGTGCATGGGGGGGCCTGATTCAAGAGGGGCAAGGTAAGCATAGACCCAAACACTTGCCTGACAGTTGACGCAGTCCACATTCCACCCCTTAGCAGCCTCCGGACCTTGGTGTAGGATCAGCGCGACCGGATACGCGGCGCTCCCCTTGCGCCCTCCTCCCTGCGACCCAGCCCGTATGAATCCTATCGATCCCCGGTCGTTTCAACGCATCATCACCGCCCATGATGGGCCACCCCTTCTTATGAGCCTCGCCCCATGAAAATCTGTGATCAATGCAGGTCCGTCATTCCTGACGAAAACGCTGCTTGTCCGCGCTGCGCCGAAAAAATGAGGCTCTCGGAAGAGGCTTTCGCCGCCACGTCCCAGCCGTCGAAAGGCTTGAAAATCCTTAAATGGGTGTTTATCAGCATTGTGGTTGCGGTGCTGGCGGCCGTAGCGGTGGTCGTGTGGATCTTTAATTCGTTGGGGCCGATGCCCTCTTTTGGTTGAGGGCGACTTCAGGCGCCACCACTGATCACGGCAACCGCAGCGAAACGCAGCTATCCGATTTTCCTATAGTTGCTATCGATGCCCACGCCGTTCTCGTCATTGGCCTCTCTCTCTAATCTGCCCACCAACGCGATCGATGACGATCGCCGCAGATCAAACCGACCTTATGGAGAGAGACACAATGAACACCTTCAACCGCACCCTGGCTGTCGCGACCCTGGCTTTGGCCACCCTCAGCGCCGAGGCCGCGTCGCCGGTCCAGGCCGCTGCAAGCGCATCCGCTGTCGGCAGCGTGATCCAGTCTGCCAGTTACATCACCACCAAGGATGGCGTTCAGCTGTATTACAAGGACTGGGGCCCGCGTGATGGCCAGGTCGTGACCTTCAGCCACGGCTGGCCGCTGGACTCCGACAGCTGGGAAGGCCAGATGATGTTCCTCGCCTCGAAAGGCTATCGGGTGATTGCTCACGACCGTCGCGGTCATGGTCGCTCCAGCCAGCCTTGGGAAGGCAACGACATGGACCACTACGCCGACGACCTGGCGGCTGTGATTGAAGCGCTGGACCTCAAGAACGTGACGCTGGTGGGCTTTTCGACGGGGGGTGGTGAAGTGGCGCGGTACATCGGCCGCCACGGTACCGGTCGGGTGAAGAAAGCCGTGCTGGTTTCTTCGGTGCCACCGTTGATGCTCAAGACAGACACCAACCCCGGCGGCTTGCCTATCGAGGTGTTCGACGGCCTGCGCAAGGCGTCCCTGGAGAACCGTTCGCAGCTGTACCTGGACATCGCCTCGGGCCCGTTCTACGGCTACAACCGCAAGGGTGCCAAACCCTCCCAGGGGCTGATCCAATCGTTCTGGGTGCAGGGCATGCAGGGTGGAAGCAAGAATACCTATGACTCGATTGCGGCGTTCTCGGCGACAGACTTCCGCGGCGATTTGAAGAAGTTCGACGTGCCGACCCTGGTCATCCATGGCGATGACGATCAGATCGTGCCCATCGACGCAGCAGGCCGGGCCTCGGCGGCGCTGATCAAAGGCGCCCGACTGATCGTCTACCCTGGCGCACCGCACGGTTTGACCGAGACGCACAAGGACCGCCTGAACCAGGATCTGCTGACCTTCCTCAAGGAATAACACCTGGATCGGTTGTGAGGGGCCTGCTCGCGAAAGCGGCGGGCCTGCTTGCATGGGTGTTGAATGGGCTGCCGTCATCGCGAGCAAGCTCGCTCCCACAGGGGGTCGGTTGTGACTCCAGACATGGCGTACATCCCGGATCAACTGTGGGAGCGAGCTTGCTCGCGATGACGGTGGAACACCTTGCATCTATTCCTCAGACCGCCCCGTACCCTCACGATCATGGGCATAGCATCGGGTGAACGGAAACGCCGGCAACCACGACTCACGGCGCACGGTCCAACTTTCGTAGGTGGGCATCAGTTGATTCGGCGCATCCAGGGTGCCCAGGTGAACTTCGATTTCGTCGCCAGAGCGGGCAAACAGTGACGAGCCACAGCGAGGGCAGAAAAATCGCCCGGCGTAGTCCCGGGTTTCACCCTCGATCGTCACCGCATCCTGGGGAAACACGGCCGCCGCGTAGAACAGTGCCCCGTGATGCTTGCGACAGTCCAGGCAATGACAGAGGCCGACGCGATACGGGCGCCCTGAGGCTTCAAGTCGAACATTGCCGCATAGGCAACCGCCGGTGAATGGGTTCATTGTGCATCTCCTCTACAACTGGACAGACAAACTTCACGAAACCGGTCGGTCAATGACAGGTGCATGCTGCGCCATCAATTCCGCCACCCAATCGATGAACACCCGCAGCTTGGCATTGACGTGGCGGTTCGGAGGGTAAGCCACGTAGAGCGGCATCGGGTCGAGGTGCCAGTCTTCGAACAACTGCACCAACTCGCCTTGCGCCTGGTGACGCCGGGACATGTACGCCGGCAACCAGAGCACGCCCAGCCCCGCCAGACCGGCGGCGAGGTAGGCGTTGCCGTCGTCGATGGCCAGGGCGTAGCGCCCTTTGACGTGAAGCAGCTCACTGCCACGGCGCATGGCGTAAGGCAAGGATTTACCGGTGCGCGCCCACAGGAAACCCACGGTGCGATGCGGTGAGTCTTCCAGTTCGCGCGGATGCGCGGGCCGGCCGAACCGTGCCAGGTAACTCGGGGCGGCGAAGACGCCGAGGGCGAGATCGCCGACGCGTCGGGCCACCAGCGACTGATCCGTCAGCTCACCGCCGCGCACCACGCAATCGACACTTTCATCGATCATGTCAACAATGCGATTCACTGACGCCCATGTCGATCTGGATGTCTGGATAGCGTTCATAGAACGCCGGCAAGGCCGGTACCAGCATCATGACTGCCAGCGGGCTCGGCACGTCCACCCGCAGGCGTCCGCGGGGCAGCGCCTGGGCGCTGGAGACGCTGGTCTCGGCATCATCCATGTCGGCCAGCAAACGGATCACCCGTTCGTAATAAAGGGCACCGTCGGCGGTGACATTGACCTTGCGCGTGGTGCGGTTGAGCAACTTGACCCGCAACCGTGCCTCGAGCTGCTGCACCAATTGGGTCACGGTGGTCTTGCTCATGTGCAGGGTTTCAGCCGCCTTGGTGAAGCTGCCCGCCTCCACGACTCGCACGAATGCTTGCATCGCATCAAAACGATCCATTTCTGCCCCAGGTATCGATCCGATTGTTTGGAATTTACAAACAGTGATCGCCAAGGTTGCTCGTTTATCCCCCGGACACAAGCCCCTAGAGTGAATTCATCCTTTGGGACCCACTTTTTGATGGAGGTATTTCATGACACAGCGCGATGTAGTTTTTCCGCCCGCACGCCAGGCACTGTATGAGCGCAATCGCTATTCACCGGCGATTCGTTCCAATGGTTTCCTGTTCGTGTCGGGGCAAGTCGGCAGCACCGCCGACGGTTCGCCGGAACCCGACCTTGAGGCTCAGGTGCGGCTGGCGTTCAACAACCTGAAGGCGATCCTCGCCGCGGCCGACTGCAGCTTTGACGATGTGGTGGATGTGACGGTGTTCATGGTCGATCCCGAGTCGACCTTCGAACGGGTCTGGAGCGTTGTGCCCGAATTCTGGGGCAGCGCGCCGCATCCGACACTGACGGCGGTGGGCGTGACGTGGTTGTATGGTTTTCAGTTCGAGATCAAGGTGATTGCCAGGTTGCCTGAGGCCACCTCGTGATGAACTGAGCTTTGCGCGTTGAATGTGTCGACGCCATCGCGAGCAAGCTCGCTCCCACAGGGGATTTGGACAGGCCGAAAAATCGAAGCCACCAACGATCCAGTGTGGGAGCAAGCTCACTCCCACAAGGGAATGGAAGTGCTGCGCCGGCTAACCCTTCACCGCTGCTTCAATCGCCGCGATGTCGATCTTGGTCATTGTCATCATGGCCTCGAAGGCCCGCTTGGCGACGGCCTTGTCAGGACTGGCGACCGCTTCAAGCAACACACGCGGGCTGATCTGCCACGACAAGCCCCACTTGTCCTTGCACCAGCCACAGGCACTGGCCTGGCCGCCGTTGTCGATGATCGCGTTCCACAAGCGGTCCGTTTCGGCCTGGTCTTCAGTTGCAATCTGGAATGAAAAGGCCTCGCTGTGCTTGAACACCGGCCCGCCGTTGAGGCCAATGCACGGGATGCCGATCACCGTGAAATCCACCGTGATCACATCCCCCTCCTTGCCCGACGGATAATCGCTCGGGGCCTGATAGACGGCGTTCACCGCACTGTCGGGAAACGTTTTGGCGTAGAACTGCGCAGCTTCGTGGGCACTGCCGTCGTACCAGAGGCAGATCCTGTTTTTATTGTTCATTCCGCTTCTCCGAAAGGGACTGGACGATAAAGTCTAGCAGTCCCCCGAAAGTTGCAGATGGCCGGGCCTCAGGTAAACAGATCGACCCCCAGCTGGAACGCGACCCACAACGCCAGGCCCGTGGCAAACATCAGCGCGATGTTCTCGAACAGGTTGTTGCGATATTCCTTGCCCAGCAGTGACTTCTGGTTGGACATGATCAGCAGGCCCAGGGAAATCACCGGCAAGCCGACGATATTCAGCGCGTTGACACCGATGGTCAGCGTGACGAAATCCGGCATGCCAGGGAGCGACCAGATCAACGGCGTCACGAGAATGAACAGCATGAACCATTTGTGCATTGGATCATGGTGGAATTCCTTGCCGTAGCGCTCCCGGCGCTCGGGCCGCACGTGCTGGAAGGCATCGGTGATCAGCATCGGAAACGCCGTGGTCTTGCCGGAGATGCTGGCGAACAGCGTGGCGAACACACCGATAAAGAACACGTACCAACCGATCGAGCCGAAAAACATTTCCAGGGCCTTGCCCAGATCGCCCAGGGTTTTGACCTCGATGCCGTTGGGTCGCAGGATTTCCGCACCGACGATCCAGATCGCCAGGTTGATGATGATCCCGACGAACACCGCAAACAGCAGGTCGTTACGCTGGATACGCTTGTGTTCAGGCCCCACCCAGCCCTTCTGGCGCATGACATACGGATGGACGAAGTTCGCGATGGAGCCGGCCACCGCACCGATCACCGAAACGGCCACCAGCAGCGCGCCGTGCACGCCTTCGTCGGGCGGAATGCTGAAGCCGATGGTGCCTTTGACGATGCCTGCGACATCCGGGCCGGACATCACTGCCAGGGCCAGGAACGCCAGCGTCATGATCGCCAGCAGGCCTTTCATCACGCCTTCGATCATCGAATAGATATTGCGCCCGACGAGCATCCACACCGCCAAGACCACCGCCACCGAACACAGCAGTGGATAGTCGACCTTGAGCAACATGGCCAGGGCTTCGCCAGCACCCTTGATCATGTAGGCATTCATCAGATGCCCCATGAGCAGCGCATACACCAGCAGGAACCAGGCGAAAAACGGATTGAGCTGGGCATAGCCTTGCAGGATGGTCATGCCCTGGTTATTGCAGAGCTGGAAGCGCGCGATGATGTTGACGATCAGATAGCGCAGCAGCAGAGAGACCGCCAGCACCCACATCATTGCGTAGCCGTAGTTCGCCCCCGCCACGGATGAGGTGATCAGGTCGCCAGCGCCCAGCCAGGAAAGAACGGCAATGATGCCGGGGCCGAGAAGCTTGAGCAGGCGCACGAAACGGCCTTGCACGGGCGTCGCAACCTTGCCTTCAGCGGAAGGAATGCTCGTCATGGATGGAATCTCCGTTTATTTTTTTTGTGAGAAACGGCCACAGTCGAACATACTAGATACGACGTCGTACAACCATTATTCATGCGTAATTATGTAAAAATGTTTCATGACCTCCCCCCCGAGATACCGCTGTATTCAAGAGCAAATTGCCACTAATCCTTCACCTGCTCGCCGTTATCGACCAACCAGCGCACCATCTTCGCCAACGGCACCCGATGCTGCTGGATGGCGCACCAACTGACGTGTTCATGGCGATACAACTCGACATAACGGTTGAGCAGCACATGGCGACCATCCTCGGCCAAGCGCAATTCAACTTCACGACAGTGCAATACATCCGGCTCGAGCAAGCGCATTCGCCGATGCAAGACCAACACCTGGTTATTCATCCGCGACGCCTCCATCCCGACACTGCGGGTTGTCCTCCATCACCGCGCCCAACTTGCCCTGCGCGACAAGATCGGCACGCCGCTGCGCCGTGGCATCGCGAAGCGCCACGTAGTAATCCGGTTCGGCCTGCAACGCGTCGGTCAGGGGCAATGCCTCGGCACGGCCATCGACAACGCCGCCGACGGTGTTGATCGTGCCCAGGGTGTCGACGGTGCTGCTGTTGTCGCCGAACGGGTCGACGGCAAAACTCAACACCTTGCCCGTCGCGTCCCGCAGGTTGGCGCTGCCCAGCAGCGGCAGTTCCATGGTGGGGCCGGGGGCAAGGTTCCAGACGCCGAAGGTCTGGCCGAAATCGGCCTTATGGCGCTCGATGCCCAGCTTGCCCGACACGTCGATCAGCCCGACGATGCCCGCGGTGGTGTTGATGACGAACCGCCCCAGTGTGTTGACCGAGCGTTGGCCATTGCCTTGCAGCAGGTCGTTGATGAACACCTTGGGCTCGCCGAAGTTCGCCACGAAGTTGTGGACGCCGGCCTGGAACATCTCCGGCAACTTGAGATAACCACGGGCCACCGGGGCCAGCGCATAGTCATCCACGGTTCGGTTGAACGCGAATATGCCGCGGTTAACCGGTTCCGCGGGATCGTAAACGGTGTAGGTCGCGCTTTCACACGAGCCCGGCGTTGCAGCGGGCGTACTGGAGCAACCGCTGGCGAGTGCCACCAATACAACCACGACGGTGGATCGAACGAACAACGGAGCGGGCTTGGTGATCGGCATACAGGGTGATCTCGGCGAGGAATGGGATGCTGCCAATCAACTAAGAAACGGTGCCAGACACAGCTCTTGTGGCGAGGGGATTTATCCCCGCTGGGTTGCGAAGCGACCCTCAAACCAGACATCCCAGTGTGTCTGGTTCATTGAATCGACAGTTTTGGGGCTGCTTCGCAACCCAGCGGGGATAAATCCCCTCGCCACAGGTTCTGTGTGGGACCGGCTATCTTTTACTGACCGACATTGAGGCCATCCTGCCGCCGTTTTCTTGCCCGCAGATTTCCGGAATATTGCCCGCCGGCAACTTTATTACCGGGTTGAAATATATGACGCGGGCCCTGGATTGACCCTAGTATCCCCTCCTGTATTCATTACCCTGCGTGCCCACCGTGAGCCATTTATTACTGGTGGACGATGACCTCGAAGTCCTCGCCCTCTTGCGCAAGTTCCTCGAACAACATGGCTACAGCGTGGATGTGGCCGCCGACGGCAACGCCCTGTGGCAGGCGGTGGAACGCCAGGTGCCGGACCTGATCATCCTCGACGTCATGTTGCCGGGCGACAACGGGCTGGTGCTGTGCCAACGGCTGCGGGCCGAGCATACGGTCGGCATCATCATGCTCACCGCCATGGGCGAGTTGAGTGATCGCGTCGTCGGCCTGGAGCTGGGGGCGGACGATTACCTGACCAAGCCCTTCGATGCGCGGGAGCTGTTGGCCCGGGTGCGTGCCGTGCTGCGGCGCACCGGTGAAACCAGGGAGGCGCTGAGGGACGCCTCCCGGCCCATCCTGGAGTTCGAAAACTGGCAACTGGACGTCACCCGCCGCGAGTTGCGCTCACCGGACAAGGTCATGATCCCGCTGTCCACCGGCGAGTTCGAACTGCTGCTGGTGTTTGCCGAACACCCGCGCCGGGTGCTGACTCGCCAACAGTTGCTGGACCTGGCCCGCGGCGAAACCTTCGAGGCGTTCGACCGCAGCATCGACGTCCAGGTCAGCCGCCTGCGGCGCAAATTGGAGACCGACATCACCGGGACGTCGATGATCCGCACCGTGCGCAACAGCGGCTACCTGTTCAGCCCTCACGTGGTGAAGCGATGAAACCCGCGCGCTCGGGCACTCAACGTCCACGGGACACGGTGGCGCGCTGGATCGCCCTGACCACCATGATCGCCATGCTGACCTTGCTGGCCCTCAACGAACTGTTCAGCCTGCTGGCCGGTGCCTGGGCACGCCCTCCCCTGATGGAAACCGGCCTGATGGAAAAGGCCGCCGCCATCACCCGCATCATCGACTCCGTCGCCCCCGAACAACGCCCCGCGATTACCGCGGCCGCCAGCGACCAGGCGTTCAACGCGCACTGGTTGCAGCGGCATGAAGAGGCGCGCCTGCCGGTGATCGACGACCCGCAGTTCAGTGAAGGTTCGGCGCTCCTGCGCCAGCAATTGGGCCGGCCGGATGCCCGGATCGAAGCCTACGAACCGGGGGACTGGCCGGCCGACCAACCGGATGCACGCTACGCGGTGATCATCGAACTGGCCGACCATTCGTGGGTGATCTTCTCCGTGCCGTCGCGCAGTTGGGGGCTGGGCGAATGGGCGCGCAACGGGATCATCATCGCGCTGATCCTGCTCTCGACGTTGATCGTCGCGCTGATCGCCACCCGGCACCTCGCCGCACCGCTGGAACGCTTTGCCGAAGGCGCCCGACGCTTTGGCGTCGACCATCAGGCGCCACCGATTCCGGTCATCGGCCCCCACGAAATCCGCCAGGCGATCCTCGCGTTCAACGCCATGCAGGCCCAGCTCAAGCACTTCCTGCAGGACCGCACCCAGATGCTCGCCGCCATCTCCCATGACTTGCGCGCACCGCTGACTCGCATGCGCCTGCGCGGGGAGTTCATCGAGGATGCCGAGCAGCAATCGCGCCTGTTCAGGGACGTGGATGAAATGCAGGCGATGGTCAACTCAGCCCTGGAGTTCTTCCGCGACGATGCCCGGCTCGAACATGCCACCGCGTTCGACCTGGCCGAACTGCTGCACACCCTCGTCGATGACCTCAAGGACGCCGGCACCGAAGTTGGGTTCGAAGGTGCCCAGCGCTTGGTGTATGTCGGTCGGCCCATCGGCATCAAGCGTGCCTTGGTCAACCTGATCGACAACGCGATCAAATATGGTGGCGAGCCGACGGTTCGACTCGAAGCCGACGCCCACCGTGTGGATATTCGCATCCTCGACCGAGGGCCGGGCATCGCCGCCCAATACCTTGAGCAGGTCTTCACGCCGTTCTTTCGTATCGAAGGTTCTCGCAACAAGCACACCGGCGGCGTCGGGCTCGGCCTGTCGGCGGCCCGGGCGACGGTGCTGGAGCATGGCGGGACGCTGACCCTGCGCAATCGCAAGGGTGGCGGATTGGAGGCCAGGATCTCGCTGCCGCTTGACTGAAGGCCCCGATGTGTCGATCCGCGCTAAACAATCGGCGCCTTCCTCGGTAGGATGTCCGGCCTTTCCGGCCTGACCCTGTCCCGGAAAGGCGCTCTTGTTTGTATCGCCCGACCCAGCGCCATCGTTCGCGCCCACGACAGACAAGAATCGACGGAGCCAAACCAAGGAATTCACCGATGATTCTTATCATTTATGCGCACCCCTACCCCGACAAATCGCGGGTCAACCAGCAGATGCTCAAGCGAGCATCCAGCCATCCGGACGTGGTCATACGTTCGCTCTATGCGCTGTATCCCGACTTCGACATCGACGTCGAGGCGGAACAGCGTGCGGTGGAACAAGCAGAGCTGGTCGTCCTCCAGCACCCGATGTACTGGTACAGCTCTCCGCCCTTGCTGAAATTGTGGATCGATAAAGTCTTCACCCACGGCTGGGCCTATGGCAAAGGCGCCACGGTTCTCAAGGACAAGCGCCTGCTGTGGGCCGTGACCACCGGCGGCGATCAGGGACATTTCCAGATCGGCGACTACCCAGGTTTTGCCGCGTTGGCCCAACCCCTCCACGCCACGGCCATCTATTGCGGCATGCGCTGGCTGGAGCCGGTCGTCGTGCATGGCGCCTATGCCGCCGAAGCGGACGCCCAACACGCCCAAATCGAACACTATGCCGCTCGCCTGGCCGCCTGGAAGGAAGATTGAAGTGGAAACTCACAGCCTGATTGAAATGCTCATATACCTGGCCTCGGCGACGCTGATCGTACCGATTGCCGTTCGATTCGGCCTGGGCCCGGTGTTGGGTTATCTACTGGCCGGATGCATCATCGGCCCGTGGGGGCTGAAGCTGATTACCGATGTGAAGGCCATCCTGGAGTTCGCTGAAATCGGCGTGGTGTTGATGCTGTTCATCATCGGCCTGGAGCTCGACCCCAAGCGACTCTGGGCCCTGCGCCGGATGGTGTTTGGTGGCGGTGCCCTGCAGATGCTCGCCTGTGGCGCTGCCATTGGGTTGTTCTGCACGGCCTTGGGCCTGAACTGGACGGCAGCGTTGCTGGTCGGCCTGACCCTGAGCCTGTCTTCCACGGCCATCGCCATGCAGGCCATGAGCGAACGCAACCTGACCGCCACCGCAGTCGGGCGCAGCAGCTTTGCCGTGCTGCTGTTCCAGGACATCGCGGCCATTCCGCTGGTGGCGATGATCCCGTTGTTGTCAGCCCACGGCGACACGCCTTCGGGCACGGCGCTGTTGCTATCGATTGGCAAAATCGTCGCCGCCATCGCCATCGTCGTGCTGTTGGGGCGCTACCTGACCCGACCGCTGCTGCGCTTCGCCGCACGCTCAGGCCTGCGGGAGATTTTCAGTGCCGTCGCGCTTTTTCTGGTGTTCGGCTTCGGCTTTCTGCTGGAGGAAGCCGGCCTGTCGATGGCCATGGGCGCGTTCCTCGCCGGGGTGCTGCTGGCCAGTTCCGAGTACCGCCATGCCCTGGAAAGCGACATCGAGCCGTTCAAGGGCTTACTGTTGGGTCTGTTTTTCATCGGCGTCGGCATGTCGATCGACTTCGGCACCCTGGTCAACGCACCGCTGAAAGTCATCACCCTGACCCTGGGTTTCATCCTGATCAAGCTGCTGGTGATCAAGATGGCGGGCCGGTTCCTCAACGTCCCCGCCGGCCAGCGCTCCTGGCAGGCGGTGTTGCTGGGCCAGGGCAGCGAGTTCGCCTTCGTGGTATTTGGCGCGGCGACCGTGGCCGGCATCTTGACCGATCAATGGGGCAAGAGCCTGACCCTGGCGGTGGCCTTGTCCATGTGCCTGACGCCCTTGCTGATCCTGCTGCTGGATCGCTTCGAGTCCGTCACCCGGAAAAACAAACGCGAATCCGACCTCGTCGACCAACAGAACCCGCGGGTGATCATCGCCGGGTTCGGCCGCTTCGGGCAGATCGCCGGACGCCTGTTGATGTCCTGCGGCGTCGAGGTGGTGGTATTGGATCACGACCCTGACAACATCGAGACGCTGCGCAAGTTCGGGGTGAAAGTCTTTTATGGCGATGCCACGCGCCTCGACTTGCTGCATGCGGCCGGCGCGGCCCAAGCGGTGGTGTTGATCAACGCGATCGACAATCAGGAAGACAACCTGACGCTGACCCGGCTGGCCCAGGAGCACTTCCCCGCGTTGCAACTGATCGTGCGGGCGCGGGACATGGGCCACCTCATCACCCTGCGGCAGATGGGCGTGGAGGCGGCCGAGCGGGAAACCTTCGAGAGCGCGCTGGCATTGGGTCGCAGTGCGCTGGAGCACATGGGGGTCGGGGCTTACGAAGCGCGTGAACGGGCGGATCAGTTCCGGCGGCTGAACCTCAAGATGCTGGAGGAGATCGTCGCCCAGCCGGAAGACGACCTCAAGTTCCGCCACGACGCCTACCGACGTGCCAATGCGCTGCTCACGGAAATGTTCAACGAAGACCGTGCCCACCCCGTCGACAACTGGCCGGAACACCATCGCAACGAAACCGACAAGACGCCGGGTTGACCGGCGTCATACGCGCCCGAACTTGCGCCGGACATCGGCTGCAAGTTGGCGCTGGCGCTGACCCCCCGTTCAGCGCCGATGCTGGCGAGACGCTGGTCTTTCAGGCCACTAGACCAATGCATCCAGCTCAGCGAGCATCGGCGCTGGGATCTTCAGCTCACTCGCCGTGAGGTTTTCCCGCAGGTGCGCCAGGGACGATGTGCCGGGAATCAGCAGCAGGTTCGGCGCACGTTGCAGCAGCCACGCCAGGGCCACGCACAGCGGTGACGCCTGCAAGCGCGCCGCCACGCTGGAAAGGGTTTGCGACTGCAACGGTGTGAAGCCGCCCAAGGGGAAGAACGGCACGTAGGCGATGCCCTGCCGGCCCAGGTCGGCGATGAGGTGTTCGTCGTCGCGATGGGTCAGGTTGTAGTGGTTCTGCACGCACACCACCTTGGCAATGCCCTGGGCCTGCTTGACCTGCGTGGCCGTGACGTTGCTCAGGCCCAGGTGACGGATAAGGCCCTGGCTCTGCAACTGTGCCAGTGTCGTGAACGACTCTTCGATGGAGTCTTCCGTGGGCGAATGCAGATCGCCCCACACTCGCAGGTTGACCACGTCCAGGACCTCCACGCCCAGGTTGCGCAGATTGTCGTGGACCGCCCGGGTCAGCTCGGCGGGGCTGTGGGCCGGGTTCCAGGACGCATCGGCACCGCGCACGGCACCGACCTTGGTCACGATGACCAGGTCCTGGGCATAAGGGTGCAGCGCTTCGCGGATCAGTTGGTTGGTGACATGGGGCCCGTAGAAATCGGCGGTGTCGATGTGGTTGATCCCGCTCGCCAAGGCTTCGCGCAGCACGGCGATGGCGGCCGTCGGGTTTTTGGGCGGGCCGAAGACCTGGGGCCCCGCCAACTGCATCGCACCGTAGCCCATGCGATTGACCGTGCGATCGCCCAGTAAAAAGCTGCCTGCCTTGCTTGCAATGTTCATCTCGTCGCCCTCGGATCAATGTGAGTGGGCCGACTATAGGCGTTGACCATTCCCTTGATAATCAGGTGCAATCGGCACGGGCTGTACGGCGGAGAGAACAATGGCAACGGATATTCAAGATTTGCTGGCCTTTGTGGCCGTGGTCAATGGGAAGGGCTTTCGTGAAGGCGCCCGGGTGAGCGGCAAGTCCGCGTCGAGCCTCAGCGATGCCGTACGCCGAATGGAAAGCCGGCTCGGCGTGCGCCTGCTCAACCGCACCACCCGCAGCGTGGTACCGACCGAGGCCGGTGCCCGGTTGATGGAACGCATCGTCCCGGCCCTGGGCGAGGTCGAGGCGGCGATGGACGTGGTCAACGACTTTCGCGACCGTCCTTCGGGCACCCTCAGGCTGAACGTGCCGGTCAGCGCGGCCCGGCTGGTGTTGCCGGCGATCATCACGCCGTTCCTGAACAGCTATCCCGACATCCGCCTGGAAGTGATCACCGAAGAGAGCTTCGTCGACATGCTCGCGGCCGGCTGTGACGCGGGCATTCGCTACGACGAACGCCTTGAGCAGGACATGATCGCCATCCCCATCGGCCCCCGCTTCCAGCGCTTCGCCACGGCCGCCGCACCGGCGTACCTCGATGCCCGGGGCAGGCCGGAACATCCCAGGGACCTGTTGGAACACGCGTGCCTGCGGGGCAAGTTCCCCAGCGGCGCCATGCCGCTGTGGGAGTATGAGCGTGACGGCGAAACCATTAGCGTCGACCCGAGCGGCCCGTTGATCACGCGCATTGGCGGTGCGGTGGACCTGTCGGTGCAAGCCGCTGTAGACGGTCTGGGCATCGTCTACCTGTTCGAAGACTGGCTGCGACCGTACCTGGACAGCGGTGTCCTCGAACCAGTGCTCGAACCCTGGTGGCAACGCTTCACCGGGCCCTTCCTCTACTACCCCGGTCGCCGCTACCTGCCCTCGCCGCTGCGGGCGTTCGTGGACTTCATCAATGCGCAACGGTATGGGAACGAGCTTGCTCGCGATGGCGTCAGCACAGCCAACATCCTCGCAAGCTGATACACCGCTATCGCGAGCAAGCTCGCTCCCACAGGGGTTCGGCTGTGTAGCTGAAAATCCCGCCCCACCACAAATCCATTGTGGGAACGATGCCGCCGCTGACGCCTCTGCCGTTGCATCTGGTTTTGATTCGCAGCCCCGCGGCGGCGCAGTCCTATGCGGATAAAGGAATGCAGGAACGCCGCAGCAAGGGACGGTAAACTGCGGCGGTCCTTTTTCTTTTCCAGCATGAGGCTTTGCATGAGCAACCCAGACATCACGTTTATTCCAGATCCGGATGCGGACTCCATTTCCTCCGACGTCGCCGGTTTCGGTGGCCTGCTGATTTCCACGCAAATCCCCACTCACGCCGACGGCAGCCTGGAACTGGGTGACATCACCCGGCAGAGTGAATGCACGCTCCAAGCCCTCAAGAACGCCCTGGAGGGCGCCGGCAGCTCAATGGACCGGGTCCTGCACCTGACCATCTACCTGACCGACATGGCTGACCGCGCCGCATTCAACGAGGTCTACAAACGTTTCTTCGCCAAGCCTTGGCCGGTGCGTGCGGCGGTGGGTGTGGCGGCGCTGGCGGTTGAAGGCATGAAAGTGGAAGTAACCGCGATGGCGGCGAAAGGCTGAACTGACCACGCTCCAACAGACACGACTCCTTTGTGGCGAGGGGATTTATCCCCGCTGGGCTGCGCAGCAGGCCCAGGTTCTTTGTTTCAACACAAACTCTTGGGGCGGCTTCGCCACACAGCGGGCCCAAGCTCGCTGCCACAAAAGCCGCTCGAACATGCCCCAAATGCGCGATTGCCACGCAAATCGTCATTTTCGCACCTAGCCCGCTCCCTGCACGGGGTCTAAAGTGCGCCGTTTTCCCTCTTCACGGCTTACTTATGAATCTCTGGTTCCGACTGTTGCTGATGCTGTTCCGCCGCCCGTGGCGCAAGCCGGCGGCGCCCTTGGGCACCACGGTGGTGCGCATGCGGGTATGGCCGCTGGACCTGGACCTCAATCGCCACGTCACCAACGGACGTTACTTCACGTTGGCCGATGTGGGACGCATGGATTACGTGCTGCGCAGCGGCGCCTACAAAGTGGCGTTGCGCAACCGGGCGGTGCCGATCGTGGGGGATGTCTGGGGCAAGTTCAGGCGGGAATTGAAACTGTTCGAGGCGTTCGAGGTGCACACCCGTCTGCTCGGCTGGGACGAAAAATGGACGTTCATGGAGCACCGTTTCATCAGCCAGGGACGTGTGGTCGGAGTGGTGATCATGCGCGGCCTGTTCCGCTCGGCCAAAGGCACGATTGCACCGGCTGAGTTCATCCGCGGGCTGGGCCTGGCCGAACAGTCGCCAGCCATGCCCGACTGGCTGGTCGCCTGGTCGCAAAGCTGCGATAGCTTGAGCCTCGGGCTTCGCCTGGAGGAAGGTGAGCGCTGATCCGCGCCCGTAGGAGCTGCGTAGGAGCTGCGTAGGAGCTGACGAGTGCAACGAGGCTGCGATCTTTCCCCAGACACTTGAATCTCAAGCGTAAAGAACAAAAGATCGCAGGCTTAGCCAGCTCCTACAATCTCAAGCGAAAGAACAAAAGATCAGGCTTCGCCAGCGCCTACAGAAGCCCAGCGGGAGCAAGCTCCCTCGCCACAGGGGGTCGGTGGGCAATCGCTGAACAAATCCCCGCCTATACTTCTCTGCCAATCCCCCCTGGGGCCTGCACTTCCAACAATAAAAAGCAGAGGTGGAACATGGTCTGGCAACAAGTCTACGATCCCTTCGGTAATGCGGTGCTGTCCACGCTCCTGGCGGCGGTTCCGGTGGTGGTGATGTTGGCGTCCCTGGCGTTCTTTCATGTCAAGGCACACCTGGCGGCCTTGCTGGCCCTGGTCTCGGCCTTGCTGATCGCGATTTTCGCCTTCGGCATGCCCGCTGGCATGGCCGGTTCGGCGGCGCTTTATGGCGCGGCCAACGGCCTGCTGCCCATCGGCTGGATCGTGCTCAACATCATTTTCCTGCACCGGCTGACCACCGAGAACGGTTCGTTCAAGGTCCTGCAGGACTCCCTCGCGCGCATCACCGACGACCGGCGCCTGCAACTGCTGTTGATCGCCTTTTGCTTCGGCGCGTTTTTCGAGGGCGCGGCGGGCTTCGGCACACCGGTGGCGGTGACCGGGGCGATCCTGATCGGGCTGGGGTTTTCCCCCTTGGCCGCCTCGGGTCTGGCGCTGATCGCCAACACCGCGCCCGTGGCCTTCGGCGCCCTGGGCACGCCCATCATCACCCTGGCCAAAGTCACCGGGCTGGATGAAATGGAGCTGTCGATGATGGTCGGTCGGCAGTTGCCGTTTTTCTCGGTGCTGGTGCCGTTCTGGTTGATCTGGGCTTTCGCCGGCTGGCGCAAGATGCTGGAAGTCTGGCCGGCGATCCTGGTGGCCGGGGTCAGCTTCGCCATCCCGCAGTTCCTGGTGTCGAACTACCACGGGCCGATGCTGGTGGACGTCATCGCCGCGCTGATTTCCATGGCCTGCCTCACCGGTTTCCTCAAGGTCTGGAAGCCGGCCACGGTGCACACCTCCGCCGCGCTGTCCGGGCGGGTCGACAACTCGAAGATCGACGCCAGCGAGGATGAAAAACCCACCGCCAGCGCGGCGTTTTCCAGCGACACCCGCCCCGCCGTGGGACGGGCCTGGATGCCGTGGATCATCCTCACGGTGTTCGTGTTCGCCTGGGGCACCCAGGGCTTCAAGAACCTGTTCGACACCCGTCCGGCGCTGGACCCGCAGACCCAATCAGCCAAGCTTGACCCCCAAGGCAAGCCGATGCGCGAGGCCAATCCGATCTTCTCGCCCCTGGTGACCTTCGGCACCATTCACCAGCAGATCGAAAAAGTCCCGCCCGTGGTGCCCCAGCCTAAAACCGAGGAAGCGGTCTACAAGTTCAACTGGTTCACCGCCACGGGCAGCGGCATCTTCCTGGCCGCGATTCTCGGTGGCTTGCTGATGGGCTATTCCATTCCGCAACTGCTGCACCACTACCTGCGAACGCTCTGGGTGGTGCGCTACTCGCTGATCACCATTGTGGCGATGTTGGCCCTGGGGTTCCTCACGCGGTATTCGGGCCTGGATGCGACCATGGGCCTGGCCTTCGCCGCCACGGGCATTTTCTACCCCATGTTCGGCACCCTGCTGGGCTGGCTCGGCGTGGCGCTGACCGGCTCGGACACCGCCTCCAACGTGTTGTTCGGCGGCTTGCAACGGGTCACGTCCGAGCAATTGGGCATCAGCCCGGTGTTGATGGCCGCGGCCAACAGTTCCGGTGGGGTGATGGGCAAGATGGTCGACGCGCAGTCGATCGTGGTCGCCTCCACCGCGACCCGTTGGTACGGTCACGAAGGCGAAATCCTGCGCTACGTGTTTTTCCACTCGGTGGTGCTGGCGATTCTGGTGGGCGGGCTGGTGACGTTGCAGGCGTATGTGGCGCCGTTCACGCATATGGTGGTGGGAGGACAGTGACAGAGGACCGGGCATGATTGATCGTTCCCACGCTCCCGCGTGGGAATGCATCCACTGACGCTCTGCGTCACGCTTAACGGAATGCGGAGCGTCCCGGGCGGCATTCCCACGCGGAGCGTGGGAACGATCAAAACAACGGTGTTACTGAACGCTTTTCAGCTTGACCACGTCACCGGACACCGAGGTGGTGTAGCCGGTCAGGACCCAGGCCCAGAACCAGTTTTCCTGGACTTGGGTGTTGATCATGGCGTCGCCGCCCTTGGCCTTGATCGCCGCGGTCTGTGCGCGTACGAAACGGTTGTTCTGGCGGATCGGGATCAGGCCGAACAGCAGCAGGCCGGTGGCCTTGGCTTCACTGTGGCCGACAACGGTGTATTGGCTGCTGTCGTATTGCTGGGTTTTCATCGGGGTGCCGGTGCAACCCGCCAAGGCCAGGCCCAACAGTGTGCAGGCGACAACTTTGCTGATGTGATTCATTTGACGCTCCATGGGAAGACGCCCGGGATCCGTCTCTCGGGCGGCGCGTACTCTAACCGATCAGCAATAAATTGACACACCCTAATCCGCCCAATTCAGTGCCTGAAAGGCTCGCCGCAGAGCCATCCGTCAGGTACGCCTCCAGCGAAACAGGCCCTTGTCGATAACATGAAAACTGCGCCACGGAAGGCAGTTTCTGTCTTGACGGCCGCCAGGTAGCGGCCGGTCCCGTTGGAGGGTTTTATCATGATTGACCTGACTGTCTGGAACATTACCCTGCCGGTGCAAACGCCGGCGCAGGTCGTGGCGACCAAAGCCATGCCGACCCTGAAAAACAAGTATTTCGACAATAACGGCCAGCGGATCGTCTTCTGGGCGCCGGTCACCGGTTCCCATACCGGTAAAAGCGAGTACCCGCGCTCCGAGCTGCGGGAAACCGGCAAGGACGGCAAGCTGCGCAACTGGCGCTATAACAGCGGCACCAATACCCTCAAGGGCACCCTGGCGGTGAACCAGGTGCCTTCCGAAGGCCGGGTGGTGGTGGCGCAGATCCACGCCAAGGATGCCCCCACGCCGTTGTTGAAACTGGTGTACCGCTACACCAAGGGCACCGGCAATATCGACGTGGAATACCGGGTCAAGCCCAAGGACAAGAAAAGCCCGGTGATCTACACCGTGCCAAACGTGCCGCTGAACAAGGCCTTCTCCTATTCGCTGCAGATGGACAAGCAAGGCAAGCTCTCGGTGCTGATCGGCAACAGTGGCAAACAGGTGAAACTGGACCCGTCCTGGTACGGCTATAACTTCTATTTCAAGGCCGGTGTCTACACCTTGGACAACAAGGGTTATTCCAACGAAGGCGGGAAAGTGACCTACACCAAACTGGACGTCAGCCACAAATGACTGACGCCCAGCCCTGCTTCAAGCCTTTGACGGCGCAACAAGCGCCTGCTGGCCACGGAAGGTAAACAGGAAGCAGACCCATACCAGCAGCGCAAAACCGGCCGGGAACAGCCAGATGCTCTGCCAGTCATGACCGCCCGCCACGACAAAGTGATCGGTCACCTGCCCCGCCACCCAGAAGCCGATCAGCATCCCCACACCATAGGTCGCCAGGGTAATCAGGCCCTGGGCCGAGCTGCGAAAGCGCTCCGGTGCCTTGGCGTCGGTGTAGATCTGCCCCGAGACAAAAAAGAAGTCGTAGCAGATGCCGTGCAAGGCAATGCCGGTGAACAGCATGAACGCCAGGTCGCCGTTATTGCCGTAGGCGAACAACACGTAGCGCAGCGCCCACGCCAACATGCCCACCAACAATGCCAGCTTGATGCCGAAGCGCTGGATGAACAGCGGCAACAGCAGCATGAACAACACCTCCGAGACCTGCCCGATGGCCATTTTCGCCGTTGGGTTGGTCATCCCGGTTTCAGCCAGGAACGGGTTGGCATTCTGGTAATAGAACGCCAGGGGAATGCAGATCAGGATCGAGGCGATGAAGAACACCAGGTAGCTGCGATCCTTCAACAGACCCAACGCGTCCAGCCCCAGCAGTTGCTTGACGCCGCCCACGCTGGCCTGTTCCTTGAGCGGCGCCGTGGCCGGTAGCGTGAAGCTGTAGAGCCCCAGGACCAGGGACGCGATGGCCGCCATCAGGAACGTATTGCGCAAGCCGCCTGCCGCGATCGCTTCGCGCGAATCCCAGGCGAACACGAAGCTGATCACCACGCCCGCGACGATCCAGCCAATCGTGCCCCACACCCGGATGCGGGAGAACTCCAGCGCCGGATCGCGCATCTGCCGGAAGGCCACGGAATTGACCAGGGCCAGCGTCGGCATGTAGACCACCATGTACACCAGCACGTACGGGTAGAACACGCTGAAATCCGCCGCCGAATACAGCTGATACAGCAACACCGCGCCGAGCAGGTGCAACACCGCCAGGATCCGTTCGGCGTTGAAGAAACGGTCGGCGATCAGGCCGATGACAAACGGCGCAATGATCGCCCCCCACGATTGCGTGGAGAACGCCATGCCGATCTGCCCCCCGCTGGCGCCCAGCGTGCTGGACAGGAAGGTACCGAGGGTGACGAACCAGCCACCCCAGATAAAGAACTGCAGGAACATCATCACGCTGAGGCGTGCATTCATCGTGGTCATGAGCGTCACCGTTTTATTGTTGTTCTTGTGGAAATGGAGTTTTGCAGAGCTCCTGTGGTGAGGGGATTTATCCCCGCTAGGCTGCGAAGCAGCCCCAAAAAACAGTCGACTCAATCAACCTGGGCGAACCGGGATGCCAGGGTTTAGGACTGCTTCGCAGCCCAACGGGGATAAATCCCCTCGCCACAGGGTTATCTCATCGGCATTGGGGGCAAGCCCAACAACCGCCGGTTGGAATCCTCATCCGCCGTGACGCTGGCGAAATCGTCGAACGCCTTACGGGTCTTGCTGATCATGTGCCGCTGGATGAACGCCGCCCCTTCTGCGGCGCCCTGTTGTGAATCCTTCAAGCAACATTCCCACTCCAGGACCGCCCACCCGCTGAAATCGTATTGGGTCAGCTTGCTGAAGATCGATTTGAAATCGATCTGGCCATCCCCCAGCGAACGGAACCGCCCGGGACGATCGACCCAGCCCTGGTAGCCGCCGTACACCCCCGAACGGGCATCGGGGCGGAACTCGGCGTCCTTGACGTGGAACATGCGGATACGTGCGTGATATCGGTCGATGAAGCCCAAGTAGTCCATCTGTTGCAGCAGCAGATGACTGGGGTCGTAGAGAACCGCCGCCCGTGGGTGATGATCGACCGCCTCCAGGAAACGTTCGAACGAGGCGCCATCATGGAGGTCTTCGCCGGGGTGGATCTCGTAGCACAGGTCCACCCCCGCCGCGTCGAAACAATCGAGAATCGGCAACCAGCGCCGGGCCAGTTCGGCGAAACCCTGCTCCACCAGGCCCGCCGGCCGCTGCGGCCAGGGGTAGAGATACGGCCACAGCAGCGCGCCGGAAAACGTCGCATGGGCCTTGAGACCCAGCCGCTGGCTGGCGCGGGCGGCCAGCTTGAGTTGCTCGATCGCCCACTCGGTCCGCGCCTGGGGCTGGCCACGCAAATGGGCCGGGGCGAAGTCATCGAACAGCGCGTCGAACGCCGGGTGCACCGCCACCAACTGGCCTTGCAGGTGCGTCGATAACTCGCTGATCTCGACACCGGCCTGGGCACAGGTGGCCTTGAGCTCATCGCAATAGGCCTGGCTCTCGGCGGCCCGGGCCAGGTCAATGTATTGCGTGCCCGATGTCGGCAGTTGAATGGCCTTGTAGCCTTGTGAAGCGGCCCACTGGGCGATGTTGGCCAGGGTGTCGAACGGGGCTTCGGCGGACATGAACTGCGCCAGGAAAATACCTGGGCCGCGCAGGCCGCTGGGTGTCTTGTCGAGGGTATTCACAACAGGGATGCTCCGGTTTGCACGGTGGTCCATTTCGCGTCGCCACGGTGATTGAGGATGGCGGCCTCGATGAACGCCATGCCACGCAAGCCGATCTCGATGCCCGGTACGCCCGGGGCGTCGGGGCCTTCGACATGGCTGCGAATGGCGTGGGCGAAATCACCGTAGAGGTTGGCCATGGCTTCCAGGTAGCCCTCGGGATGCCCGGCCGGCAGACGCATGCGCCGCGTGGCCGCCGCGCACAGCCACGGCTGGCCGAGACCGCTACGCAGGGTGCGCAAAGGCTGGTCGAAGGCGCGATGGATCAGGCTTGCCGGTTCTTCCTGGCGCCATTCCAAGGCGCCCTTGTCGCCGTAGACGCGAAGCTTCAGCGGGTTCTCTTCGCCGGTGCAGACCTGGCTGGCGATCAACACACCGCTGGCGCCGCCCGCCATCTTGAACAGCATCGCCGCATCGTCATCCAGTTGCCGCCCCGGGACGTGGGTGCCCAACGCAGCGCATAGCTGCTGGATCGGTTGGTCCGCGACGAACTCGGCCAGGGAAAACGCATGGGTACCAATGTCGCCGATGCAACCGCCCAGGCCGGACTGGCCGGGGTCGTCGCGCCATTCGGCCTGCTTATTGCCCTGGGCGGCGACATCCTGGCTAAGCCAGCCTTGGGGGTACTCGACCAGCACTTTGCGCACCTGGCCGATCACGCCCGAGCGCACCATGTCCCGGGCCTGCCACACCATGGGATAGCCCAGGTAGGTGTGGGCCAGGCCATAGAGGCAACGGCTGCCCTGCAGCACCTCGCGCAGGGCCAGCAATTGCTTGAGGTCCAGTGCGGCGGGCTTCTCGCTGAACACATGGAAACCGGCTTTCAAGGCCTCGCTGGCGATGGGTGCATGAAGATGATTGGGGGTGACGATGACCAGCAATTCCATGCGCTGGTCAAGCGGCAGCAGCGCTTCGGTGTCGAGCATTTGCTGCCAGTCGTGATAACAACGGGACGCGGCCAGGCCCAGGGCCGTACCCGTCTGCCGAGTGTTGTGCGGGTTGCGGCTGAACGCGCCGCACACCAGTTCGAAACCGCCGTCCAGGCCCGCGGCCTGACGGTGAGCCTGGCCGATGAAAGCGCCCTCTCCACCGCCGACGAAGCCCATTCTTATTTTCGGTGCTACAGGATTCATCGCGATTCTCTTCCTGTCAGGATGACGATGTAACCGGTTACATCATGGCGGAAATCTAGGCTCAGTTTCCCCGCGTGTCAAACCCAACGGGTTCACCGTTGAATATTTGTGAGGCGCTCAACCTGCGGTAAGCTCCCCCACCGTACCCCTGTTCCCCGAGGTGATTTTGTCCAACATTCGTGAGGTGGCCCGGCTGGCGGGTGTTTCGGTGGCCACGGTGTCCAGAACCCTGAAATCGCCCGAGCGGGTACTCCCCGAAACACGGGACAAGGTCAACGCGGCAGTGGAACAGGCCGGCTATCGGCCCAACCTGATGGCGGTGCAATTTCGCTCCCGCCGGACCGGCAACCTGGTGATCCTGGTGCCGGCCATCGCCAACACGTTTTTCGCCCGGGTCATCAGTGGCGCGCAACAGGCGGCGCAGGCGGCGGGTTATCGATTGCTGTTGTGCGACACCCAGGGTCGGGCGCAGATCGAGCGGGAATTCGCCGCCCTGGTCTACGCCCACCAGGCCGACGGGGTGATCCAGTTGCGTGCCAGCGATCCTTTCGAATCGATGCCCGCTGGTGCCGACAGCCTGCCGCTGGTCAACGCCTGCGAAGTGGTCAAAGGTGCCCCCTACCCGACTATCAGCCTGGACAACCGAGCCGCCGCCCAGGCCATGACCGAACACCTGATCGGCCTCGGCCATCGCCGCATCGGCATCATCAAGGGACCGCGCAGCAGCCCCCTGACCCTGGACCGCGTGGCCGGCTACCAGGATGCCCTGCACCGGGCCGGCATCGCCGTCGACCCCAGCCTGATCTGCCATGGCGACTTCACCTTGAAGGCCGGTGACGACGGTGCTGGGGCGATGCTGGCGTTGGCCGATCGCCCCAGTGCGCTGTTCTGTGAAAACGACGAAATGGCCATCGGCGCCCTCAGGCGCATCAAGCGAATGGGCCTGCGAGTGCCCGAGGATATTTCCCTGGTGGGCTTTGACGACATCCCGTTCGCCGCCTACTGCGACCCGCCCCTGACGACCATTTCGCAGCCCGCCGAGATCTTTGGGCAAAAAGCGGTGGAGATGCTGATTGCCCTGATCGAGAAAAAGCCGATTGCCGAACGGCATGTGGTGTTGCCGTTTGAGTTGACGGTGCGGGGCAGTACGGCTCCTTTGGCATGACAAGGAACCTGTGGCGAGGGGATTTATCCCCGCTGGCCGCGAAGCGGCCCTAAAGCCTGGCATCTCGGTGTATCAGGCTCATGAGGTTGACTGAGCTCAGGGCTGCTTCAGCCCAGCGGGGATAAATCCCCTCGCCACAATGGTCAACAGGCTGAAGATCAGTTGTTGCATCAGGCAAACGTCGCCCCCCGTGTATTCACGAACAGCGAGTACAACGAGTGGCTGCCGGCCATGAACAGCCGATTGCCTTCCCGGCCGCCGAAGCAGACGTTGGGGCAGCGCTCCGGCAGGGAGATGTGCCCGATGGTCTTGCCTTCGGGGTTGAATACCCGCACGCCGTCGAGCTTTTCCAGGTCGGCCTTAGGGTCGCCGTTGCCGCCCCAGCCGCACCAGAGATTGCCGCTTTCATCGCACTTGATCCCGTCGATCGCCGCGTAATCCAAGCCTTCGATGTGCTTGCGCCGCTCGCCCAGGGTGCCGTCGTCTTTGACGGCGATGGCCCAGATCAAGCGGTTGGGCTTGGCCCGGCCTTCGACCACATAGAGGATTTTTTCGTCCGGGGAAAAACACAACCCGTTCGGCCCCGCCAGGTCGTCGATCACCCGACTGACCTTGCCGGTTTCACCGTCGATGCGATACACCGCATGGGGCTGGACGGGCGTGACTTTATGCCCCTCGTAGTTGTTGCCGGTCTGGAACGGCGGGTCGGTGAACCAGACCGAACCGTCCCTTTTACAGACGATGTCGTTGGGCGAGTTGAAAGGCTTGCCCTCGAAACTGTCCGCCAGCACGGTGAGGGTGCCGTTGTGCTCGGTGCGGGTGATGCGCCGGCCTTCGCTGGAGGTGGTGGAGCCTTCGCACACCAGCAGCCGCCCCTGCCGATCGCGGCACATGCCGTTGGAGAAATTGGCATTTTCTCGGTACACCGACAGCCCGCCGGTGATTTCATCCCAGCGCACGATGCGGTTGTTGGGAATGTCACTGACCAGCAGATAACGCCCGTCACCGACCCACACTGGCCCCTCTGCCCAACGCAGGCCGGTGGCGAGCTTCTCCACGCTGGCGTTGAAGATGCGCAAGTCCATGAAGCTGGGGTCAAGGATATTGATCAGCGGGTCTGGGTAACGCTGGCTCAAGGGCTCGGCCTGGGCAAGCCCGGGCAAGTTGCCAAGGGTGGCGGCGGCGGCCGAGACCACCAGGGATTTTTTCAGGAACACCCGGCGGCCCTGATCGGCGGCGGTTGCAGATTGCGAAACATCCATCGTGCGTCTCCGTTAATTATTATTGGACGGGACGACAGTTTTACCCTGTGATAAGACATCGTACAAGAATACGAAAAGGCCCATCCGCACAATCGATCAGTCCGGATGCAGCGGTATACGCACAGTAAAGGTGGTGCCGACTCGCGCCTTAGAATGCACGTCGATGGTGCCCTTATGGGCCGATACGATCGCTGAAGCGATGTGCAAGCCCAGTCCGAGCCCGGCCGTGGAACCGTACTGCGTTTCACGCAGGTTTCGAACCATCGGGTTGAAGATTCTGGCAATGGCATCTTTCTCGATAGGCTTGCCCTGGTTGTTGATCGCGATCACTGCCATATCCTTTTCAGCGCTCACCGAAACGGTAATCGGCGTGCCTTCGGTGCCATGCTGGACGGCATTGCCAATCAGGTTGGCGAAGACCTGCTCCATGCGAGCCTGATCGAACAGCCCCTCCAGGGCACCGGTCGTTTCAAAGATGATTTTGCTTTCCGGATGATAGGCCCGCGCCTCCTCCACCATGCCTTCGCAGGCCAGTACCAGGTCACCGTTGAAGCGTCGCACCGGAATACCCGAGCCGAGTTGGGTTCGGGTGAAATCCAGCAGATCGCCAACGATTTTGTTGGCGCGCTTTACGCTGGTGTAGATGCGCGAAGTGATCTTGGTGGCTTTGGCGGGCAGGTCCCCCGCCCGGAGCAGCACTTCGGAACTCAGCAGGATCGCACCCAAGGGGCTGCGCAGGTCGTGTCCGAGAATCCCGAGAAAGATGTTGCGCGACGCATCCACCGCCCCGGAGTAGCTGACGACAGACTCGGCCAAGGCCTGGTCCACGGCCTCGTTGAAGCGAATCAGATCGTCCATGACCTGCTTGTGATCCAGCTGCGTATGCGGCATCCAGAGCATGAGCACGCTGGTGCGCAGGGCCCGGTATTCGGAGACCATTTGCTCCACGGTAAAACCCGAGGACTGGCGGATGACCGCATGGGTTTCGGCGGCGGTTTCGGTATCCGTCGCCAGCGCCTCCCCGTGGGACTTGGCAATCGCCTCCTTGCGCGTTTGCGAAGTGCGCAGGTCGGCGGCGATGGTGCGCAGCATCTGTTCGGCATGGTCGCGCAAGGCAATGGAATCCATGCCAATGGACGCGGGGGTGATGGTTTTGGCGAAGTCTTCCCACGCCTGAAGAATCGGCTCGATATTGTCGAGAATGAAATCAGCCAGGCGCATGAGTTGTTCCGTAAAAAGGGCAAGGCTGTAAACGACACAGCGGCAAGATTGTTGTACAGCAAAGCGCCGGACAATGTGCGAGACATACGAGGTGACGAGGGAGCTTGTCTGTTACCACCCTATGGGGTACAAAGTTTTTAGTTGTACGACAACTAATAACTAAAAATAGCCGGTCCGAGGCCTTTTGCCTTGGCGGCCGCCTTCGAGACACCTGCCATGACCCGCTCCACTGTCACACCTGATACCCCCACGCCACTACCCCGCCATCTCGCGGTGCTCGTCCTGCTGTGCATGGGCTGTGCCTTCGCCGGCAACCATGTCGCCGCCCGGGCCGCCTTCGACGACGGTGCCGGGGTGCTGCTGGCGATCCTGCTGCGCTCGGGCGGGACGCTGCTGGTACTGGCGACGATGGTGCTCTGGCAACGCCAGCGTCTGCGCCTGCCGCCCGGGGCGTGGCGTTGGCAGTTGACCCTGGGGTTGTTGATCGCCGCCCAGAGCCTGTGCCTGTACTCCGCCGTGGCGCGCGTGCCGGTGGCGTTGGCCCTGTTGGTGGGCAACGTGTTTCCGATCCTGCTGGCCTTGCTGACCTGGGCATTGGGCGGCCCCCGCCCGACGGCGCGCACCGCCGCATTGATGGGCATGATCCTGGTGGGGCTGGTGTTCGTGCTGGAAGTGCCGGCACGCTTATCCTCCTCACAGGACGTCGGCCCGCAATGGTTGCTCGGGGTGGGCCTGGCCTTCTGCGCCGCCTGCGTGTTCGCTTGCGCGCTGTGGATCACCGACCACAAGTTGTCCCAGGTGCGCGGTTCGGTACGTAGCCTGTTGACGATTTTCATCGTGTTCAGCAGCGTCAACCTCGCCGGCCTGACCGGTGCCCTGCCCGGCGGTTTCGACCTGCCGGCCAGCAGCACCGGCTGGTTGGCCCTGGCGACCCTGGTGGTGCTCTATGGCACCGGGTTCATCGTGCTGTTCATTTCCGTGCCCCGCCTGGACATGCCACGCAACGCTCCGGTGATGAACATCGAACCGCTGGCGACACTGCTGATCGGCTGGCTGGTGCTGGACCAGATGCTCAACCCGGGCCAAGTGATGGGCGGCGCGATTGTGGTAACCGGCATCGTGCTGCTGACCTATCGCAAGGTTGAACGGGTCAAGGTGCCTGTGGCTGGAACGGCGAATTGAACTGACTGAATCCACTGTGGCGATGGGATTTTTCCCCGCTTGACCATAGGAGCTGTCGAGCGAAGCGAGGCTGCGATCTTTTCCCAGACAATTGAGACACGAGCGAACGCTCAACAGGTCAAGATCAAAAGATCGCAGCTTCGGCAGCTCCTACAGGGTATTGGGCGAGCACACAGATAAGTCCCCATCCCCTGAAACTAGTTTCCAAACCCACAGTCCTACCCCAGCCGTGAAAACCTCGCCAACCTGCGACCACGGGTTTTCCAGCTGATCGGCGCCAAGCTTGGCGCTAAAGCAACTCCCTCTCTTGAGCCGTTCGCCCCATGCGCCACCTTGTTCGCTCTTGCCGTTTCGTTTCGCTGTGCCTGCTTGCCTTGTTTCCCTTATTCACCAGCCCCGCCCATGCGCGCGGCGAAAGGCAACTGGTGGACGCCATCAACGACTTCCGCAGCCAGACCCGCCGTTGTGAATGGCGCACGGTGCGCGCCACGCAGCCGCTGGTGCTGCGTTCGAACCTGGGCTTGCCGATCGGCTTTCGCGGTGGCCTGCGGGAAACCTTGCAGGACGCCGGCTATCAAGCCCGGGTCGTGCGCAGCATCCGCCTGACCGATGCACGGGATGCCGAAGAGGCCTTCGAGATGTTGGCGGACGAGCATTGCGCGGCGCTACTGGATAACCAGTACGCCGATATCGGCGTCAATCGGGTCGGTGACGAGTGGCGCCTGGTGTTGGCGCAGCCCATGGGTGGCACGCGGATGAGCGATGTGGGTTCGGCGGACAAGACACTGCTGGCCCAGGTCAACGCCGCCAGGGCCAAGCCAAGGATGTGCGGGCGCCAGCGCTTCGCGGCGGCTCGACCGCTGAGCTGGAACGCCGCGTTGGGAACGGCCGCCCAAGGCCACAGCCGGTCGATGGCCCAGGACAACTATTTCGCCCATCGCGACCCGGACGGTCGCTCCACCTCCGATCGCGCCAGGAGCGCCGGCTTTCGCGGACGTAAATTGGGTGAGAACATCGCCGCCGGCCAACGCTCACCGAGCCAGGCCCTGCACGATTGGCTCGCCAGCCCCGGACACTGCGCCAACCTGATGAACCCGATGTTCACCCAGATGGGCGCAGCGTCGGCCAGCGACTCGCGCAGCGATGCGCGGGTGTACTGGACGATGGTGCTTGGCGCGCCGTGAAAAACCATCCTCGAGGCTGAGCCATAGGTCTGCTGCTCCAGCCCAAACAGTGAGTATCGGCTACAAGCGGATTTCAGCAGCCGGCGTTACATCAATCCGCGATACCGCACTGCTCAGTCGCCCCAGCCGGTTGTTGTGGTTGGCGATGATCTGCTCGGCCGCCATGCTGCCGTTGTCCACGGTGGAATGGGCATCGGCCGCCAGGATCACGTCGTACCCCAGGGCATGGGCCTGGCGCACGGTGGCATTGATGCAATAGTCGGTTTGCAGCCCGCAGATCACCAGGCGGTCGATGCCTCGGGCCTGCAACAACGGTTGCAGGTCGGTCTGGTAGAAAGCATCGGCGGTGGTCTTGCGCACCCGCAGGTCATCCGCCGCGGTCGACAGGCCGACGGCCAGTTGCCAGCCGGCGGCGCCATGGGTCAGCGCCCCTTCCAACTCTTCATGCTGGATCAGGATCACCGTCCGGCCGGCAGCCCTGGCCCTGGCACCGAGGTCGCTGATGGTCCGGATGATGCGCTGGCTGTCGAAGCATTCCTCTTCGCCGCTGCACAGTGCGTTCTGGACATCGATAATCAGCAATGCGCTGTTCATGACCTTCCCTCTTCAAACCGTGTCGCAGCCGTGCAACTCATCAATAACCCAGCGACAACCCGGTGTTGCGACGGGGGTCGTTGGCGCCATAGAAGCGGTTCTTGCCCACTGGCTTGCCACCCAATGACGGCGCGCCGACCAGGATCGCGGCGATGTGGTTGGGGTCCTGCGGGCCGGCAAACTTGTGCCCCCAGCTCTCCAGCAGTTTCTGGGTATCGGGGCTGGCCGCGAACGTCTCCAGGTTGGTTTCCTCCGGCATCCATTGCTGATGGAAACGCGGCGCATCGACCGCCTCCTGGAGGTTCATGCCGTAGTCGATCACGTTGAGGATGGTCAGTAACGTTGCGGTGATGATCCGGCTGCCGCCCGGGGTGCCCACCACCATGACCGTCTTGCCGTCCTTGGTGACGATGGTCGGGCTCATGGATGACAGCGGTGCCTTGCCCGGCGCGATGGCGTTGGCCTCGCCCTGCACCAGGCCATACATGTTGGGCACGCCGACCTTGGCGGTGAAATCGTCCATTTCATCGTTGAGGATCACCCCGGTCTTGCTCGCCATGACGCCCGCGCCGAACCAGTCGTTCAAGGTGTAGGTAACCGAAACGGCGTTGCCCCACTTGTCGACGATGGAGTAATGGGTGGTGTTGCTGCCCTCATGGGGCGCCACGCCGGGCTTGATTTTCTGCGAGTCGCCGGCTTTTTGCGGCTCGATCGCGGCCCGCAGCTTGGCGGCGTAGTTCTTGTCCAGCAGATGGTCGATGGGGTTCTTCACGAAATCCGGGTCACCCAGGTAGCTGTTGCGGTCCACGTAGGCGTGGCGCATGGCTTCGATCTGATAGTGCATGCCCTGGGCCGAATGGAACCCCAGCTCCTTCATCGGATAGCCGTCGAGAATGTTCATGATCTGGCACAGCACCACCCCGCCGGAACTGGGCGGCGGCGCCGAGATGATGTGGTAGCCACGGTAGTCGCACTCCACCGGGGCGAGCTCGCGGGTCTTGTACTTGTCCAGGTCGGCCTGGGTAATGATGCCTTTGTTGGCCTGGCTGGAGGTGACCAGGGCATCGGCGACCCAGCCCTTGTAGAAACCGTCGGCGCCCTTGGCAGAGATTTCCCGCAGGGTCTTGGCGAGATCCTTTTGCACCAGCTTCTGGCCGACCTGCATGGGCTCGCCGTTGTGCAGGAAGATCGCACCGGAGTCGCGCATGTCCTTCTTGAACACATCGGTGGCGGTTTCCAGCAGATCGACATCACCCTGCTCCAGGGCGAAGCCTTCCTCGGCGAACTTGATGGCCGGGGCGATCAATTCCGCCCGCGGTTTGCTGCCGTACTTGCTCAACGCCAGCTCCATGCCGGAGACGGTGCCGGGCACGCCTACCGCCAGGTGGCCGCGGGTGCTGAGTTCGGGCACGACGTTGCCGTCCTTGTCCAGGTACATGTTGGCGGTGGCGGCCAGGGGGGCCTTTTCGCGGAAATCCAGGAACGTCTTGCGACCGTCGGCCAATTGCAGGGTCATGAAACCACCCCCGCCCAGGTTGCCCGCCGCCGGGTACACCACCGCCAGGGCATAGCCCACCGCCACCGCCGCATCCACGGCATTGCCGCCGTTCTTGAGCACATCGACACCCACATGGGTCGCCAGGTGCTGGGCGGTGACCACCATGCCGTTCTCGGCCGCCACCGGCGCCTGGGAAGCGGCGTACGCCGATAAACAACCGAGGGTCAGTGACGTCGCGATGAGGGTCCGGGCCAAGGATTCGAACTTCATGAGTCGGTCTCTTCTTGTTTTTTGGGGATAGGGATCGCTTCAAAAGCATTAGGCAGTATGGCTTGGTTTGCGTAATGCGCCTTCCCCGCCGACCGGGTGACGTCATGGCAGCCTTTGGGATAGGCTCCTGGGCTTGATCTTGACTGAATAGGGACATCGCCGATGACGCTACGAATCGAACGCACAGACACGCCCACCGACGAAGAACGCCAAGCCATCCTCGCCCCGCTACGCGCCTTCAACACCGCCAAGACCGGTGGAAGTGCACCTGAACTGGTGGCTTGGCTGGTGCGGGACGAGAAAGGCGAAATTGTCGGCGGGCTCTACGGCCGAGTGTTTTTTCGCTGGCTGTATATCGAGCTGCTGGTGGTGCCGGAACAGGCCCGGGGCCAGGGCACCGGCTCGACCCTGATGCAGATGGCCGAAGCACTGGCCCGAGAGAAAAACTGCGTGGGCATCTGGCTGGACACCTTCGACTTCCAGGCCCCGGCGTTCTACCGCAGACACGGTTTCACCGAGTGCGGCCTGATCGACGACTACCCGCCGGGCCACCAGCGCTTCTTCTTCCAGAAGCGCCTGGACACCTGAAGCACAACCCCCTGTGGGAGCGGGCTTGCTCGCGAAGACGGCTTAACATTCAACATCGATGTCGATTGACCCGACGCTTTCGCGAGCAAGCCCGCCCCCACATAGGATCCGGGGCATTAGTGCGAGCTGCTTACAAGCAAGTCGCCAACGCCGCCAACCGGCGCTTGGCCACGAAGTCGTCATGCTTGGCGTAATAACTCAACTCGGTGCCCGTCGCGCCGGCGTGCAAATCGACAAACGATTCGGCGGAGCGGGTGTAGACCGTAGAGCCACCTTTCTTGCCCGGTTGCAGGTAGGCGCCGGCATCGACACCGAATACCGCTTCGTCCTGCCAGGAAAACTGCACGCACTGGGCCACGACCTGTTCCGGCTTGTCCGAGGTCAGGGTCTTGTAAGGGGCCTGGGTCCGAGCCTCGTTCATCGCCGAACCCGCGCAGCCGACCAGCAAAGTGGCGGCCAGGGCCACCGTCAACATTCGCATTGCGTTCACTCATCGAAAAAAAACGGACTGTAGCACTGCGGCCCGAGCCATCGTGCTGCTTTACTGAAATTTACCCGCGACAGCGAGCACCGATTCACGCAATCTGTCGCGCCATCGCCACCAGCCACGCGGAACCCCCATGACCCCCAACGCCGAGTTCTACAAGCCCACCCCGGAATATGCCGACAAACTGATCAGCCAGATCGGCCAGACACCTTCGTGGATCGCCAAGCGAATCGGCGTCACCGACAAGCGGATTCGCTACATCCTCGACGGCGAACGCACCGTCAAGGGCGAAACCACGCCGATCCAGATGACCTACACCGAACAATTCGCCCTCGAATGCCTGGCGGCTGCGGCCAAGGCCAGCAAGAAGCAGTCTGCATCCCCCAAGGAGTGACCATGGCGGCAACCGAACAGCAACACGAACGGGCCTTGGCAAAGTTTCTCGATGAGCGCCCCGAACTGCGCCACGAAATGGACCATCTCAACCCGCTGCTGGCCCAGGTCAAGGGCGAGACCGCTGCGCAGTACCGCGCCGAGCGCTTGCACGAAGCGTTCGAAGCCGAGGCCGAGCGCCTGGGCCTGTTTGCCTGGGAACTGACTTTGCAACTGACCGCCGCCTCGCCCGAGGAGTACCAGGCCCAGCGCCTGGAAGTGCACAGGGAAGTGGCGGAGATGGCGGGGATGGAGTGGGCGGAGTATTGCCAGTTGCATGGACTCAAGCAGTAGCTCGTATGGATTGAATAGCACTGTTTGGACCGGGGACATGGCAGACCACCTGTGGCGAGGGGATTTATCCCCGTTGGGCTGCAAAGCAGCCCCTTGACCCGTCAACGCGGTGTATCAGACAGGCCACGGCGGCTGAAAGAGGGGCCGCTACGCGACCCAACGGGGATAAATCCCCTCGCCACAAGATAAATCCCCTCGCCACAAAGTATTCAAAGCATGCCCTTGTGTTGAATCTCCTGGCAATCGCCCCACCGCCCATAAAGCTTTATCATGGCCGCAGTTTTGCTGATCGGGTCTGTCATGAAGTTCGCCATCGCGCTGTTTTCCGCCGCCCATGCGCCCTCCTCGCGCCGTGCCTTGCTGTTTGCCCAGGCGGCGCTGGCAGGTGGGCATGAGATCGTGCGGCTGTTTTTCTATCAGGACGGCGTCTATAACGCCTGCGCCAGTGTCGTCACGCCCCAGGACGAACAGGACCTGCCCCAGCAGTGGCGCGCATTCGTCAGCGACAACCGGCTCGACGGCGTGGTCTGCATCGCGGCGGCGTTGCGTCGTGGCGTGTTGAACGAGGAAGAAGCCCTGCGCTACCAGCGTGCGGCGGCCAGCGTCGAAGCGCCCTGGGCCTTGTCCGGGCTGGGCCAGTTGCACGATGCGATCCAGGACGCCGACCGCTTGATCTGTTTTGGAGGCGCGTGAATGGCCAAGTCTTTATTGCTGATCAGCCGCCAGGCCCCTTGGTCCGGCCCCGGCGCCCGTGAAGCCCTGGACATCGTCCTGGCCGGCGGTGCGTTCGACCTGCCCATCGGCTTGCTGTTTCTCGATGACGGCGTGTTCCAGCTCACCGCCGGCCAAAACGCCAAGGCGCTCCAGCAAAAGGACCTGAGCGCCAACCTGCAGGCGTTGCCGATGTTCGGCGTCGAAGACCTGTTCCTCTGCGCTGACAGTGCCGCCGAACGTGGCGTTGCCAGCGCTGCCCTGGCCCTGGGCGAGGTGAAAGTACTGAGCGCGCCGGACATCGCCGCGCTCATCGACCGTTACGACCAGGTGATCACCCTCTGATGTCGACTTTGCATGTGTTGTCTCATTCGCCCTTCGGCGATAACCGCCTCGCCAGTTGCCTGCGGGTGCTGGGCAATCAGGATGCGCTGCTGCTGTGCGGCGACGCGACGTACGCGTTGCAACCGGCCAGCCCACCGTTTGCAGTGCTGCAGGCCGCCGGCGTGAAGCTGTTCGTGCTCGCCGAAGACCTCCAGGCCCGCGCCCTGGACACACCAGACTGGGCCGAAGCCATCAACTACTCAGGTTTCGTCGAGCTATCGATCGAGCACGACAAGGTCAACACCTGGCTATGAACACGCTGAACGTGGGCGACCGCGCCATCGCGCTGGACAAGGACGGCTACCTGGCTGACCTGGACGACTGGTCGGCCGAAGTCGCCACGGCCCTGGCCAGCGCCGAGGACATCGAGTTAAGTCCCGAACACTGGGAAATCCTTGAACTGCTACGGGGTTTCTACGACGAATTCCAGCTCTCCCCCGCAACCCGGCCGCTGATCAAGTACACGGCACTGAAACTGGGGGCGGACAAAGGCAACAGCCTGCACCTGAACCGATTGTTCAAAGGCACTCCCGCCAAACTCGCCGCCAAGCTGGCGGGCCTGCCCAAACCGACGAATTGCTTATGACCGATTTTCCAGCACTGACCCTTGAGACCCCGGCCGAACACCCGTTCGCCCAGTTCGTGCGCATCCTTGGCAAAGGCAAGCGCGGCGCCCGCAACCTGACCCGCGAAGAAGCCCGCGAAGCCATGGGCATGGTGCTCGATGAACAGGTCGAGGACACCCAGCTGGGCGCCTTCCTGATGCTGCTGCGGCACAAGGAAGAAAGCGCCGAGGAAATGGCCGGCTTCACCGAAGCCCTGCGTGAACGCCTGGTGGTCCCGGCGTTGACGGTGGATCTCGACTGGCCGACCTACGCCGGCAAGAAGCGCCATTTGCCGTGGTACCTGCTGGCGGCCAAGTGCCTGGGCCAGAACGGCGTGCGAATTTTCATGCACGGCGGCGGCGCTCACACGGCCGGTCGCCTCTACACCGAACAATTGCTGGGCTTGCTGCAGATCCCGCTGTGCCGGGACTGGCAACAGGTCGGCAGCGCGCTGGACAACGGCGGCCTGGCCTTCATGCCGCTGGTGGACTGGGCGCCGCAAATGCAGCGGATGATCGACTTGCGCAACACCCTGGGCCTGCGCTCGCCGATCCATTCCCTGGCCCGGATTCTCAATCCACTGGGCGCCCGTTGCGGCTTGCAAAGCATCTTCCATCCGGGCTACCAGGCCGTGCATCGCGATGCCAGCGGCTTGCTCGGTGATACCGCCATCGTGATCAAGGGCGACGGCGGCGAAATCGAGATCAACCCGGACGCCGACAGCCACCTGTACGGCACCACCGGCGGCGCCAGTTGGGACGAAGAATGGCCGCGCCTGGCCGAGCAGCGCCATGTCAAACCGGAGAGCCTCGACCCCGAGCATTTGAAGGCGATCTGGCGCGGTGACGTCGAGGACAGCTACCCGCAATTGGCGCTGATCGCCACCATGGCACTGGCCTTGCGCGGCCTGGGCCTGGCTCGCGAAGAAGCGTTCGATAAAGCCCGGCAGTACTGGGACGCGCGGGATCGTTCGATTTAACCGATCATTAACGCCCAACCTTTGCGCTTTTAGTTCGAACCTATGGGAATAGACTCGTCTCCAATGATTATTGAGCGAGGATATCCAGATGGGTTTGTTGGTCGAGGGCCGCTGGCAGGACCAGTGGTATGAAAGCAAGGATGGCACCTTCCAGCGCGAACAGGCGCAGCGCCGTCATTGGGTGACCGCCGACGGCAGCGCCGGGCCCTCGGGCGAGAGTGGCTTTGCCGCCGAGGCCGGGCGCTACCATTTGTATGTCTCCCTGGCCTGCCCCTGGGCCCATCGCACACTGATTTTCCGCACGCTCAAAGGCCTGGAAGACCTGATCGACGTCTCGGTGGTCAGCTACCTGATGCTGGAAAACGGCTGGACCTTCGACAAGGCCCACGGCTCCACAGGCGATAAACTCGACCCTCTGCAATTCCTGCATCAGCGCTACACCGCCGACACGCCGCACTACACCGGCCGTGTCACCGTGCCGGTGCTGTGGGACAAACGCCAGCGACGCATCGTCAACAACGAATCGGCGGAAATCATCCGCATGTTCAACAGTGCCTTCGATGGTTTGACGGGCAACGACCTGGACCTGTACCCCGAGCACCTGCGCCGCGATATCGATGCCTTGAACGAGCGAATCTACCCGGCGGTCAACAACGGCGTGTATCGCGCCGGGTTCGCCACCACCCAAGCGGCCTACGAAGAAGCGTTCGACGGTTTATTCGCCGAACTGGACCGGCTGGAGGCCTTGCTTGCGACCAAGCGCTACTTGGCTGGTGAATACCTGACCGAGGCGGATATCCGCCTGTTCACCACGATCATCCGTTTCGACGCGGTGTATTTCGGTCACTTCAAATGCAACCTGCGGCGCATCGCCGATTATCCGAACCTGTCGAACTGGTTGCGGGAGTTGTATCAGTGGCCGGGCGTTGCCGAAACCGTGGACTTCACCCATATCCAGGGCCATTACTACGGCAGCCACAAGACCATCAACCCTAACGGGATCGTGCCCAAGGGGCCGAAGCAGGACTTTACGGTCGCCCATGATCGGGAAAGGTTGAGTGGGAAAGGGATTTGGCAGCGCCATTGAGATCGTTCCCACGCTCCGCGTGGGAATGCATCCGGTGACGCTCTGCGTCACTCCAAGGCGGAGCGTGGGAACGATCAACGGTGCGGGTCTTCCTAGACCTGCCCCTGAGCCCCTTCAAACCAGGCCAGTTTCTCGCGCAACTGCACCACTTCCCCAACGATCACCAGCGTCGGCGCATGCACTTCATGGTCAGCCACCAGCCGTGGCAAGTCCGCCAAAGTGCCGGTAAAGACCCGTTGGTTCGACGTGGTGCCCTGCTGGATCAACGCCGCTGGCGTATCCGCCCCGCGACCGTGCCTGATCAGCTCGTCGCAGATCATCGGCAGGCCGACCAAGCCCATGTAGAACACCAGCGTCTGCGCCGGCGACACCAAGTCGGCCCACGGCAAGTCGCTGGTGCCGTCCTTGAGATGGCCGGTGATGAAACGCACCGATTGGGCGTAGTCGCGATGGGTCAGCGGGATCCCGGCGTAGGCCGCGCAACCACTGGCGGCGGTGATGCCCGGGACGACCTGGAACGGGATGCCATGGGCCGCCAGCTCTTCGATCTCTTCACCGCCGCGACCGAAGATGAACGGATCGCCGCCCTTCAACCGCACCACGCGCTTGCCCTGGCGGGCCAAGTCCACCAATTGCTGGTTGATCTGGTCCTGGGGCACGGCGTGTTCGGCGCGGCGCTTGCCGACGTAGATGCGCTCGGCATCACGCCGGCACAGTTCGAGGATCGCCGGCGCCACCAGGCGGTCGTACAGCACCACGTCCGCCTGCTGCATCAAACGCAAGGCGCGGAAGGTCAACAGGTCCGGATCACCCGGCCCGGCCCCCACCAGATAGACTTCGCCCGGCGCGCTCGGCGCCTGGCCGTCGATCTTTTCCCGCAGCAAGCGCTCGGCTTCGCCGCCCTGCCCGGCCAGTTGGCGGTCGGCGATAGGACCTTGGAACACCTCTTCCCAGAACGCCCGGCGCTGCTGGACATCGGGAAACAGTTGCTTGACCTGATTGCGAAAACGCGCCGCCAGCCCGGCCAACTGCCCATAGGTCGAGGGAATCCAGGTTTCCAGCTTGGCCCGGATCAGCCGCGCCAGCACCGGCGCGTCGCCGCCACTGGACACCGCGATCACCAAGGGCGAGCGGTCGACGATCGCCGGGAAGATCACGCTGCACAGGGCCGGCGCGTCCACCACGTTGACCGGCACGCAACGCTTATGGGCGTCGGCCGAGACCTGGGCATTGAGCGGTTCGTCGTCGGTGGCGGCAATGATCAGCCCGCAACCGTCCAGATCCGACTCAAGGTAACCGCGTTGGATACACTCGCCGCCGCTGCCACTGACCAGTTCCCGCAACTGCGGTTCGATGTCGGGTGCGACCACCCGCAGCAACGCGCCGGCATCGGCCAGCAGTCGGGATTTGCGCAAGGCAATCTCCCCGCCGCCGACCACCAGCACGCGGCTGCCGCGCAGGTTGTGGAACAGTGGCAAATAGTCCATTTAGCCGATGACCTCGATGCCGCCCATGTAGGGTTTCAACACCTCGGGCACACGGATCGAACCGTCGGCCTGCTGGTAATTCTCCAGCACCGCCACCAGGGTACGCCCCACCGCCAGGCCGGAGCCATTGAGGGTGTGGACCAGTTCCGGCTTGCCGGTTTCCGGGTTGCGGAAACGCGCCTGCATGCGGCGGGCCTGGAAGTCGCCGCAGTTGGAGCACGACGAGATCTCGCGGTACTTGTCCTGGCTCGGAATCCAGACTTCCAGGTCGTAGGTCTTGACCGCACTGAAGCCCATGTCGCCGGTGCACAGCGCCAGGGTGCGATACGGCAGTTCCAGCAGTTGCAGGACCTTCTCGGCGTTGGCGGTCAGGCTTTCCAGCGCTTCCATGGATTTCGACGGCTCGACAATCTGGACCATCTCGACCTTGTCGAACTGGTGCTGGCGGATCATGCCGCGGGTATCACGGCCCGACGCCCCGGCTTCACTGCGGAAGCACGGCGTGTGGGCGACGAACTTGATCGGCAGTTGCTTGGCGTCGACGATCTCGCCGGCCACGATGTTGGTCAGCGACACTTCGGCGGTCGGGATCAGGTACAGGTCGGCCTCGCCGTCGCGGCTGATCTTGAACAGGTCTTCCTCGAACTTCGGCAACTGACCGGTGCCCTGCAGCGCCGGGGCCTGGACCAGGTACGGGGTGTAGGCTTCCTCGTAGCCGTGTTCGGTGACGTGCAGGTTGATCATGAACTGCGCCAGGGCCCGATGCAGGCGCGCGATCGGCCCGCGCAACAGGGCGAAACGGGCGCCCGACAGCTTGGCGGCGGTTTCGAAGTCCAGCCAGCCGAATTTCTCGCCCAGGGCCACGTGGTCCTGCACTGGGAAATCGAAGGTTGTCGGCGTGCCCCAACGGCGCACTTCGACGTTGCCGTCTTCGTCTTCACCAACCGGCACCGACTCGTGAGGCAGGTTCGGGATGCCCAGCAGGATCGAATCCAACTCGGTCTGGATCGCGTCCAGCTCGACCTTGCCCGCGCTCAATTCACCCGCCATGCGCTCGACATCGGCCATCAGCGGCGCGATGTCTTCGCCACGCTGCTTGGCCTGGCCGATGGACTTGGAGCGCGCGTTACGTTCAGCCTGCAGGGCTTCGGTGCGGGTCTGGACGGTCTTGCGCTGTTCTTCCAGCGCTTCGATGCGCGCGACATCCAGGGCAAAGCCACGGGAAGCCAGGCGGTCCGCTACGTCCTGGAGGTTGCTACGTAACAGTTTGGAATCGAGCATGTCGGTCTCTCGTTATCAAAGTTTGGTCAAGGACAGGCCAGCCCAGGTGGCGAGCAGCCCGCCGAATACGCTGATGGCCGCATAGCCCAGGGCCAGCGGCACCTGCCCGCTTTCCAGCAGGCGCACCGTATCCAGTGAAAAGGATGAAAAAGTCGTCAGGCCGCCGAGAAAGCCAACCATCAGCCCGGCCCGCACCTCGATGGGCACTTCCGGGCGAATCAAAAACAGACCGTATAGAACGCCGATCAGCAGACAGCCCACGATATTAACGGCCAGCGTCGCGGTATAGAAGTGCCGGGGCCAATTTGCGTTGATCCAGTTGCCCGTGGCGAAACGCAACAACGTGCCGGCGACGCCGCCAGCGGAAACAGCAAGTATCAGGGGGATCAAGGTTTTCTCCGCTGCCGTGGACTCAGGCGATCCAGTTGTGCCAGGTGGTTGAGCTTCTCGCCGATCTTCAGTTCAAGACCCCGGGGCACCGGCTGGTAGAAGCGCTGGGGTTCGAGTTCATCGGGGAAATAATCTTCGCCGGCGGCATAGGCGTCCGGCTCGTCGTGGGCGTAACGGTATTCATCGCCATAGCCCAACTGCTTCATGAGCTTGGTCGGCGCGTTGCGCAGGTGCAGCGGTACTTCGAGGGAGCCGTGCTCGGTGGCGCTGCGCATCGCCGCCTTGAAGCCCATGTACACCGCGTTGCTCTTCGGTGCGCAGGCCAGGTACGTGATGGCCTGGGCCACGGCGAGTTCACCTTCCGGGCTGCCGAGGCGCTCCTGCACGTCCCACGCCGCCAGGCACAGGCTCAGGGCCCGGGGGTCGGCATTGCCGATGTCTTCGCTGGCCATGCGCACGACGCGCCGCGCCAGGTACAGCGGATCGCAACCACCGTCGATCATGCGCGCAAACCAGTACAAGGCCGCGTCCGGGTTGGAACCGCGAATGGATTTGTGCAGCGCCGAAATCTGGTCGTAGAACGCCTCGCCGCCCTTGTCGAAGCGGCGCCGGGTATCGCCCAGCAGGCTTTGCAGCAGCTCGACGCCAATCTCGCTGTCGTCTTCGGCCAGGTCCGAGGCATTTTCCAGCAGGTTGAGCAAGCGCCGGCCATCGCCATCGGCGGCTGAAAACAGGATCTGGAAGCCTTCATCGCTGAGGCTCAAGTGCCGCTTGCCCAGGCCGCGCTCCTCGGTCAGCGCCCGATGCACCAGCTTGCGCATCGCCGTCTCGTCGAGGCTCTTGAGCACATAGACCCGCGCCCGCGAGAGCAAGGCGTTGTTGAGTTCGAACGAAGGGTTTTCGGTGGTGGCACCGATGAAGATCAGCGTGCCATCTTCGACGTAGGGCAGGAATGCATCCTGCTGGGACTTGTTGAAGCGGTGCACTTCGTCGACGAACAGGATCGTGCGCTTGCCGTACTGCCCAGCCTGCTGCTTGGCCACTTCCACCGCCTGGCGGATTTCCTTGACCCCGGCCAGCACTGCCGACACCGTTTCGAAGTGAGCGTCCGAGACTTCCGCCAGCAGCCGCGCCAGGGTGGTCTTGCCCACGCCCGGCGGCCCCCAGAAGATCATCGAGTGCAGGGCGCCCTGCTCCAGGGCCTCGCGCAGAGGCTTGCCGCGGGCGAGCACATGCTCCTGGCCGACGTACTCATCCAGGTTGGTCGCGCGCAGGCGAGCGGCCAGGGGCTGGGCAATCGGGGCGCTTCGAAACAGGTCCATGATTACTACAAAACCTCCGCTGGGTCCTGTTGCCGACTCTATTGAACACTACAGCACCCTGTGGGAGCGAGCTTGCTCGCGATGGCGTCGGATCAGTCGAAATAGATGTGACTGACCCACCGATATCGCGAGCAAGCTCGCTCCCACATTAGGTTCTGAGATGCCCCCTTATTCCTGGATCACATCGGCACCCTTGGGGATGTCGAACTTGAACTTGGACGCGGCGATCGGCTCGTTGGCCTTGACACCGGTGAACAGGATATTGGTGCGCTGGCCGACACTGTCGATCAACTGCATGTCGTTGACCAGGCCGTTGCGGAACGACAGGCGCAGGCTGTCGAACAGGCTGTCCTTGGTCTTGGGCTTGAGGGTGAAGTCGATCACGCCACCGGCCTCCTTGGAGGTGATCTCGAAGCTCTGGCTGATCTCGGAGATGTCACCGGAGAGCAGCAACGCCGGTGTCTGGGTCAGGCGCTGGTCGAGGGTCTTGATGGTCACCTGTTCCAGGTCCGGGTCCCACAGGGAGACTTTCTTGCCGTCGGACACCATCAGTTGTTCGGCTGGTGCATCCGTGTGCCAGTAGAACAGGCCCGGGCGCTGCAGGGCCATGTCGCCAGCGGTTTCCTGCAATTGGGTGCCACTGCCATCGAGGGTCAACTGGGAAAAACGTGCGGTCAGGGTCTGGGAGCCCCCCAGCAATTGGGTCAGGCGAGCGACGTCCTTTTCGCCGGCGTGGGCCGACAAGGTAGACAAGGCCAGTACGGGCAACAGCAACATGCGAATCAGGCGCATGGGAGTCCTCATGAAGTCGTGGGGGTTCGAGCGGCGCTTCGACAGGCCGCCCGGGTCATTAGTCGCGCATCGGGCCCGGCGCCAGTACTTCGCGCGAGCCGTTGGTGTTCATGGCCGTCACCACCCCGGCCATTTCCATGGCTTCGATCATGCGGGCGGCGCGGTTGTAGCCAATCTTCAGCTTGCGCTGGACGGCGGAAATCGAGGCCCGGCGGCTCTCCAGGACGAACTGCACCGCTTCGTCGTAGAGCGCATCGGTTTCAGCGTCGTCGTCACCGCCGCCACTGCTGCCCTCGAAACCGCTGCCGGCCTCTTCGACACCGTTGAGGATGTCGTCGTTGTATTCAGGGGCGCCACGCAACTTCCAGGCTTCCACCACGCGGTGCACTTCGTCATCGGAAACGAACGCACCGTGCACACGAATCGGCAGGCTGGTGCCCGGCGGCATGTAGAGCATGTCACCATGCCCCAGCAACTGCTCGGCGCCACCCTGGTCGATGATGGTCCGCGAGTCGATCTTGCTCGATACCTGGAACGCCATGCGGGTCGGGATGTTGGCCTTGATCAGGCCGGTGATCACGTCCACCGACGGCCGCTGTGTGGCGAGGATCAAGTGGATACCGGCCGCACGGGCCTTCTGGGCGATACGGGCGATCAGTTCTTCGACCTTCTTGCCGACGATCATCATCATGTCGGCGAATTCGTCCACCACCACCACGATGGTCGGCAGCTTGTGCAGCAGCGGCGCTTCGTCGTGGATGCTCTCGCGGTGATACAACGGGTCGCTCAATGGCGTACCGGCCTCTTCGGCCTCCTTGACCTTGGCGTTGAAGCCCGAGAGGTTGCGCACGCCCATCTTCGCCATCAGCTTGTAGCGGCGCTCCATCTCGGCGACGCTCCAACGCAGGGCGTTGGCGGCGTCCTTCATGTCGGTGACCACCGGGCACAGCAGGTGCGGAATGCCTTCGTAGATCGACAGTTCGAGCATTTTCGGGTCGATCATGATCAGCTTGGCGTCTTCCGGGCCGGACTTGAACAGAATCGACAGGATCATCGCGTTCACGCCCACCGACTTACCGGAACCGGTGGTACCGGCCACCAGCAGGTGGGGCATCTTCGCCAGGTCGGTGATGACCGGCTTGCCGCCGATGTCGTGGCCCAGGGCCAGGGTGACCGGCGACTTGTGGTTGTCATACTCAGGCGTCGACAGCACTTCGGAGAAGCGCACGATCTGCCGGTCTTCGTTGGGAATCTCAATGCCCACGGTGGTCTTGCCGGGAATCACCTCCACCACCCGCACACTGGTCACAGCCAGGGAACGCGCCAGGTCCTTCGCCAGGTTGGCGATGCGGCTGACCTTCACGCCGGCGGCCGGCTGGATTTCGTAGCGGGTAATCACCGGACCCGGGTGGATCGAATCCACCGACACCTCGACCCCGAACTCCTTGAGCTTGATCTCCAGTAGGTGGCCGACGGCCGCCAGGGATTCGGGGGAATAATTGAGCTGTTTCTTCTCGGCCGGGTCGAGGATCGAGATCGGCGGCAAGGTGCCTTCCACCGCACTGTCGACGAACAGCGGCGCCTGTTTCTCTTTCTGCACGCGCTTGCTCTGCTCCGGCGGCTTGGCCGGGGCCATGGTGATGACCGGCGGCACCTGTTTTTCGCGCTCGGACATGTGCTTGCTCAAGGCCTGCTCACGCTCGATCAGGCGCTCCTTGACCTTGGCCTGCTCGCGCTTGTCCGGCGTCGTCGGGGCCACCACGTCGTGGACGCGGTCGTCCACTTCACGCAATTGCGCCACCAGTTGCTTGCGCTCGGTACGCGCCGCCCACCAGCGATTGACGGCGCCCTGGATCAGCTCGATCAGGTCGAGGGTGATCTTGCCGGTGACGTCCATGACCTTGAACCAGGACAGGTCGGTGAATACCGTCAGGCCGAACAGGAACAGGGCGATGAACAACAACGTGCTGCCCTGGATGTTCAGGGCGTTCCTGGCCAGGTCGCCGAGGCTTTCCCCCAGCGCGCCACCCGCCCCGGCCGGCAAACCGGTGGGCGTATGGAAATGGATATGGGCCAGCGCAGCCCCCGACAACACCAGGAACACCAGGCCGATCAGGCGCCATGAGAACAGCCAGCCGCTCCACTGCCACGGCTCGTGGCGCTGGCGGAAGATCTGGTAGGCCTTGATCGCCAGCAGCAACGGGAAAATGTAGGCGAAATAGCCCAGCACCATGAACAGGATGTCGGCGCTGTAGGAACCGGCCGGACCGCCGAAATTCTGCACGTCGTCGATCTTGCTGTTATGACTCCAGCCCGGATCGTCCTTGCCATAGGTCAGCAAGGCCATCATCAGGAACAGGCACAGGGCGCCGATGGCGATCAATGCACCTTCCTTGAGCCGATAGTGCAGTTGCTGGCGCCAGAGCGGAACGACTGGTTTGGGTGCTGCGGTGGATTTCTTCAAAACGCTTCTTTTCCTGCGCCAACGGCGCGTCCATCTGTTGAATGACTATAAAAAACTGCCCATGACGAGCAGGTAAAAAAGTGAATGTGCACAACCGGTACTACTTTTACCACTGTGAGGCGCATCCAGAAAACTACAGGCGTGGCCGAAAATTTTGATCTTTAGCCCATCCCGCGTTCAAAACCCAGGCATTGTACGGGTTTGTCTGCGCCAATTGGACCATGCATTCTCTTTTGTGACAAAGGCTTATGAGGTGTTTTTATGAGCGAAGTGAAGCATTCACGCCTGATCATTCTGGGTTCCGGCCCTGCGGGGTACAGCGCGGCCGTCTATGCCGCCCGCGCCAACCTCAAACCTGTTGTCATTACTGGCCTGCAGGCCGGTGGCCAGCTCACCACCACCGTGGAAGTCGATAACTGGCCCGGCGATGTCGAAGGCCTGACCGGCCCGGTACTGATGGAGCGCATGCAACGGCACGCCGAGCGTTTCGACACGCAGATCGTCTACGACCATATCCACACCGCCAAGTTGCAGCAGCGCCCGTTCGAATTGACCGGCGACAGCGGCATCTACACCTGTGATGCGCTGATCATTGCCACCGGCGCATCGGCCCAGTACCTGGGGCTGCCCTCGGAAGAAAGCTTCGCCGGCAAAGGGGTTTCCGCATGCGCGACGTGCGATGGCTTTTTCTATCGCAACCAGGTGGTCGCGGTAGTCGGCGGCGGCAATACAGCGGTCGAGGAAGCCCTGTACCTGTCGAACATCGCCAGGGAAGTGCACCTTATCCACCGCCGCGACAAGCTGCGCGCCGAGAAAATCCTCCAGGACAAACTCTTCGAAAAGGCCACCAGCGGCAATATCAAGCTGCACTGGAACCAGAACCTGGATGAAGTCCTGGGCGACGCCAGCGGCGTGACCGGCGCACGCCTGCGGCACAGCGAGACCGGCGAAACCAGTACCCTGCCCCTCGCCGGGGTGTTCATTGCCATCGGCCACAAACCCAATACCGATCTGTTCCAGGGCCAGTTGACGATGCGCGACGGCTACCTGCTCGTGCGCGGCGGCAGCGAAGGCAACGCCACCGCGACCGATATCGAAGGCGTATTCGCCGCAGGCGACGTGGCCGACCATGTCTATCGCCAGGCGATTACCTCCGCCGGTGCCGGCTGCATGGCCGCACTCGACGCGGAGAAGTATCTCGATGACATCCCTGCCGTTTGACGGTTAACCTTCCAGGCGGGGGCTCGCTGACCGGCGAGCCCCCGCATCTGCCGCCCTCCCCTTCTACAAGCCGGACGCCCATGCTGACCTGGTTACAACGCAACAGCCTAGAATTTCCGCCACTGGCAAAAGCCATGCGCGATCCCAACGGATTATTGGCCGCCGGTGGCGATCTATCCGCCGACCGGCTGATCCAGGCCTACCGCCACGGCTGCTTCCCATGGTTTTCCGAGGGGCAACCGATCCTGTGGTGGTCGCCGGACCCACGCACGGTGTTGTTTCCCGACGAACTGCACATATCCCGCAGCCTGGGCAAACTGTTGCGCAAGCAGCGCTATGACGTGACGTTCGATCAGGATTTTGCCGCGGTCATACAGGCCTGCGCGGCACCGCGCGACTATGCCGAGGGCACCTGGATCACCGACGCCATGCAGACCGCTTATCTGGACCTGCACCGACGCGGTTTCGCCCATTCGGTGGAAGTCTGGGACCAGGGGGTGCTGGTGGGCGGCCTGTATGGCTTGGCCATGGGCCAGTTGTTTTTTGGCGAATCCATGTTCAGCCGGGCCGACAATGCGTCGAAATTCGGCTTCGCCACCCTGGTCCAACACCTCAAGGCCGCCGGTTTCGTGCTGATCGACTGTCAGATGCCCACCGAGCACCTGCAAAGCCTGGGCGCTCGATCGATCCCACGCACCGAATTTGCCGGCTATCTAAAGGCACATCTGGATCTGCCCAACCAGGCAACATGGGTTTGCTGAGCGACATTCGCGCTCCTGGCTTACAATTAAATCCAAAGCTTATTCCGAGGGCCGATCATGACCGAGTTGGCGCGTTTGAAGTTCTATGCCACTCAGCCCCACTCTTGCAGTTATCTGCCGGAGGAGCAGGCCACGACGCTGTTCCTCGACCCTAGCCAGCCCATGGATGTGCATGTCTACGCAGACCTGTCGGAAATGGGCTTTCGGCGTAGCGGCGATCACCTCTACCGGCCCCATTGCCAGCATTGCAACGCCTGCGTCCCGGCGCGCATTCCCGTGGCGCAATTCTTGCCCAATCGCCAGCAGAAACGCATTTTCAAGCGCAACGCCGACCTTCAGGTCCGCCCGGCCAAGCCGCAGTTCACCGAGGAATACTTCGACCTGTACCAACGCTACATCGAACAACGCCATGCCGATGGCGACATGTACCCGCCCAGCCGGGATCAGTTCTCGACCTTCCTGGTGCGTGACCTGCCGTTTTCCCGCTTCTATGAATTCCGACTGGAGGGACGGCTGGTCGCCATCGCTGTCACGGACCTGCTGCCCAACGGTCTTTCAGCGGTGTACACCTTCTATGAGCCACAAGAAGAACGGCGTAGCCTGGGGCGCTTTGCCATCCTCTGGCAAATCAATGAAGCCCGGCGCTTGGGACTGGAGGCGGTGTACTTGGGCTACTGGATCAAGAACTGCAAGAAAATGAACTACAAGACCCAATATCGGCCTATCGAATTGCTGATCAACCAGCGATGGGTTGTCCTGAGTTAGATCCCTTCGGCTTATAAAGCTAGAACCCCTTGGCTTGCCCCCCCTTTTTCGGGCACAATGCACGCCGCTTTTGCCTGGCGCAGTTGCACCGGGCCATTCACTGGATACCGAGGGCTTTACTGCATGTCGAAAGAAGACAGCTTCGAAATGGAAGGCACTGTCGTCGACACCCTGCCCAACACCATGTTTCGTGTGGAGTTGGAAAATGGGCACGTCGTAACCGCGCATATCTCCGGCAAGATGCGCAAGAATTACATTCGTATTCTTACCGGTGACAAAGTGCGCGTCGAGCTGACGCCCTATGACTTGAGCAAAGGGCGCATCACTTACCGCGCTCGCTAACAAGTCAATACAAGACGCCCGGCTAGATGCCGGGCGTTTTTGTTTGCGCGCAACGCGGATCATTCCCACGCTCCGCGTGGGAATGCAGCCAGGGACGCTCTGCGTCCCAAAAGCCGAACGCAGAGCGTCCGTTGAGGCGTTCCCACGCGGAGCGTGGGAACGATCCCATACACAGCAAAAAGGCGCCTTTCGGCGCCTTTTGCTTTGTTGCAGTTTACGGTCAGGCCATTTCGGCCGTGGTTTCGAAGTCGAAGGTCAGTTCGCCGTCCTTGATGTCGATGTGAACCACACCGCCATGCTCGGCCAGCTCGCCAAAGAGGATCTCCTCCGCCAGTGGACGCTTGATCTTGTCCTGGATCAAGCGAGCCATCGGCCGCGCGCCCATCGTCACATCGTAACCACCTTCGGCCAGCCAACTGCGGGCCGCATCGGTCACCTCCAGCAACACACGCTTGTCTTCGAGCTGCGCCTGAAGTTCGGTAAGGAACTTGTCCACCACGCTCTTGATGACTTCATGACTGAGGCGACCGAACTGGATAATGGTGTCCAGGCGGTTGCGGAATTCAGGCGTGAAGCTTTTCTTGATCACTTCCATCGCATCGGACGAGTGGTCCTGATGGGTGAAACCGATCGAAGCGCGCGCTGCGGTTTCGGCGCCGGCGTTCGTGGTCATGATGACGATCACGTTGCGGAAGTCCGCCTTGCGCCCGTTGTTATCGGTCAGCGTACCGTGATCCATCACCTGCAGGAGCAGGTTGAAGACTTCCGGATGCGCCTTCTCGATTTCGTCGAGCAGCAATACGCAGTGCGGTTGCTTGGTGATGGCTTCGGTCAACAGGCCGCCCTGGTCGAAACCGACATAGCCCGGAGGCGCACCGATCAGACGCGATACGGTATGGCGCTCCATGTACTCGGACATGTCGAAGCGCACCAGCTCGATGCCCATCGCCTTGGCCAACTGCCGTGCCGCCTCGGTCTTGCCGACACCGGTAGGACCGGCGAACAGGAACGAACCCACCGGTTTGTCCGGCGACTTGAGACCGGCGCGGGACAGCTTGATGGCGGTCGACAGCGAGTCGATGGCCGCATCCTGGCCGAACACCGTCAGCTTCAGGTCACGCTCCAGGTTACGCAGCAGCTCCTTGTCGGAACTGGTGACATGCTTGGGCGGAATACGCGCGATTTTCGCCACGATGTCCTCGACCTGAGGCACTTCGATGCGCTTGACGCGTTTCTCCACGGGTTGCAGGCGCTGGTAGGCACCCGCTTCGTCGATGACGTCGATGGCCTTGTCCGGCATGTGTCGGTCGTTGATGTAGCGCGAGGCCAGTTCAGCCGCCGCGCGCAGGGCTTCATCGCTGTATTCGATGTTGTGGTGCAGCTCGAATCGCCCTTTCAGGCCGCGCAGGATACCAATGGTGTCTTCCACCGAAGGCTCCGACACATCGACCTTCTGGAAACGCCGGGCCAGGGCACGGTCTTTCTCGAAGATCCCGCGAAATTCCTGGAACGTGGTCGAGCCGATGCAACGGATATCACCCGAGGACAGCAGCGGCTTGAGCAGGTTCGACGCATCCATGACCCCGCCCGACGCCGCCCCGGCACCGATAATGGTGTGGATTTCGTCGATGAACAGGATCGCCTGCGGACGTTTTTTCAGCTCACCGAGCAACGCTTTGAAGCGTTTCTCGAAATCGCCGCGGTATTTGGTACCGGCCAGCAAGGCGCCCAGGTCGAGGGAGTACACCACGCTGTTGGCCAGAAGGTCCGGCACCTGGTTATCGACGATGCGCTTGGCCAGGCCTTCGGCAATCGCGGTCTTGCCCACCCCTGCCTCGCCCACCAGCAATGGGTTGTTCTTGCGCCGCCGGGCCAGGATCTGGGCCACGCGCTCGACTTCCGCCTCGCGCCCGACCAGCGGATCGATCCGGCCCTGGCGCGCCAGTTCGTTCAGGTTGCTGGCATAGGCATCCAATGGGTTGCCTGAAGAAGAAGACTCACCGCCCTCGTCGTCCTGCATATCCTGCTCACCCTCGGAATGATCGCCATGCCCCGGCACCTTCGAGATGCCATGGGCGATGTAGTTGACGACATCGATACGTGCAACGCTCTGCTGCTTGAGCAGGAACACTGCCTGGCTTTCCTGCTCGCTGAAGATGGCAACCAGCACGTTGGCGCCGGTGACTTCGCGCTTGCCCGAGCTCTGTACGTGGAAGACAGCACGCTGCAGGACACGCTGGAAGCCCAGGGTTGGCTGGGTTTCACGATCCTCGTCATGCACAGGGATCAATGGCGTGGTGGAGTCGATGAACTCCTGCAGATCATGCTTGAGTTTATCGAGGTTCGCGCCGCAGGCACGCAAAACGGTGGCGGCAGCCTCGTTATCCAATAGGGCCAGCAGCAGGTGCTCGACGGTCATGAATTCATGACGCTTCGAACGAGCCTCCTTGAAGGCAAGATTGAGGGTGACTTCGAGCTCGCGGTTTAACATAGCTTCACCTCATACCCAAGTGGTCGGCGTTAACCGTCCTTCTCGATTTCACAGAGTAGCGGATGCTGGCTTTCCCGGGCGTACTGGTTGACCTGCATGGCCTTCGTCTCGGCGATGTCGCGGGTAAACACGCCACATACTGCCCGCCCCTCTGTATGGACGGCCAGCATGACCTTGGTCGCCAGCTCCCGATTCAGGTTAAAAAACACCTCGAGCACTTCGACGACGAAATCCATCGGTGTGTAGTCATCGTTGAACAAAACCACCTTGTACATCGGTGGCGCCTGTAATGCGGGCTTTGCTTCCTGAACAGCAATGCCTGCGGAATCGTCGTCGTGTAGATCCGGGCGATCCTGATTGAATGTTAGTCGAATCTGGCTGACTGCATGCATGGAAAGAAAGGTTCGTTTAGTTGGCGAATACAGTGATGGGGGCGCTTGTGGGCGATTTCAACCACGACCACCGGAGCCACCTTGACTATCGGGAAAACGGTGTTACAACCAATAGAGCCCATCGTGGGTTAAAAAGGTCCGTGGAATCTATCCTGTACAAGAAGATTAACCTGCGGATGGACTGGATGATACTCCAGTGATGGAGTGCGTTGCAGAGGGAAATGGGTTATGTCGGTCGTCAAGATGAAGGGTAAGGTGAAATGGTTCAATAATGCCAAGGGTTACGGTTTCATTCTTGCGGACGGCAAGGATATTGGAGACCTGTTCGCCCATTTTTCGGCGATCGAGATGGACGGCTACAAGACCCTGAAGGCCGGGCAACCGGTGACATTCAACGTCATCCAGGGGCCCAAGGGCCTGCACGCGATCAACATCAAGGTTGTCCTCGCCGAAGACGCGCCCGCCCCTGTCAATGTCATTGCCAGGGTCACCGAGACCCACTGACCGGCAGTCGCCACCCCGCCTGAATGAAAATGCCCGGCTCGATCACTCGAGCCGGGCATTCGCGTTGAGCGCCGATTCGCTTACATGTGCGAGATCAGGGCATCACCGAAGCCCGAGGACGATACCAGCTTGGCACCCTCCATCAGGCGTTCGAAGTCATAGGTCACGGTCTTGGCCGAAATCGCGCCGTTGGTGCCCTTGATGATCAGGTCGGCCGCTTCGGTCCACCCCATGTGGCGCAGCATCATTTCCGCCGACAGAATCAGCGAGCCCGGGTTGACCTGGTCCTTGCCGGCATACTTGGGCGCGGTACCGTGGGTGGCTTCGAACATCGCCACGGTGTCGGACAGGTTGGCGCCCGGCGCGATACCGATACCGCCCACTTCCGCCGCCAGGGCGTCGGACAGGTAGTCACCGTTCAGGTTCAGGGTGGCGATCACGTCATACTCGGCCGGGCGCAACAGGATCTGCTGCAACATCGCATCGGCGATGGCGTCCTTGACGATGACGTTCTTGCCGGTCCGCGGGTTCTTGAACTGCATCCACGGCCCGCCGTCAAGCAGGGTCGCGCCGAACTCTTCGGCCGCCACTTCGTAGGCCCATTCCTTGAAGGCACCTTCGGTGAACTTCATGATGTTGCCTTTATGCACGATGGTCAGGGAATCGCGGTCGTTGTCGACCACATATTGCAGGGCCTTGCGCGCCAGGCGCTTGGTGCCCTGCTTGGAAACCGGCTTGACGCCAATGCCGCAATCCTCGTCGAAACGGATCTTGGTCACGCCCATTTCTTCTTTCAGGAACTTGATGACCTTGGTGGCTTCGGGCGAGCCGGCTTTCCACTCAATGCCCGCGTAGATGTCCTCGGAGTTCTCGCGGAAGATCGTCATGTCCACATCGCCGGGCTTCTTGACCGGGCTTGGCACACCTTCGAACCAGCGCACCGGACGCAGGCAGACATACAGGTCGAGCTGCTGGCGCAGCGCTACGTTCAACGAACGGATACCGCCACCGACCGGCGTGGTCAGCGGGCCCTTGATGGAAACTACATAGTCCTTGACCGCATCCAGGGTTTCCTGGGGCAGCCAGGTGTCCTGGTCGTAGACTTGGGTCGCTTTCTCACCGGCATAGACTTCCATCCAGGAAATCTTGCGCTTGCCGCCATAGGCCTTCTGAACCGCAGCGTCCACAACCTTGATCATGACCGGACTGATATCGACGCCAATGCCGTCGCCTTCGATGAAGGGGATGATCGGGTTGTCGGGAACATTAAGAGAATGGTCTGCATTGACGGTGATTTTGTCACCGACGGCTGGAACCTGAATCTTTTGATACCCCATGCTGAACTCCATTGCTTGGATTGAACATCTGGCTGCGTTCGAGCGTACCCCAGTTGAATCGGCACGCAAACCCTACGTTAGGCCCATCGACGGCAAAGCGTTGCACTTCGCCGGGTACAACCCTGAAAACCAAGGGAAAAGCGCCAAACATGAGCATAGTCCGCCCCAAGGGTACTGCGACGTTTAGACCAATGGACGTGTACGGAAGTCTATGAACCATCGGCAGATCGCCAGCTACCTATGTATAATGCCGCCGCTGACCACAGGGTCACGCCGGTTGACGGCTCTATGACAGGGCTTTCGGCCAGTTAGAAGCCGGACCGTTACCGCGGCCCGACCGCTTGACGCTCGACTGATGCACCCAACATCACCGCGAAGAAACCTCGACATTCGGTTCACGGAAGACTTTGAACGAACGCGCTTACCCGGCGCCCCTCGAGTTTCTGCGCATGCTTTAGCAAAGAAGAGAGTTAATCCGAATATGCCCACCCGCTCGAAGATCATCTATACCTTCACCGACGAAGCGCCCGCCCTCGCCACCTATTCGCTGCTGCCGATCGTCGAAGCCTTTACCGCTTCGGCCGATATCGCCGTGGAAACCCGCGATATCTCCCTCGCAGGGCGCATCCTGGCCAGCTTCCCCGAGCAACTGGGTGACAAAGCCGTAGCCGACCACCTCGCCGAACTGGGCGATCTGGCCGTTACGCCTGAAGCCAACATCATCAAGCTGCCGAACATCAGCGCCTCGGTGCCGCAACTGCAGGCCGCGATCAAGGAATTGCAGGCCCAGGGCTACGCCCTGCCGGACTACCCGGAAACCGTGACCACCGACGCCGAGAAAGACGCTCGCGCCCGTTACGACAAGGTCAAGGGCAGTGCCGTGAACCCGGTCCTGCGTGAAGGCAACTCCGACCGTCGCGCACCGCTGTCGGTCAAGAACTACGCGCGCAAGCACCCGCACAAGATGGGCGCCTGGGCCGCGGACTCCAAGTCCCACGTAGCCCACATGAGCACCGGCGATTTCTACGGCAGCGAAAAAGCCGCCCTGATCGACGCCGCCGGCAGTGTGAAAATCGAGCTGATCGCCCAGGACGGCACTGCCACTGTCCTGAAGGAAAAAACCACCGTACAAGCCGGTGAGATCCTCGACTGCGCCGTGATGAGCAAAAACGCCCTGCGCGACTTCATCGCCGCTGAAATCGAAGACGCCAAGCAAAAAGGCGTGCTGCTGTCGGTTCACCTCAAGGCCACCATGATGAAGGTCTCCGACCCGATCATGTTCGGCCAGATCGTTGCCGAGTTCTATAAAGACGCCCTGGCCAAGCACGCACAAGTGCTGGAGCAGATCGGCTTCAACCTGAACAACGGCATCGGCGACCTGTACGCCCGCATCAAGGCCCTGCCGGCCGAGCAGCAGGCGCAGATCGAAGCCGACATCCAGGCGGTCTACGCGGCGCGCCCATCCCTGGCGATGGTCAACTCCGACAAAGGCATCACCAACCTGCACGTGCCGAGCGACGTGATCGTCGACGCCTCGATGCCAGCCATGATCCGTGATTCCGGCAAGATGTGGGGCACCGATGGCCAGCTGCACGACACCAAGGCCGTGATCCCGGATCGCTGCTACGCCACCATCTACCAGGCGGTGATCGAAGACTGCAAGCAACACGGCGCCTTCGACCCCACCACCATGGGCAGCGTGCCGAACGTCGGCCTGATGGCCAAGAAAGCCGAAGAGTACGGCTCCCACGACAAGACTTTCCAGATCAAGGCCAATGGCGTGGTCCGCGTTTCGGACAACACCGGTCGCACCTTGCTGGAGCAGAACGTCGAAGCCGGTGACATCTTCCGCATGTGCCAGACCAAGGACGCGCCGATCCAGGATTGGGTCAAACTGGCCGTCAACCGTGCCCGCGCCAGCAGCACCCCGGCGATCTTCTGGCTGGACCCGATGCGCGCCCACGACGGCGTAGTCATCGAGAAAGTCCAGACCTACCTGAAGGACCACGACACCAGCGGCCTGGACATTCGCATCATGTCGCCTGTCGACGCGATGAAGTTCACCCTGGGCCGCACCCGCGAAGGCAAGGACACCATCTCGGTGACCGGCAACGTGCTGCGTGACTACCTGACCGACCTGTTCCCGATCATGGAACTGGGCACCAGCGCCAAGATGCTGTCGATCGTGCCGCTGATGAACGGCGGTGGCCTGTTCGAAACCGGCGCCGGCGGCTCGGCCCCCAAGCACGTTCAGCAGTTGCTGGAAGAGAATTTCCTGCGCTGGGATTCCCTGGGCGAGTTCCTGGCCCTGGCCGCGTCCCTGGAACACCTGGGCGTGACCTACAACAACCCGAAAGCCCTGGTGCTGGCCAAGACCCTGGACCAGGCCACCGGTGAGTTCCTGGACCGCAACAAATCGCCTTCGCGCAAGGTCGGCGGCATCGACAACCGCGGCAGCCACTTCTACCTGACCCTGTTCTGGGCCCAGGCACTGGCCGCCCAGGACGACGACGCAGCCCTCAAGGCCCAGTTCGCCTCCCTGGCCAAGACATTGACCGACAACGAAGAAAAGATCGTTGCCGAACTCAATGCCGTGCAAGGCAAGCCCGTGGACATCGGCGGTTACTACTTCGCCAACCCCGAGCTGACCAGCAAGGCCATGCGCCCGAGCGCCACCTTCAACACGGCGATTGCTGCGCTGGTGTAAGGTTGTAAGGGAACATCACGAACCCCGGCCTTGTGCCGGGGTTTGTGTTTCCGACAAATAATTCCAATGTAAACACGAATCCAATGTGGGAGCGGGCTTGCCCGCGAATGCGGTTTATCATTCAACATCTCTATTGACTGACCCAGCGCTTTCGCGAGCAAGCTCGCTCCCACAGGGTCCGTGTTCAAAATTTGACATTGAGGAAAGCTCCATGGACTGGCAACCCCACATCACTGTCGCCACCATCGTCGAGGACAACGGCCGCTTCCTGATGGTGGAAGAATCCAAGGGCGGACGCGCGGTGCTCAACCAGCCGGCCGGTCACCTGGACCCGAACGAAACGCTGATCGAAGCCGCCGTGCGCGAAACCCTGGAAGAAACCGGCTGGGACGTCGAGCCCACCGCCGTGGTAGGCATTTACCTGTACACCGCCCCCAGCAACGGCGTGACCTACCAACGCGTCTGTTTCGCCGCCAAGGCCTTGCAACACCACCCCGAGTATCAACTGGACGACGGCATCCTCGGCGCCAAATGGCTGACCCGCGACGAACTGCTCGAACGGCGCGAGCACTGGCGCAGTGAGCTGATCATCCGTTGCATCGACGATTATCTGGCCGGCCATTGCCACAGTCTGACGCTGATCCGTCCTTCTCTTTAGCCTTGCGCGCCCGGGCCTGATAGAATCGCGTCCTTTTTCAAGACACTCATTGAATCCCTATGCGTGATCCAGCCCCTTCTGACACACCCAAGAAGCGCGTCATTGTCGGCATGTCCGGCGGCGTGGACTCTTCCGTTTCCGCCCTTCTGCTGATCGAGCAGGGTTATGAGGTGGAAGGCCTGTTCATGAAGAACTGGGAAGAAGACGACGGAACCGAATACTGCACCGCCATGGATGACCTGGCGGACGCCCAGGCCGTGTGCGACAAGATCGGCATCAAGCTGCACACCGCCAACTTCGCCGCCGAGTACTGGGACAACGTGTTCGAGCACTTCCTGGCCGAATACAAGGCCGGTCGCACGCCGAACCCGGACATCCTCTGCAACCGCGAAATCAAGTTCAAGGCATTCCTCGACTACGCCATTATGCTGGGTGCCGACCTGATCGCCACCGGCCACTACGTGCGCCGCCGCGACATCGATGGCCGCACCGAACTGCTCAAGGGCCTGGACCCGAACAAGGACCAGAGCTATTTCCTGCATGCCGTCGGCGGCGAGCAGATCGCCAAGACCCTGTTCCCGGTAGGCGAATTGGAAAAGCCCGAAGTGCGCGCGATTGCTGAAAAACACCAGCTCGCCACCGCCAAGAAGAAGGACTCCACCGGGATCTGCTTCATTGGCGAGCGCCGTTTCAGCGATTTCCTCAAACAGTACCTGCCAGCCCAGCCGGGCGAGATCAAGACGACCGAAGGCGAAGTCATCGGCCGTCACCATGGCCTGATGTACCACACCATCGGCCAGCGCCAGGGCCTGGGCATCGGCGGGCTGAAAGACGCCGGGGAAGAGCCGTGGTACGTGCTGGTCAAGGACCTGGAACACAATGAGTTGATCGTCGGCCAGGGCAACGACCATCCCTGGCTGTTTTCCCGTGCCCTGCTCGCCTCCGAGATCTATTGGGTCAACCCGATCGACCTCGGCGAACCACGCCGCCTGACGGCCAAGGTTCGCTACCGCCAGAGCGACCAGCCCTGCACCCTGGAAAAAACCGCCACGGGCTACCGCGCCACCTTCGATGACCCGCAGCGAGCGGTCACACCCGGCCAATCCGTGGTGTTCTACGACGGCGACATCTGCCTGGGCGGCGGCGTGATCGAAGTCGCAGAGCCTTGGAGCAGCCAGGCATGAACCCTATCCAGGAACAACTGACGGCATTGGGCGGCGTGTTTCTCGCCGCCGTGCTGGTGGACAGGATCGCCAAGACCGGCCAGGCCACCGAAGCGGGCGTGGCCTGCATGCTCGGCAGCCTGCTGGTTCGCGACCCCAAGGACACCCTGGAAGTCTATGGCGGCGACGACCTGAACCTGCGCGAAGGCTATCGGGCGCTGATCGGCGCCCTGGAGCGCGATCCCAGCGCCTTGCAACGCGAGCCGTTGCGCTATGCCCTGTCGATGCTGGGCCTTGAGCGCCAGTTGGCCAAGCGCGACGACCTGCTGGAGACCATCGGCAAACGCTTGCCGCAGATCCAGTCCCAGGTCGAACACTTCGGCCCGGCTCACGAAAACGTCGTCGCAGCCTGCGGTTCGCTGTACCAGGACACCTTGAGCACCTTGCGCCAGCGCATCCAGGTGCATGGCGACATGCGCAACCTGCAACAGCCAAGCAATGCCTCGAAGATCCGCGCCCTGCTGCTGGCCGGAATTCGCTCGGCACGACTTTGGCGGCAGTTAGGTGGTCATCGTTGGCAACTGGTGATCAGCCGCCGCAAATTGCTGAAAGAGCTTTACCCGTTGATGCGCAACGAATAAGTCGCCTCGACCTGCTTTTTTGTGGCGAAGGCGCTTGCTCCCTCGCCACAGGTAATAAACAGTTTTAGCTTGTTACGCGTAGCACGCCGGTCAGTTGGCGACGGACCGGCACTTGTTTTCATGTATGATACGCGCCCCATTTCGTTGCCCGACTGTCCGAGAACACCCCATGCAGCTTTCTTCGCTCACTGCGGTTTCCCCTGTTGACGGCCGCTACGCCGGCAAAACCCAGGCCCTGCGCCCGATTTTCAGCGAGTACGGCCTGATCCGTGCCCGCGTCCTGGTTGAAGTGCGCTGGCTCCAGCGCCTGGCCGCCCACCCTGCCATCGGCGAAGTGCCGGCGTTTTCCGCCGAAGCCAACGCAGTGTTGAACGCACTGGCAGAAAACTTTGTGCTGGAGCACGCCGAGCGCGTCAAAGAAATCGAGCGCACCACCAACCACGACGTCAAGGCCATCGAATACCTGCTCAAGGAGCAGGCGGCCAAGCTGCCGGAGCTGGCCAACGTCAGCGAGTTCATCCACTTTGCCTGCACCAGCGAGGACATCAACAACCTGTCCCACGCCCTGATGCTGCGCGAAGGCCGTGATGAGGTGATGCTGCCCCTGATGCGCCAGACCGCCCAAGCCATCCGCGAACTGGCGATCCGCTTCGCCGACGTGCCGATGCTGTCGCGCACCCACGGTCAACCGGCTTCGCCGACCACCCTGGGCAAGGAACTGGCAAACGTGGTGTACCGCCTGGAGCGCCAGATCGCCCAAGTGGCCGCCGTGCCGCTGCTGGGCAAGATCAACGGCGCCGTGGGCAACTACAACGCCCACCTGTCGGCCTACCCGGACATCGACTGGGAAGCCAATGCCCGCGCCTTCATCGAAGACGAGCTGGGCCTGAGCTTCAACCCGTACACCACCCAGATCGAACCGCACGACTACATCGCCGAGCTGTTCGATGCGATCGCACGCTTCAACACCATCCTGATCGACTTCGACCGTGACATCTGGGGCTACATCTCCCTGGGCTACTTCAAGCAGCGCACCATCGCCGGCGAAATCGGTTCTTCGACCATGCCGCACAAGGTCAACCCGATCGATTTCGAAAACTCCGAAGGCAACCTGGGCATCGCCAACGCGCTGTTCCAGCACCTGGCGAGCAAACTGCCGATCTCCCGCTGGCAGCGCGACCTGACCGACTCCACCGTGCTGCGCAACCTGGGCGTGGGTTTTGCCCACAGCGTCATTGCCTACGAAGCCAGCCTCAAGGGCATCAGCAAGCTGGAACTGAACGAGCAGAAGATCGCTGCCGACCTCGACGCTTGCTGGGAAGTTCTCGCCGAGCCGATCCAAACCGTGATGCGTCGCTACAACATCGAAAACCCGTATGAAAAGCTGAAAGAACTGACCCGTGGCAAGGGCATCAGCCCTGAAGCGCTGCAAACTTTCATCGATGGCCTGGACATGCCTGCCGAGGCCCGCGCGGAGCTGAAGAAGCTCACCCCGGCCAGCTACATCGGCAACGCGGCGGAACAAGCCAAGCGCATCTGATCCACGGCTTTACCTTTGAGACGCCCGGCCGCGCCGGGCGTTTTTATTCGCGTCTGAAAAGTATATTTTTTCAATAGGTTACACATGAATCCTGATATTCCTCTGCAACTCCTGGGCGGCATCACGGCACGGGAATTCCTGCGCGACTACTGGCAGAAAAAACCCCTGCTGATCCGTCAGGCGATTCCCGACTTCCAAAGCCCGATCGACGCCGATGAACTGGCCGGCCTGGCCCTGGAAGAAGAAGTCGAATCGCGCTTGGTGATCGAACACGGCGAGACCCCTTGGGAAATGCGTCGCGGCCCGTTCGCCGAAGACGAATTCAGCAAGTTGCCGGAACGCGAGTGGACCCTGCTGGTGCAGGCGGTCGATCAGTTCGTACCGGAAGTCGGCGAACTGCTGGAGAACTTCCGCTTCCTGCCGAGCTGGCGCATCGACGATGTGATGATCAGCTTCGCCGCCCCCGGTGGCAGCGTGGGCCCGCATTTCGATAACTATGACGTGTTCCTGCTGCAAGGCCATGGCCAGCGCAACTGGAAAATCGGCCAGATGTGCGACTCCGAAAGCCCGCTGCTGCAGCACGCCGACCTGCGCATCCTCGCTGACTTCGAAGCCACCGACGAGTGGACCCTGGAACCGGGCGATATGCTCTACCTGCCGCCGCGCCTGGCGCACTGCGGCGTGGCCGTGGACGACTGCATGACCTACTCGGTGGGCTTCCGCGCCCCAAGCGCCGCTGAAGTGCTGACCCATTTCACCGACTTCCTGAGCCAGTTCCTGCCGGACGAAGAGCGCTACACCGACGCCGACGCGCGCCCGGTGGCCGACCCGCACCAGATCCAGCAAGACGCCCTCGACCGCCTCAAGGGCCTGCTGGCCGAGCACATGAGCGACGAGCGCCTGCTGCTGACCTGGTTCGGCCAGTTCATGACCGAGCCGCGCTACCCGGAACTGGTAGTGGGCCCGGAAATGGAAGATGACGAACTGTTGGCCGGCCTGGAGCAAGGCGCGGTGATCATCCGCAACCCAAGCGCCCGTCTGGCCTGGTCGGAAGTCGACGACGACCTGTTGCTGTTCGCCAGCGGCCAGAGCCGTTACCTGCCGGGCAAGCTGCGCGAACTGCTGAAAATGATCTGCGCCGCCGACGCCCTGCACAGCGAAAACCTCGGCCCATGGCTGGCCGACGAAGACGGCCGCGGCCTGATCTGCGAGCTGGTCAAGCAAGGCAGCCTGGGGTTCGCCGATGAATAAAATCCACGTTCGTGTCGCAGACTGGCAAAAGGATAACGCCGAGATCCGGCGCATTCGTGAGACCGTGTTCATTGCCGAGCAGTCCGTCCCGCCCGAGCTGGAGTGGGATGCCGACGACCAGGGCGCGGTGCATTTCCTGGCGTTTGAAGGCGATTTCCCCATCGGCACCGCGCGCCTGTTGGCCGACGGCCACATCGGCCGTGTCTCGGTCCTCAAGGACTGGCGCGGCCTGAAGGTGGGCGATGCGTTGATGCAGGCGGTGATCACCGAAGCCGAGAAGCGCGGGCTCAAGCAACAGATGCTCAGCGCCCAGGTGCATGCCACGCCGTTCTACGAGCGGTTGGGGTTTGCAGTGGTCAGCGAGGAGTTCCTGGAAGCCGGGATTCCCCATGTGGACATGGTGCGGCACTCGGCCTGACACAAATCCTGTGGCGAGGGGATTTATCCCCGCTGGGCTGCGCAGCAGCCCCAATGGAGCTGAATTGCATTGACCTGACACACCGCGGCGATTGATTTGGGGGCTGCTTCGCAGCCCAGCGGGGATAAATCCCCTCGCCACAAAGCAATCTCTCAGCTCACATCCAAAACGCCCCGCCATCCCCCGATGCCGGGGCGTTTTGCCGTCTACCATTCAACTTGCCCCATCCGGGGCCGACAAACTGGCAATATCAAGCCTTTGTCTCGCGGAGAAATGGACATGCCTCTACGCACCCTCCTGGTCACCCTGCTGCTCGGTTGCAGCCTGTCGGTCATGGCCGATACGCAAATCGTGCCGCTGAACTACCGCACCAGCGCCGACCTGTTGCCGGTGGCGCAGAATTTCATCGGCAAGGACGGTCAGGTCAGCGCCTACGGCAACCAACTGATCGTCAACGCCGAGCCGGGCAAGATCGAAGAACTCCGGCAGTTCCTGGCCCAATTGGACACCGCCCCCAAGCGCCTGCTGATCACGGTCGACACCAACGAAAACAACCTGCAGGGCGACCAGGGTTACTCGATCAACGGTGCCGCCCCCAGCCAGACCCGCATCATCAACCGCAGCACCGCCAGCCGTGACGGCGGCGTACAGCAGGTACAGGCCAGTGAAGGCCAGCCGGCGCTGATCCAGGTAGGCCAGAGCGTGCCATTCACTAGCAACCAGACCGACAACTACGGCCGCATGCAGAGCCAGACTGAATACCGCAATGTCACCCAGGGTTTTTATGTCACGGCCAGCGTCACCGGCGAGACCGTTCATCTGAGCATCAGCACCAATCGTGACCGCATGAGCCAGGAACGTCCCGATGTAGTGAACGTTCAGAGTACCGACACAACTGTCAGCGGACGCCTCGGCGAATGGATCACCCTGGCCGGCGTGAATCGCCAGACTCAGGCCGACAAACAAGGCCTGACCCGCAGCTACTCGACCCAGGGCCGTGACGACATGATTTTGCGGGTCAAGGTCGATACCCTGAACTGAAGCACCAAAAACTGACTGATGAGTCGTATTAGACCAAAGATGTAGTGCTATAAAAAAAGCACTACAAAACGTTTGACGAGCCAAAAAACCGAAGGCATGATGGCCTCGCTCCCGCTAATCAGGGGCCCTGGCAAGGGCCTTCGGGTCGACGCTTGCAACTATCCTGCGAGCCGATTCGTGTCTGTACCGCCCACAAGGTGTGTTTGACGAGGTTGCGACTGGAACGAAGTTGTCCCGAGGGACGGAAGCGTAACTAGGTAACCCGGCATCACTCTGAGTTCGTATTGAAGGCCCACGACGCCCGAATGCGCCCGCAGTTCGCCCCTACCTGCTCACTTTCCCCTCGAGCCCATCGTTCATCCCGTCGCCGCCTCGCCTGAACCGACTTGTACGCCAACCCCTGGTCGGCAGGAGCAGGAATTTTCCACCAAGACCTATGCGACGAGGTTTATCTCCATGGCACTGACACGCGAACAGCAAATTGCAGCCCTTGAAAAAGACTGGGCTGAAAACCCGCGCTGGAAAGGCGTGAAGCGCAATTATTCCGCTGCTGACGTCGTCCGTCTGCGTGGCTCGGTTCAACCTGAGCACACCTTTGCGAAAATGGGCGCCGAGAAGCTGTGGAACCTGGTCACCCAGGGCGCCAAGCCAGCCTTCCGTCCCGAGAAAGATTTCGTCAACTGCATGGGCGCCCTGACCGGCGGCCAGGCTGTGCAGCAAGTCAAGGCGGGCATCCAGGCGATCTACCTGTCGGGCTGGCAAGTGGCTGCGGACAACAACTCCGCCGAGTCGATGTACCCCGACCAGTCGCTGTACCCGGTGGATTCGGTTCCAACCGTGGTCAAGCGCATCAATAACTCGTTCCGTCGCGCCGACCAGATCCAGTGGAAAGCCGGCAAGAACCCGGGCGACGAGGGCTACATCGACTACTTCGCGCCGATCGTGGCTGACGCCGAAGCCGGTTTCGGCGGCGTCCTGAACGCCTACGAGCTGATGAAGAGCATGATCGAAGCAGGCGCCGCCGGCGTTCACTTCGAAGACCAACTGGCCTCGGTGAAGAAATGCGGCCACATGGGCGGCAAGGTTCTGGTTCCAACCCAGGAAGCCGTGCAGAAGCTGACTGCTGCCCGCCTGGCCGCCGACGTTGCCGGTGTACCGACCATCATCCTGGCCCGTACCGACGCCAACGCCGCTGACCTGCTGACCTCCGACTGCGACCCGTACGACCAGCCGTTCGTGACCGGTACCCGCACCCAGGAAGGCTTCTACAAGGTGCGCGCCGGTCTCGACCAGGCCATCGCCCGTGGCCTGGCCTACGCGCCGTACGCCGACCTGATCTGGTGCGAAACCGCCAAGCCGGACCTGGACGAAGCCCGTCGCTTCGCTGAAGCGATCAAGAAGGAATACCCGGACCAACTGCTGTCGTACAACTGCTCGCCTTCCTTCAACTGGAAGAAAAACCTGGACGACGCGACCATCGCCAAGTTCCAGCGCGAACTGTCCGCCATGGGCTACAAGCACCAGTTCATCACCCTGGCCGGCATTCACAACATGTGGCACAGCATGTTCAACCTGGCGCACGACTACGCCCGCAACGACATGACCGCCTACGTGAAACTGCAAGAGCAGGAGTTCGCCGACGCCGCCAAGGGTTACACCTTCGTGGCTCACCAGCAGGAAGTGGGCACCGGTTACTTCGACGACATGACCACCGTGATCCAGGGCGGCACTTCGTCGGTGACCGCACTGACCGGCTCCACCGAAGAAGAACAGTTCCACTGATTCACACGCTTGCCTCGAGTAAGCGGCCCTTGCGGACCGGATAAAAACTAACCGCAAAGCCGACGATCTGAAGCCCCGACTGGTTCGGGGCTTTTTTTCGCCGGTTTTTTTACACTTTGAAGTGACTGACCAGTTGCTGCAACTGGTTACCCAGGCGCGCCAGCTCGATGCTGGAAGCGGCGGTTTCTTCGCTGGCCGAGGCGGTCTGTTCGGATACATCGCGCACGCTCAGAATACTGCGACTGATGTCCTCGGCCACCGAGCTTTGTTGCACCGCAGCAGCGGCAATCTGCTGGTTCATGGCCTGGATGCCGGAAACCGCCTGGGTGATGTTGCCCAGGGAGATGCCGGCCTTGCCGGCCAATTCCACGCTGCTGTCGGTCAGTTCGCGGCTGTTTCGCATGATGCTCGACACCTGGCGCGTGCCGTTCTGCAAGCCCGCCACCAGGCTTTCGATCTCTTCGGTGGAATGCTGGGTACGCTGGGCCAGCCCACGCACTTCATCGGCGACCACGGCAAAACCGCGCCCGGCGTCACCCGCGCGAGCGGCCTCGATGGCGGCGTTAAGGGCCAACAAGTTGGTCTGCTCAGCCACCGCCTTGATCACGTCCATGATCTTGCCGATGCGCGCGCTTTCTTGTTCCAACTCATCCATGGCGTCGACGGAGCGCCCGACTTCGCCGGCCAAGCGCTCGATCTGAACGATGGCCTGGGCGACCACCTGGTCGCCGATACGAGCCTGCGCATCGGCCTCCGATGCGGCAGTGCAAGCCTGTTCGGCATTACGCGCGACTTCATGCACGGTGGCCGACATTTCCTGCATGGCGGTGGCCACCTGGTCGGTCTCGGTCTTCTGGCTATTGACCCCGGCACTGGTCTGCTCGGTGACGGCCGATAACTCCTCGGCGGCGCTGGCGATTTGGGTGACGCCATCGCGGATGCCACCGATCAGGTCGCGCAACGTGGTGCCCATGCGCTGGATACCTTGCTGCAGGACACCCAGTTCATCACCACGGGTCACGACCATGTCTTGGGTGAGGTCGCCTGCTGCAATGCGATCGACCACAGCCAATGTGTCCTGCAATGGCCGCGTAATCTGGCGAGTGATGATCATGGCCGCAAGAATCCCCAACAACATCGCCAAAGCAGTGCAGCTCAACTGCAGGATGCGGGCCTGGGCGCTGTCTTCGTCACGGGAGGTCAGTTGGCTGGCATACATTTCGTCTGTCAGACGGGTGATGGTGTCACCCAAATCGGTGGTGTCCTGCACAGCCTTGCCAATGGCCTGGTTACTGGCGGTGAAGTTCTGCACCGAATGGCGGTAAGCAATCAGTGCGGCCTCCAGCTGCTTGATAGTGTCGGCATAGCTCGGGCCGAAAGCGCTGTTGAGGGTTTCGATGCCCTTGAGCGCATTTTCGAGCTGGCGGGTGGCGGCCTGTTCGGTGGCGCTGTTGGGGTTGCCGGTGTAGCCCCGCACTTCATAACGCACCAGCGCCACGTCCTCCTTGGCCTTGAGGATGATCCTGTACAACTCGAAACGGCGATCATCCGAGGCAGGCATTGCCTCTACGTCATTGATGACCTTGGCAATCAGCGCGGCGCCCTTGACCGCATTGACGCCCATCTCCTTGCGCATGGCTGTGTCGTTGCGATAAGCCTCGCGCATCGTATTCAGTGCCACTTGATACTGCGCGCTGGCCTGCTCGATCAGCGCAAGCTTTTTAAGGTTGTCAGGCTTTCTCAACTCGTTCGCAAGGCTTTTCTGCTTGGCGACAAACTGCTCCAACGACGCCTGGATCAATGCCCCCTTTTGTTCATCGCCCTTGTCCAGCTGGTATTGCAAGCGAGCCCTGCGCAGGTGATCAAGACGGTCGCCGAGTTCGGTAATGCTGGTCATTCGATCAGTGCGCTCGACCATTTTTCCCAGGCTGAACCAGCCGCTCGCCGCAAGGATAGCGGTCAGCAGCAGCACAACGGCAAAGCCCAAAGCCAACTTGAGCATGACGCTCATATTCGCGAACCAAGAATTCATGACATTCCTTTGGTAATCAGCCGCGAACGATGAGAACTGACGCAGCTATCTATGAAGGGAGCGATTGTCTAACCATATTGATATAGATGATTAGATGAGCGAGGGACAAAGATAGCTATTTGCCATCAATCCTTCAAGGCTCTAGGCCGAGCCTCATGCCGATTTTTTGCGGGCAAAGCGGTTTCGCTTAACGCTCCAATGCCCCGGGCGCGGTTTCTGGATTGGCTCGGCTGGGTGACCTAGATCTGATGACCGAGGTTTTTTTACCCGTTTTCTTTGAAGCCACCTACGCTGTAAGAGCAAGCCTGCACCTGTGGGAGCCAGGCTTGGCTGTGATGAACGATAAGGCAGTCTGCCTCGGGACTGCGTTGTCGACATCGCGAGCAAGCCTGGCTTCCACGGGAGCAGCCCCCCATAAAACTTCGGCGCAGCGCTAGAAAAATTGATCGAACGCAGTATTGGGCAGTCCGAAAAGGAGTAAAACGTCCGACGCTGACAATTGCAGTAGCGACGATTAAGACAGCCTCTCAGACACGACACTAAGTGCACTGTAGAAAAGGCCGGCGCAGATAATAATAATTATCATTTGAAAGTCGTTATCATTGTTACATTCCGCACGAAATATTATTGATGAATAGCCGGCCAACGCCCACGGGGCCGGGGCCGCAGGGTCCTGGAGGCGCGCTATGTCCTTATTCCAATAAATAATTTCGCTATAGGAATTTTACTTGCCCGGTGTTTAGCCATAAAATCACCGCGATTGATTGCTGCGACATATCGTCACTGCTTTATTTCATTCAAGCTCAGAGACCTTTGCTCTCTGTTAAGGATTTCCAGCATGTCCGAAGCGACAGGACTCATGGCCCACAATTGGGGCTTTGCCATTTTCCTTCTGGGCGTTGTTGGCCTGTGTGCTTTCATGCTCGGTGTGTCGAGCCTGCTTGGGTCAAAAGCCTGGGGCCGCAGCAAAAATGAACCGTTCGAGTCCGGCATGCTGCCTACCGGTGGCGCCCGCTTGCGGCTCTCAGCCAAATTCTATCTGGTCGCGATGCTGTTCGTGATCTTCGATATCGAAGCCCTCTTTCTCTTTGCCTGGTCTGTGTCCGTCCGCGAAAGCGGCTGGACCGGATTCGTCGAAGCTCTCGTTTTCATAGCAATTCTGTTGGCAGGTCTTGTCTACCTTTACCGGGTGGGGGCACTTGATTGGGCTCCGGAAGCTCGGCGCAAGCGGCAAGCGAAGCTGAAACAATGAGGCTTTGGCAATGCAATACAATCTCACCAGGATCGACCCCGATGCTCCTAACGAGCAGTATCCGATTGGCAAACGGGAAACCGTCGCCGATCCGTTAGAAGATCAAGTCCACAAAAACATCTTCATGGGCAAGCTCGAAGACGTGCTGAACAGCACGGTCAACTGGGGTCGCAAGAACTCCCTGTGGCCGTACAACTTCGGCCTTTCGTGCTGCTACGTGGAAATGACCACCGCCTTCACGGCGCCCCACGACATCGCGCGCTTTGGCGCCGAGGTGATCCGGGCATCGCCGCGCCAGGCGGATTTCATGGTTATCGCCGGTACCTGCTTCATCAAGATGGCGCCGATCATCCAGCGTCTCTACGAGCAAATGCTCGAGCCCAAGTGGGTCATCTCCATGGGTTCGTGCGCCAACTCCGGTGGCATGTACGACATCTACTCTGTCGTTCAAGGGGTGGACAAGTTCCTGCCCGTGGACGTCTACGTGCCCGGCTGCCCGCCTCGCCCAGAAGCTTTCCTGCAAGGCTTGATGCTGTTGCAGGAGTCGATTGGCCAGGAGCGTCGCCCACTGTCCTGGGTCGTTGGCGATCAAGGCGTCTATCGCGCCGAGATGCCGTCGCAAAAGGAACAGCGCCGCGAACAGCGTATCGCAGTCACCAACCTGCGCAGCCCCGACGAAGTCTGATCCAGCTCTGCTCTGTACAAGAAACGAGAACCTGGCTTCATTCTTTACGTTGACCGAAAGCGATAAATAACCATGACTACAGGCAGTGCTCTGTACATCCCGCCTTACAAGGCAGACGACCAGGATGTGGTCGTCGAACTGAACAACCGTTTTGGCCCCGAGGCGTTCACCGCCCAGCCGACCCGTACCGGCATGCCGGTGCTTTGGGTCGCCCGCGCCAAACTCGTCGAAGTCCTGACGTTCCTGCGCAACCTGCCCAAGCCGTACGTCATGCTCTATGACCTGCACGGCGTGGACGAGCGCCTGCGCACCAAGCGTCAAGGGCTGCCCGACGGCGTCGACTTCACCGTTTTCTATCACTTGATGTCGATCGAGCGTAATAGTGACGTAATGATCAAGGTCGCCTTGTCCGAGAGCGACCTCAGCGTGCCGACCGTGACCGGCATCTGGCCGAACGCCAACTGGTACGAGCGTGAAGTGTGGGACATGTACGGGATCGACTTCCCCGGCCACCCGCACCTGACCCGCATCATGATGCCGCCGACCTGGGAAGGTCACCCTTTGCGCAAGGACTTCCCGGCCCGTGCCACCGAGTTCGACCCGTTCAGCCTGTCCCTGGCCAAGCAACAGATCGAGGAAGAAGCCGCGCGCTTCAAGCCTGAAGACTGGGGCATGAAGCGTTCGGGCGCCAACGAGGACTACATGTTCCTCAACCTGGGCCCGAACCACCCTTCGGCCCACGGTGCGTTCCGCATCATCCTGCAACTGGACGGCGAAGAGATCGTCGACTGCGTGCCGGACATCGGCTACCACCACCGTGGCGCCGAGAAAATGGCCGAGCGCCAGTCCTGGCACAGCTTCATCCCGTACACCGACCGTATCGACTACCTCGGCGGCGTGATGAACAACCTGCCGTACGTACTGTCGGTGGAGAAACTGGCCGGGATCAAGGTCCCGGAGAAGGTCGACGTCATCCGCATCATGATGGCCGAGTTCTTCCGCATCACCAGCCACCTGCTGTTCCTGGGTACCTATATCCAGGACGTGGGGGCGATGACGCCGGTGTTCTTCACCTTCACCGACCGCCAGAAGGCCTACACGGTGATCGAAGCCATCACCGGTTTCCGCCTGCACCCGGCCTGGTACCGCATCGGTGGCGTGGCCCACGACCTGCCGCGCGGCTGGGAAAAGCTGGTCAAGGACTTCGTCGAGTGGATGCCCAAGCGCCTGGACGAATACACCAAGGCCGCCCTGCAGAACAGCATCCTCAAGGGTCGTACCATCGGGGTCGCCGCCTACAACACCAAGGAGGCCCTGGAATGGGGCGTCACCGGTGCCGGCCTGCGTTCCACCGGTTGCGACTTCGACCTGCGCAAGGCGCGCCCCTACTCCGGCTACGAAAACTTCGAATTCGAAGTACCGCTGGCGGCCAACGGTGACGCCTATGACCGCTGCATGGTTCGCGTCGAGGAAATGCGCCAGAGCATCAAGATCATCGACCAATGCCTGCGCAACATGCCGGAAGGCCCGTACAAGGCGGATCACCCGCTGACCACGCCGCCGCCCAAAGAGCGCACGCTGCAGCACATCGAGACCCTGATCACGCACTTCCTGCAGGTTTCGTGGGGCCCGGTCATGCCGGCCAACGAGTCCTTCCAGATGATCGAAGCGACCAAGGGCATCAACAGTTATTACCTGACGAGCGACGGCGGCACCATGAGCTACCGCACCCGGATTCGCACCCCAAGCTACCCGCACCTGCAGCAGATCCCTTCAGTGATCAAAGGCAGCATGGTCGCGGACTTGATCGCGTACCTGGGTAGTATCGATTTCGTTATGGCCGACGTGGACCGCTAAGCATGAACAGCACGCTTATCCAGACTGACCGTTTCGCCCTGAGCGAAACCGAGCGCTCGGCCATCGAGCACGAGTTGCATCACTACGAAGACCCGCGCGCGGCGTCGATCGAAGCCTTGAAGATCGTCCAGAAGGAACGTGGCTGGGTGCCCGACGGCGCGCTCTACGCCATCGGCGAGATCCTCGGCATCCCGGCCAGCGACGTCGAAGGCGTCGCCACTTTCTACAGCCAGATTTTCCGCCAGCCAGTGGGCCGTCACATCATCCGCGTCTGCGACAGCATGGTCTGCTACATCGGCGGCCACGAATCGGTGGTCGGCGAGCTCCAGAGCAAGCTGGGCATCGGCCTGGGCCAGACCACCGCCGACGGCCGCTTCACCTTGCTGCCGGTGTGCTGCCTGGGTAACTGCGACAAGGCCCCGGCGCTGATGATCGACGACGACACCTTCGGTGACGTCCAGCCTGATGGTGTCGCCAAACTGCTGGAGGGCTACGTATGACCCTGACTTCCTTCGGGCCCGCCAACCGCATCCAGCGTTCGGCCGAAACCCATCCCCTGACCTGGCGTCTGCGTGACGACGGCGAAGCGGTATGGCTGGACGAGTACCAGGCCAAGAACGGCTACGCCGCCGCGCGCAAGGCGTTCACCGACATGGCCCAGGACGACATCGTCCAGACCGTGAAGGATTCCGGCCTTAAAGGTCGTGGCGGCGCGGGCTTCCCCACAGGTGTGAAGTGGGGCCTGATGCCCAAGGACGAATCCATCAACATCCGCTACCTGCTGTGCAACGCGGATGAAATGGAACCCAACACCTGGAAGGACCGCATGCTGATGGAGCAACTGCCCCATCTGCTGATCGAAGGCATGCTGATCAGCGCCCGTGCGCTGAAGACCTACCGTGGCTACATCTTCCTGCGTGGCGAATACACCACCGCCGCCAAGCACCTGAACCGTGCCGTGGAAGAAGCCAAGGCCGCGGGCCTGCTGGGCAAGAACATCCTGGGCAGCGGCTTCGACTTCGAGCTGTTCGTCCACACCGGCGCCGGGCGCTACATCTGCGGTGAAGAAACCGCGCTGATCAACTCCCTCGAAGGCCGCCGCGCCAACCCACGCTCCAAGCCGCCCTTCCCTGCCGCCGTGGGCGTGTGGGGCAAGCCGACCTGCGTGAACAACGTAGAGACCTTGTGCAACGTGCCGGCGATCATTGCCGACGGCGTGGAGTGGTACAAATCCCTGGCCCGCGACGGCAGCGAAGACATGGGCACCAAGCTCATGGGCTTCTCCGGCAAGGTCAAGAACCCTGGCCTGTGGGAACTGCCGTTCGGCATCACCGGCCGCGAGCTGTTCGAAGACTACGCCGGCGGCATGCGCGACGGCTACACGCTCAAGTGCTGGCAGCCCGGCGGCGCCGGTACCGGTTTCCTGCTGCCGGAACACCTGGACGCCCAAATGTACGCCGGCGGCATCGCCAAGGTGGGTACCCGCATGGGTACCGGCCTGGCCATGGCGGTGGACGACAGTGTCAACATGGTGTCGCTGCTGCGCAACATGGAAGAGTTCTTCTCCCGTGAGTCGTGCGGTTTCTGCACCCCTTGCCGCGACGGCTTGCCGTGGAGCGTCAAGCTGCTGCGAGCCATTGAAAATGGCGAAGGCCAGGCCGGCGATATCGAGACCCTGCTGGGTCTGGTGGGTTTCCTCGGCCCAGGCAAGACCTTCTGTGCTCACGCACCGGGTGCCGTGGAGCCGTTGGGCAGCGCCATCAAATACTTCCGTCCAGAGTTCGAAGCCGGCATCGCGCCCACCAGCGCCGTCGTCCCGCCTCTGGCAAAGCCGATCGTAGTCGGCGCGTAAACGCTTAAAAAGGCGAAGGGTCCGTGCCCTTCGTCTTCTCGTGTGATGACGCCGTAAGCGGCTGTGTTGATTCACGCGAACAACAAGATTCCATTAGCCACGCCCGCTGACACCGGGCCAACGAAGAACTTTGAACCATGGCCACTATCCACGTAGACGGCAAAGAGCTCGAAGTCGATGGCGCAGACAACCTGTTACAGGCATGTCTGTCCCTGGGCCTCGACATTCCTTATTTCTGCTGGCACCCCGCCCTTGGCAGCGTTGGCGCTTGTCGCCAGTGCGCGGTCAAGCAGTACACCGACGAAAACGACAAGCGTGGTCGGATCGTCATGTCCTGCATGACCCCCGCCACCGACGGCAGCTGGATCTCCATCGACGACGAAGAAGCGAAAGTGTTTCGCGCCAGCGTCGTCGAATGGCTGATGACCAACCACCCTCACGACTGCCCGGTCTGTGAGGAAGGCGGCCACTGCCACCTGCAAGACATGACCGTGATGACCGGCCACAACGAGCGCCGTTATCGCTTCACCAAGCGCACCCACCAGAACCAGCAACTGGGCCCGTTCATCTCCCACGAGATGAACCGCTGCATCGCCTGCTACCGCTGCGTGCGTTTCTACAAGGACTACGCCGGCGGCACCGACCTGGGCGTGTTCGGTGCCCACGACAACGTGTACTTCGGTCGCGTCGAAGACGGCACCCTGGAAAGCGAGTTCTCCGGCAACCTCACCGAGGTCTGCCCGACCGGTGTGTTCACCGACAAGACTCACTCCGAACGCTACAACCGCAAGTGGGACATGCAGTTCTCGCCAAGCATCTGCCATGGCTGCTCCAGCGGCTGCAACATTTCCCCGGGCGAGCGCTACGGTGAACTGCGGCGCATCGAAAACCGCTTCAACGGTTCGGTCAACCAGTACTTCCTGTGTGACCGTGGCCGTTTCGGCTATGGCTACGTCAACCGCAAGGATCGCCCACGCCAACCGCAGCTGGCGGGCGGCGCCAAGCTGAGCCTGGACGAAGCGCTGGACAAGGCCGCCGAGCTGCTGCGCGGTCGCAACATCGTCGGCATCGGCTCGCCACGGGCCAGCCTGGAAAGCAACTACGCCCTGCGTGAACTGGTCGGCGCTGAGCACTTCTACAGTGGCATCGAAGCCGGCGAGCTGGAACGCATCCGCCTGGTGCTGCAAGTGCTCAAGGACAGCCCGCTGCCGGTGCCGACGATGCGCGACATCGAAGACCACGACGCGGTGTTCGTCCTTGGCGAAGACCTGACCCAGACCGCCGCCCGCATGGCCCTGGCCCTGCGCCAATCGGTCAAGGGCAAGGCCGAGGACATGGCCGACGCCATGCGCGTGCAGCCATGGCTCGACGCCGCCGTGAAGAACATCGGCCAGCACGCGCTGAACCCGCTGTTCATCGCCAGTATCGCTGAAACCAAGCTCGACGACGTGGCCGAAGAATGCGTCCACGCCGCTCCCGACGACCTGGCCCGCATCGGTTTCGCCGTGGCCCACGCCCTGGACGCCAGCGCCCCGGCCGTCGACGGCCTGGACAGCGAAGCCGCCGCCCTGGCCCAACGCATCGCCGACGCCCTGCTGGCGGCCAAGCGCCCATTGATCATCGCCGGCACCTCCCTGGGTTCCAAGGCCTTGATCGAAGCTGCCGCCAACATCGCCAAAGCCTTGAAACTGCGCGAGAAGAACGGTTCCATCAGCCTGATCGTGCCGGAAGCCAACAGCCTCGGCCTGGCCATGCTCGGGGGCGAATCGGTGGACGCAGCCCTGCAAGCGGTGATCGACGGCAATGCCGACGCCATCGTCGTGCTGGAAAACGACCTCTACACCCGCACCGACAAAGCCCGGGTGGACGCCGCCCTGAACGCCGCGAAAGTGGTGATCGTCGCCGACCATCAGAAAACCGCCACCACCGACCGCGCCCACCTGGTGCTGCCGGCGGCGAGCTTCGCCGAAGGCGACGGTACACTGGTCAGCCAGGAAGGCCGCGCCCAGCGCTTCTTCCAGGTGTTCGACCCGACTTACCTGGACGCCAGCATCCTGGTCCACGAAGGCTGGCGCTGGCTGCATGCCCTGCGCTCGACCCTGCTGGACCAGCCAGTGGACTGGACGCAACTGGACCATGCCACCGCTGCCTGCGCCGAGAGCAACCCGCAACTGGCGCGCATCGTCGATGCCGCCCCGTCGGCTTCGTTCCGCATCAAAGGCCTGAAACTGGCGCGCGAACCCCTGCGCTACAGTGGCCGTACCGCCATGCGCGCAAATATCAGCGTCCACGAACCGCGCACCTCCCAGGACACGGATACCGCGTTCTCGTTCTCCATGGAAGGCTACTCGGGCTCCACCGAACCGCGCTCGCAAGTGCCGTTCGCCTGGTCGCCGGGCTGGAACTCGCCGCAAGCCTGGAACAAGTTCCAGGACGAAGTCGGTGGTCACCTGCGTGCCGGCGACCCGGGCACCCGCCTGATCGAAAGCCAAGGCGATGGCCTGAGCTGGTTCGCCAGCGTGCCACGCGCCTTCAACCCGGCACCGGGCACCTGGCAGGTCGTGCCGTTCCATCACCTGTTCGGCAGCGAAGAGAACTCTTCCAAGGCCGCACCGGTGCAGGAACGCATCCCGGCCGCCTACGTGGCGCTGGCCAAGTCCGAAGCCGACCGCCTGGGCGTCAACGATGGCGCCTTGCTGAGCCTGAACGTGGCCGGCCAGACCCTGCGTCTGCCGCTGCGCATCAATGAAGAACTGGGCGCCGGCCTGGTGGCCCTGCCGGCCGGTTTGGCGGGTATTCCACCGGCGATATTCGGCAAAACCGTCGACGGTCTGCAGGAGGCAGCGCAATGAGCTGGTTCACCCCTGAAGTGATCGCTGTGATCCTGACGGTCCTCAAGGCCATCGTGATCCTGCTGGCCGTGGTGGTCTGCGGCGCGTTGCTGAGCTTCGTCGAACGTCGACTGCTGGGCTGGTGGCAGGACCGCTACGGTCCGAACCGCGTCGGCCCGTTCGGCATGTTCCAGATCGCCGCCGACATGATCAAGATGTTCTTCAAGGAAGACTGGACACCGCCGTTTGCCGACAAGGTGATCTTCACCCTGGCACCGGTCGTGGCCATGAGCGCCTTGCTGATCGCCTTCGCGATCATCCCGATCACCCCGACCTGGGGCGTGGCGGACCTGAACATCGGCCTGCTGTTCTTCTTCGCCATGGCCGGCCTGTCGGTGTACGCGGTGCTGTTCGCCGGCTGGTCGAGCAACAACAAGTTCGCCCTGCTGGGCAGCCTGCGGGCCTCGGCCCAGACCGTGTCCTACGAAGTGTTCATGGGCCTGGCGCTCATGGGCATCGTGATCCAGGCCGGCTCGTTCAACATGCGCGACATCGTCGAGTACCAGGCCCAGAACCTGTGGTTCATCATTCCGCAGTTCTTCGGTTTCTGTACCTTCTTCATCGCTGGCGTGGCCGTGACTCACCGTCACCCCTTCGACCAGCCGGAAGCGGAACAGGAACTGGCCGACGGTTACCACATTGAATATGCCGGCATGAAATGGGGCATGTTCTTCGTCGGTGAGTACATCGGCATCATCCTGATCTCGGCGCTGCTGGTGACGCTGTTCTTCGGTGGCTGGCACGGTCCGTTCGGCATCCTGCCGCAACTGTCCTTCGTCTGGTTCGCCCTGAAGACCGCGTTCTTCATCATGCTGTTCGTCCTGCTGCGCGCCTCGATCCCGCGCCCGCGCTACGACCAGGTGATGGACTTCAGCTGGAAATTCTGCCTGCCGCTGACCCTGATCAACATGCTGGTGACCGCTGCGATCGTTTTGATGAACGCGCCTGCGGCCGCGGTTCAGTGAGGATTTGACCCATGTTCAAATATATTGGCGACATCGTTAAGGGTACCGGTACCCAACTGCGAAGCCTGGTCATGATCTTCGGCCATGGCTTTCGCAAGCGCGACACCCTGCAATACCCGGAAGAGCCGGTCTACCTGGCACCCCGTTACCGTGGCCGCATCGTCCTGACCCGCGACCCCGACGGCGAGGAACGCTGCGTGGCCTGCAACCTGTGCGCCGTGGCGTGCCCGGTAGGTTGCATCTCGCTGCAGAAAGCTGAAACCGAAGACGGTCGCTGGTACCCGGACTTCTTCCGCATCAACTTCTCGCGCTGCATTTTCTGCGGCCTCTGCGAGGAAGCCTGCCCGACCACCGCGATCCAGCTCACGCCGGATTTCGAAATGGCCGAGTTCAAACGTCAGGACCTGGTGTACGAGAAAGAAGATCTGCTGATTTCCGGTCCCGGTAAAAACCCTGATTACAACTTCTATCGTGTTGCAGGCATGGCCATTGCCGGTAAGCCAAAAGGCGCCGCGCAGAATGAAGCCGAACCGATCAACGTGAAGAGCTTGCTGCCTTAAGGAAGAAAGATGGAATTCGCTTTCTATTTCGCATCGGGTATCGCGGTGGTGTCCACGCTTCGTGTGGTCACCAACACCAATCCCATACATGCCCTGCTCTACCTGATCATTTCGCTGATCGCCGTGGCCATGACCTTCTTCGCCCTCGGCGCGCCGTTCGCCGGTGCCCTGGAAGTGATCGCCTACGCCGGCGCCATCATGGTGCTGTTCGTGTTCGTGGTGATGATGCTCAACCTCGGCCCGGCCGCGGTCCAGCAGGAACGCTCCTGGCTCAAGCCGGGCATCTGGGCGGGGCCGGTGATTCTCGCCGCCCTGCTGCTGGGTGAACTGCTGTATGTGCTGTTCGCTCACCAGAGCGGCCAGGCCATCGGCCACACCACCGTAGGCGCCAAGGCCGTGGGCATCAGCCTGTTCGGTCCGTACCTGCTGGTGGTCGAACTCGCCTCGATGCTGCTGCTTGCCGCAGCCGTCACGGCGTTCCATTTGGGCCGTAACGAGGCGAAGGAGTAATCACATGCCTGCTATCCCTCTCGAACATGGCCTGGCGGTTGCCGGCATCCTGTTCTGTCTCGGTCTGGTCGGCCTGATGGTCCGCCGCAACATTCTGTTCGTGTTGATGAGCCTGGAGGTCATGATGAATGCCTCCGCCCTGGCCTTCATCGTCGCGGGCGCTCGCTGGGCGCAGCCGGATGGACAGATCATGTTCATCCTGGTGATCAGCCTGGCAGCCGCCGAGGCCAGTATCGGCCTGGCGATCCTGTTGCAGCTGTATCGCCGCTTCCACACTCTCGATATTGACGCTGCCAGCGAGATGCGCGGATGAACCTTCTCTTCCTGACTTTCATATTTCCTCTTGTCGGTTTCCTGCTGCTGTCGTTCTCCCGTGGACGCTGGTCGGAAAACCTGTCGGCGCTGGTTGGCGTGGGTTCCATCGGCCTGTCTGCCATCGTCACGGCCTACGTGATCTGGCAATTCAACGTCGCCCCGCCGGAAGGTGGCCGGTACGTGCAAGTGCTGTGGCAGTGGATGGCGGTGGAAGGCTTCACGCCGAACTTCGCCCTGTACCTGGACGGCCTCTCGGTCACCATGCTCGGCGTGGTGGTCGGCGTGGGTTTCCTGATCCACCTGTTCGCGTCCTGGTACATGCGCGGTGAAGCCGGTTACTCGCGCTTCTTCGCCTACACCAACCTGTTCATCGCCAGCATGCTGTTCCTGGTGCTCGGCGATAACCTGTTGTTCCTGTACTTCGGCTGGGAAGGCGTGGGCCTGTGCTCGTACCTGTTGATCGGTTTCTACTACAGCAACCGCAACAACGGCAACGCCGCACTCAAGGCGTTCATCGTGACCCGGATCGGCGACGTGTTCATGGCCATCGGCCTGTTCATCCTGTTCCAGCAACTGGGCACGCTGAACATCCAGGAACTGCTGGTCAAGGCACCCGAGCACTTCAAGGTCGGCGACTTCTGGATCGTCCTGGCGACCCTGATGCTGCTGGGCGGTGCCGTTGGTAAATCCGCGCAACTGCCGCTGCAGACCTGGTTGGCGGACGCGATGGCCGGCCCTACCCCGGTCTCGGCACTGATCCACGCCGCGACCATGGTGACCGCGGGCGTCTACCTGATCGCCCGCACCCATGGTCTGTTCGCCCTGGCGCCGGACATCCTGCACCTGGTTGGCATTGTTGGCGGTGTGACCCTGGTGCTGGCCGGTTTTGCCGCCCTGGTACAGACCGACATCAAGCGCATCCTCGCCTACTCGACCATGAGCCAGATCGGCTACATGTTCCTGGCCCTGGGCGTGGGTGCCTGGGAAGGCGCGATCTTCCACCTGATGACCCACGCCTTCTTCAAGGCCCTGCTGTTCCTGGCGTCCGGTGCGGTGATCGTGGCCTGCCACCACGAGCAGAACATCTTCAAGATGGGCGGCCTGTGGAAGAAACTGCCGCTGGCCTACGCCAGCTTCATCGTCGGCGGCGCGGCCCTGGCGGCCCTGCCACTGGTCACCGCCGGTTTCTACTCCAAGGACGAGATCCTCTGGGAAGCCTTCGCCAGCGGTAACCAAGGCCTGCTCTATGCCGGCCTGGTGGGTGCGTTCATGACCTCGCTGTACACCTTCCGCCTGATCTTCATCGCGTTCCACGGTGAAGCCAAGACCGAAGCCCATGCCGGCCACGGAATTGCCCACTGGCTGCCGCTGTCGGTGCTGATCGTGCTGTCGACCTTCGTCGGCGCCCTGATCACCCCACCGCTGGCCGATGTGCTGCCGCAAAGCGTCGGCCATGCCGGCGGCGAAGCCAAGCACAGCCTGGAAATCGCCTCCGGCGCCATCGCCCTGGCGGGTATCCTGCTGGCCGCCCTGCTGTTCCTGGGCAAGCGTCGTTTCGTCACGGCGGTCGCCAACAGCGGCATCGGGCGGTTCCTTTCGGCCTGGTGGTTCGCCGCCTGGGGCTTCGACTGGATCTACGACAAACTGTTCGTCAAGCCATACCTTGCGATCAGCCACATTCTGCGCAAAGACCCGCTCGACCAGACCATTGGCCTGATCCCGCGCATGGCCAAGGGCGGTCACACCGCCCTGAGCCGTACCGAGACCGGTCAACTGCGTTGGTATGCGGCTTCCATGGCGGCTGGCGCCGTGCTGGTTATCGGCGCCATCGTGCTGGTAGCGGTCTGATATGAACCTTGCGAACTTGCGAAAGGAAACGAGCCCGTCATGATTCTGCCCTGGCTAATCCTGATCCCCTTCATCGGCGGCCTGCTGTGCTGGATCGCGGAGCGCTCCAGCTCCACGCTCCCGCGCTGGATTGCGCTGCTGACCATGTCCCTGGAACTCGCGCTCGGCCTCTGGCTGTGGGCGACCGGCGACTATTCATTCGCTCCGGCCCCTGGCGCCGATCCGACCTGGGCACTTGAGTTCAAGCACGCCTGGATCGCTCGCTTCGGCATCAGCGTGCACCTGGCCCTCGACGGCCTGTCGTTGCTGATGATCCTGCTGACCGGCCTGCTGGGTATTCTCTCGGTCCTCTGCTCCTGGAAAGAGATCCAGCGTCACGTCGGTTTCTTCCACCTGAACCTGATGTGGATCCTGGGCGGTGTCGTCGGCGTGTTCCTGGCGCTGGACCTGTTCATGTTCTTCTTCTTCTGGGAAATGATGCTGGTGCCGATGTACTTCCTCATCGCGCTCTGGGGTCACAGTTCTTCGGACGGCAAGAAAACCCGGATCTACGCGGCGACCAAGTTCTTCATCTTCACCCAGGCTTCCGGCCTGATCATGTTGGTGGCGATCCTTGGCCTGGTGCTGGTCAACTTCAACAACACCGGCGTGATTACCTTCAACTACGCCGACCTGTTGAAAGTGCAAATGTCGCGCACCACCGAGTACGTGCTGATGCTGGGCTTCTTCATCGCCTTCGCGGTGAAGCTGCCGGTGGTGCCGTTCCACTCCTGGCTGCCGGACGCCCACGCCCAGGCGCCGACCGCCGGTTCCGTGGACCTGGCGGGTATCTTGCTGAAGACCGCGGCCTACGGCCTGCTGCGCTTTGCCTTGCCGCTGTTCCCCAATGCCTCGGCGGAGTTCGCGCCGATTGCCATGACCCTGGGCCTGATCGGAATTTTCTACGGTGCGTTCCTGGCGTTCGCCCAGACCGACATCAAGCGCCTGATCGCGTTCTCCAGCGTCTCGCACATGGGCTTCGTGCTGATCGGGATCTACTCCGGCAGCCAGTTGGCCCTGCAAGGCGCGGTGATCCAGATGCTCGCCCACGGCCTGTCGGCGGCAGCGCTGTTTATCCTCAGCGGTCAGCTGTACGAGCGCCTGCACACCCGGGACATGCGTGAAATGGGCGGCATCTGGTCGCGCATCGCCTACCTGCCGGCCATCAGCCTGTTCTTCGCGGCCGCGTCCCTGGGCCTGCCGGGCACGGGCAACTTCGTCGGCGAGTTCCTGATCCTGATCGGCTCGTTCGTCAGTGCGCCTTGGATCACGGCGATTGCCACCTCTGGCCTGGTGTTCGGTTCGGTCTACTCGCTGATCATGATCCACCGCGCCTACTTCGGTCCGGCCAAGTCGGATGAAGTGTTGCGTGGCATGGACGGTCGCGAACTGATCATGGTGCTCGGCCTTGCGGTGCTGCTGGTTTACCTCGGCGTGTACCCGCAACCGTTCCTCGACACCTCTGCCGCCACGATGCATGGCGTGCAGCAGTGGCTCGGCACCGCCTTCTCTCAACTCGCTTCGGCCCGGTAAGAGCGCTATGGAATTCACGATTCAACACTTTATCGCGCTTGCGCCGCTGTTGATCACCAGCGCCACGATCATCGTGGTGATGCTGGCGATCGCCTGGCGGCGCAATCACTCGCAGACCTTCCTGCTGTCGGTGGCGGGGCTGAACCTGGCCCTGCTGTCGATTTTGCCGGCCCTGAAAGTCGCGCCACTGGCGGTCACGCCACTGATGCAGATCGACAGCTTCGCCTGCCTCTACATGGCGTTGATCCTGGTCGCCACCCTGGCCTGCGTCACCCTCGCCCACGCCTACCTCGGCGATGGCGGCTCGGGTTACCCGGGCAACCGCGAAGAACTGTACCTGCTGATCCTGATGGCCGCCGCCGGTGGCCTGGTGCTGGTCAGCGCGCAGCACCTGGCCAGCCTGTTCATCGGCCTGGAACTGCTGTCGGTACCGGTCTACGGCCTGGTGGCCTACGCCTTCTTCAACAAGCGTTCCCTGGAAGCCGGCATCAAGTACATGGTGCTGTCGGCGGCCGGTTCCGCGTTCCTGTTGTTCGGCATGGCCCTGCTCTACGCCGAAGCCGGCACCCTGAGCTTCGTCGGCATCGGCCAGGCCCTGGCGGCCACCGGCCTGCCTAGCCCGATCGCGCAACTGGGCCTGGGCATGATGCTGATCGGCCTGGCGTTCAAGCTGTCGTTGGTACCGTTCCACCTCTGGACCCCGGACGTCTACGAAGGCGCCCCGGCGCCGGTGGCGGCGTTCCTGGCCACCGCGTCGAAAGTGGCGGTGTTCGCGGTCATGGTGCGGCTGTTCCAGATCTCGCCCGTGGCCAGCAGCGGTGTACTGAGCAACGTGCTGACCATCATCGCCATCGCGTCGATCCTGTTCGGTAACCTGCTGGCGCTGACCCAGAGCAACCTCAAGCGTCTGCTGGGTTACTCGTCCATCGCCCACTTCGGTTACCTGCTGATCGCCCTGATCGCCAGCAAGGGCCTGGCCGTGGAAGCCATCGGGGTGTACCTGGTCACCTACGTGATCACCAGCCTCGGCGCCTTCGGCGTGATCACCCTGATGTCCTCGCCGTACAACGGCCGCGACGCCGACGCCCTGTACGAATACCGCGGTCTGTTCTGGCGCCGTCCGTACCTGACCGCCGTGCTGACCGTGATGATGCTGTCCCTGGCCGGCATCCCGCTGACCGCCGGCTTCATCGGCAAGTTCTACATCATCGCCACCGGCGTCGAGGCTCACCAATGGTGGCTGGTCGGCTCCCTGGTGCTGGGCAGTGCCATCGGCGTGTTCTACTACCTGCGCGTGATGGTCACCCTGTACCTGATGGAACCGAACCTGCGTCGTCACGATGCCGAGTTGCACTGGGAACAGAAGGCAGGCGGCGTGATGCTGCTGGCCATCGCCGTGTTGGCGTTCTTCCTGGGCGTGTACCCGCAGCCGTTGCTGACTTTGGTCCAGCAGGCTGGCTTGGTGGGCTGATCGCCCAAGCGTTGTAGCCATCGAAAGTGCCCGTATCGCAAGATACGGGCATTTTTTTGGCTCTCGTTCGCGAAGAGTGATACGAGATAAGACAAGAAGCGCGGACTGATTCAGGTCCTTGACGCTGCCACCTTATTCAATATGATTAACCTTGAATCAGATTGCTGTACATCGATACAAAATAAATCGCTAATCATCGGCCTGGAAGCGGTTGTTTGAGAAGGCTGGCTATTCCCGCCAATTGAAAGGGGTCATCCATCATGGCAACCACCACGAAAACTCGCTCTGTCACCGCCCACGTCCCAGTGCAACTGGCCGAAAAAGTCGACCTGATGGCTGAACGCCTTGAGCGCTCCAGGAACTGGATCGTCAAACAAGCTCTATCTGCTTGGATAGATCAGGAAGAGGAGCGCAGTCGTCTGACCCTCGAGGCCCTGGCCGATGTTGACGCTGGCCGTGTGATTGATCACCAGGCGGTCCAGGCTTGGGCCGATAGTCTCAATACCGACACTCCGTTACCGGTCCCGCGCTGATGGAGTTGAAGTGGACCAGCAAGGCACTGTCCGGCATAGCCCGACTCTATGAGTTTCTGGCATCGGCGAACCAACCCGCTGCCGCACGAACAGTACAACAGCTCACGACTGCACCGACCTCATTGCTGGTCAACCCACGCATGGGTGAACGCCTGGAAGAGTTCGAACCTCGGGATGTGCGCACAATTCAGGTCGGCCACTACGAGATGCGCTACGAAATAGTAGGTTCCACCCTGTACCTGCTGCGCCTGTGGCACACACGTGAGGATCGATAACGTCGACTCGGCCAGCCTGGTCGCGATGACAGCGGCACCTTCAACATCGATGCAAGCTGACCTACCGCTTTCGTGAGCAAGCCCGCTCCCACAGAAACTCAGCGCGCCTGCCAGTCAAAGTGCAAGACCATTTCTCCCGCCCTCTTGCAGCTTGCACGAACATGAAAAACCACCTTGATACAACCAATTGTTTTTAAACGTTTTTTTAAGACGATTCGGCTGGCACGGCTGATGCAATTCATCTCATACGCGGCGTTGGCGCTTGAAGCCGGCCCGTAACCGTGAATTGCCTGGAGCTACTTATGAACGCCATCGATCTGTTGAAAGCCGACCATGAACGCGTCAAAGCCATCCTGACTCAACTGAGCGAGTCGACCGAACGCGCCGTGAAAAAACGCACCGACCTGTTGGCGAAACTGGAAATGGAAATTTCCATCCATACCCGTCTGGAAGAAGAGATTCTGTATCCGGCTTTCAAACAGGCAGGCGGCAAGGATGAGGCCGAAATGTATTACGAAGCCAAGGAAGAACACCGCACCGTCGATTCGCTGGTGCTGCCGGACTTGAAAACCACCGACCCGACCCAGCCAGAATTTGCCGGTCGCGTGAAAGTGGTCAAGGAGCTGCTTGAGCACCACATCGAGGAGGAAGAAAAAGAAATGTTCCCCCACGCGAAAAAACTGCTGGGCAAGGCCAAACTGGACGCCTTGGGTGCGGAAATGGAAACCATGAAAGCGCAGTACAAAAAAGAGCTGAGCAGCGCCAACCTCGCCGCCTGACTCCCAACGCCGTAATGCTTTAGCCCGTCTGTGACGGCGGAATGCATTGCGGCGTTTTACTGCATCTGTTCGCGCAGAAACTCCACCAGCGCCTGCACCGGGCGTGAGCCTTGGCGATGTTGCGGGTAGACCGCCGACAGCGCCAGGGGCTCGGTTTCGAACCCCTCCAACACCTTGATCAACCGACCCTCCTTCAAGGCATCGCCGAGGATGAAGGTGGGCAGGTAAGTGACCCCCATTGCGGCGATGGCCGCGTCCCTGAGCAAATCGCCGTTATTGGCGCGCATGCGTCCCGTGACCTCCAGGGTCAACGGTTTGCCGGCCCCCGCGAAACGCCACTGCACCTGGCGGCTGTGACCATAGGGCAGGCAGTCATGATGGCGCAGGTCTTCCGGTCGCGTGGGTGTGCCTTTCTGCGCCAGGTAGGCGGGACTGGCGCAGTACACCCGCTCGATGGTCGCGATGCGCCGGGCAATCAGCGTCGAGTCCTCCAGCACGCCGATGCGCAGCGCCAGGTCATAGCCCTCCCCCAGCAGGTCTACCGAACGGTCGCTCAGGTCCACTTCGACGCTGACACCAGGATAGCGCTGCAGAAAAACCGGCAAGAGGCTGCCCAGATGCGCTACCGCGAACGACAGCGGCGCACTGAGGCGAATGGTCCCGCGAGGTTCGCTGGTCTGGCCGCTGATCCCCTGCTCCACTTGTTCGACGTCATTGAGCAGGCGCAGCGACGCTTCGTAATAGCGCTGGCCCAACGGAGTGACGTCCAGCCGGCGAGTCGAGCGATTGAGCAGGCGCACCCCCAGGCGCTGCTCCAATGCCATGAGCTTGCGGCTGACGAACTGCTTGGACAGCCCCAGCTTGTCCGCCGCGGCGGTGAAGCTGCCTGACTCCATGACCTGGGCAAAGATGCGCATTTCTTCGAAGGGGTTCATTGTCATTCCTGGGGTGGGGCTTTATTTAGACATCAGGCCGAATACAAAACCTGTGGCGAGGGGATTTATCCCCGCTGGGCTGCGTAGCAGCCCCTATAATTAATCACGTAAACATTCTGACACACCCAGTTGGCCTATTTTTGGACCGCTGCGCGGCCCAACGGGGATAAATCCCCTCGCCACAAGGAGTCATTGGCCAGACAAAAAGATGCCCGCACATTGGCGGGCACCTGTTCAGCCAGGAAACTACTTACTTGGCCGTCAGCGCCGAGTAGCTGTTCATCAGGTTGCGGTAGTTCGGAATGCGCTGGGACAACAGGTTGCCCAGGCCTTCGATGTCGTTGCGCCAGTCGCGGTGCAGCTCACAGGCCACCGAGAACCAGTTCATCATCTGCGCGCCGGCGGCGGTCATGCGGACCCAGGCAGCCTGTTGCACGGTTTCGTTGAACGTACCCGAGGCATCGGTCACGACGAACACGTCGAAACCTTCAGCCAGCGCCGACAGGGTCGGGAACGCTACGCAGACATCGGTGACCACGCCCGCGATGATCAATTGCTTGCGGCCGGTGGCCTTGATCGCCTTGACGAAATCTTCGTTGTCCCAGGCATTGATCTGGCCTGGACGCGGGATGTATGGCGCGTCCGGGAACATTTCCTTGAGCTCCGGCACGATCGGGCCGTTGGGGCCTTGTTCGAAGCTGGTGGTCAGGATGGTGGGCAGTTCGAAGAACTTCGCCAGGTCGGCCAAGGCCAGCACGTTGTTCTTGAACTCGTTGGGCGAGAAGTCCTGGACCAGGGAAATCAGGCCGGTCTGGTGATCGACCAGCAGGACCACCGCGTCGTCTTTGTTCAGACGGTTGTAGGCGGGAACGTTGCTCATGGGATGACTCCTTTGGGATGGATTGTGACAAAACCCTGGTGGGAGCGGGCTTGCTCGCGAAAGCGGTGTATCAGTCGACGAAAATGCTGAATGTCAGTCCGCATTCGCGAGCAAGCCCGCTCCCACAGGGGGATCTGTGTGTATCAGTCAGAAGGCAAAGCAGGAACAGCCAAACGCGCCCCAGAAGCCTTGGAAATCGCTGACCGGAACGTTCGACAGTCGTGCCCGTTCATGGCTGTGGGCATGCACCGTGCACGGACCGCTGCACTGGTGGACCTGAGCCTGCAACGGCGAAGTCGGGCGCCAATGGCCCGGGACCTTGACCACCGGTGACCAGTCGGGCAAAACCGGGACGCTGGCCGGGCCGAGTTTTTCGAAATCACCAGCGGCGTACACCACCTTGCCGTCCACAACGGTCAGTACCGACTCGATCCACTTGATGGCTTCTTCCTCGACGCTGAAGAAGTCCGCGCTCAGGGCCGCCAGGTCCGCCAGTTGGCCGACCTTGATCTGGCCCTTCTTGCCCTGCTCCGACGAGAACCAGGCGCTGCCATGGGTGAACAGTTCCAACGCGGTCAGGCGCGGCAGGCCCTCTTCGTGCAACGAAAGACCACCGACCGTGCGGCCGCTGACCATCCAGTACAACGAGGTCCAGGGGTTGTAGCTGGAGACGCGGGTGGCATCGGTGCCGGCGCCCACCGGTACGCCTTCGGCCAACATGCGCTTGATCGGCGGCGTGGCTTCGGCGGCCTTGGCACCGTAGCGGTCGACGAAGTATTCGCCCTGGAAGGCCATGCGGTCCTGGATCGCAATGCCGCCGCCCAGCGCCCGCACACGTTCGATGTTCTTCGGCGTGATGGTCTCGGCGTGGTCGAAGAACCACGGCAGGCCGTTGAACGGAATATCGCGGTTGACCTTCTCGAACACGTCGAGCATGCGGCTGATGGATTCGTCATACGTGGCGTGCAAGCGGAATGGCCAGCGCTGCTCCACCAGGTGCCGGACCACCGGTTCCAGGTCCTGCTCCATGCCCGGCGGCAGGTCCGGACGCGGCTCGAGGAAGTCCTCGAAATCCGCCGCCGAGAACACCAGCATTTCCCCTGCGCCGTTGTGCCGCAGGAAATCGTCGCCCTGGTGCAGCTTGACGCTGCCGGTCCAGTTCTTGAAGTCGCTGAGTTCTTCCTTGGGCTTCTGGGTGAACAGGTTGTAGGCGATGCGCACCGTCAACTGCTGCTCACGGGCCAACTGCTCGATCACCGCGTAGTCGTCCGGGTAATTCTGGAAACCGCCGCCGGCATCGATGGCGCTGGTCAGGCCCAGGCGATTGAGTTCCCGCATGAACTGGCGCGTGGAGTTGACCTGGTATTCCAGCGGCAGCTTCGGCCCTTTTGCCAGCGTCGAGTAAAGGATCATCGCGTTGGGCCGCGCCACCAGCATGCCGGTGGGCTCGCCCTTGCTGTCACGCACGATCTCGCCACCCGGCGGGTTCGGCGTGTCACGGGTGTAGCCGGCGACCCGCAGCGCGGCGCGGTTGAGCAAGGCGCGGTCATACAGGTGCAACACGAATACCGGCGTATCGGGGGCCGCCTGGTTGAGTTCTTCCAGGGTCGGCATGCGCTTTTCGGCAAACTGGAATTCGTTCCAGCCCCCCACCACGCGCACCCACTGGGGCGTCGGCGTGCGGTCGGCCTGGTCCTTGAGCATGCGCAAGGCATCGGCCAGGGACGGCACGCCTTCCCAGCGCAGTTCCAGGTTGTAGTTCAGACCGCCACGGATCAGGTGCAAGTGCGAGTCGTTGAGGCCGGGGATAACGGTACGCCCCTTGAGGTCGATGACCTGGGTGCCGCTGCCCCGCAGGGCCATGGCCTCGGCATCGGTGCCCACCGCGACGAAGCGGCCCTGGCTGATGGCGACTGCGCTGGCCCGAGGCTTCTCGCGGTCGACGGTATGGAATTGACCGTTGAATAGAATCAGATCTGCGTTCATAGGTTTTTCCTTCAACTATCAAAAATAGAATGTGTGGCGAGGGGCTTTATCCCCGCTCGGTCGCGTAGCGGCCGCTCTTTCAGGACTGCTTCGCAGTCCAGCGGGGATAAATCCCCTCGCCACAAGAGCGCTCGCCAGCACAATGTGATAACGCTTATGGTTTCAGCTGTTCGTGAGCTTTCGAGGCTTCCAGCCAAGGGGCGAACAAACGGGTCGCCAGCGGCATGCACACGTAGCAGACCGAGAGCACGATGGTCAGGGTGATCAAAAACGTGGCAACCACGTAGTTCGACAGAAAGGCGTTGAGTTGCAGCACCGGCCCCCAGAGCAAAGGCACCAGCAGCGTATGGGGCAGGATCACCAGCAGCGTCACCACGGCCTGCTTCCAGCGCGGCGGTGGCGTGGCGGCATCGGCCAGCGGGGCGAACCAAAACTCCTTGTGCGACCCGACTTCTGTCTGGTCGCCGTCGGCCAGCAAGGGTGCGGCTTCTTCCACCAGTTCCCGGCGTTCGGGTGAGTCCAGCCAGCGTTGCATGGCTTCGGTGGAGCAGAAACGCAGCACGCAGGTGAACAGCGACAACCCACCCAGTTTGCCGCGCACCACGTCCACGCCCAGGTGGCCCGGCCATTGACCGGCCACGCGCACGATGCGGCGTAACCAGGCCTCGTACGCCACGTCCTGGCCGGCCTTGATCCGGTGCTTGACCACCAGGGTCACGATTTCGTCGAAGCCGGGCCGGGATGGGCTCGCGGTGGATTCAACAGCTTGAGATTCAGGCATGGCGCAGCACTCCATCAAAACGCGCGTTCAGCGCCAGGCGCCCAGGCCCGGCAATGAACACGCTGGTAAATACAATCAGCAGCAACCAACCGAACTGCCCCTCTTCCAGGCTCCACTGCGGATGCACCACCAGCAGCGCCACCGCCAGCAGAAACAGGATGGGCAAGCACGCCAGGCGCACCAGCACGCCGGCCATGATCAGCAGCGGACACAGCACCTCGGCGAAAATCGCCAGGATCAGGGTTGGCGCCGCGCCGAGGTGAAACGGGTCTTCGATCCGGGTCAGCTCGACGCTGTAGTGCAACAGCTTCGGCAGCCCATGGACCCACAGCAGGAACAACCCGCCGCTCAGGCGCAGGAACAACAAGCCCAGGTCCTGCCACGGGCGCTCATCGGTCATGTTCATCGGTGCGCTCCGTCCGGGGCCGCCGAGGCAGCGGCCGGCAAGGGTTGGGACATGTGACTGGCAATGCGCGAGCGCAGCCAGCGCTCCGCCGGGTCGTTGTCATGCACGCCGCTCCAGACCATCGACAGTTCGGCCGCATTGATCTCGAACGGCGGGTCCTCGGCACGCAGTGCGCAGCCTTCCACCAGCGCACAGGCGGCATAGTCGGGCACGGTGGCGATCAGCTCGGTGCCGGCCAGCAAGGCTCGCAGCCCGCTGAATTGCGGCACCGCCAGCACCACTTTACGGGTCCGGCCGATACGGGCCAGGTCCAGGTCGATGTTGCCGCTCAAGTCGCCCGAAAACGAAACCATGGCGTGGGGCCGCGAGCAGTACTCGTCCAGGGTCAGCGGCCCCGGGCGCTTGTCGCCACGCAAGACCTTGCAAGGAATGTCCCGCAGTTTCTTGCGTTTGGCATTGGCCGGCAGATCGGTGGTGTAGCTCACGCCGACGCTGATTTCACCGCTGGCCAGCAGCGACGACATCAGCAGGAAATTGGCTCGGCGCACCACCACGATGATCCCCGGCGCCTCTTCGCGCAGTTGGCTCAGCAGTGGAGGAAACAGGCCGAATTCGGCATCGTCGGACAGCCCGATGCGAAACACATCGCAACTGGTGGACGGGTCGAACGCCTTGGCCCGGCTGACCGCGCCGGAGATGGTGTCCATGGCCGGTTGCAGCTCTCGCAGGATCGCCAGGGCTCGCGGGGTCGGTTCCATGCCACGACCGTGACGGATCAGCAACGGGTCATCGAACAGATCCCGCAGCCGCCCCAGCGCCGCGCTCACCGCTGGTTGGCCCATGAAGAGCTTTTCGGCGACGCGGGTCAGGTTTTTCTCGAACATCAGCGCCTCGAAGATCACCAGCAGGTTCATGTCGAGACGGCGTAAATCGTTGCGGTTCATCGGTTTTTTGGTCCTGTTGAATGCCAAGGGTTGGTGGAGTCCCTGTGGGAGCGGGCTTGCTCGCGAAGGCGCACCGACATTCAACATCTTCGTCGACTGACACACCGCTTTCGCGAGCAAGCCCGCTCCCACATGAAATCTGTGCTTGCCTCATAGCATCAGGGCAAGCCCGGCACCTCCCCTTCAGCCCCGGATGAACGCCAGCAGGTCCGCGTTCAGCCGGTCCTTGTGGGTATCGGTCAGGCCATGGGGCGCGCCCGGGTACACCAGCAACTGCGAGTTCTTCAGCAATTTGGCGGCGGCGATGCCGGCGGTTTCGATGGGGACCACCTGGTCGTCATCGCCATGGACCACCAGAGTCGGCACGTCGATGTTGCGCAGGTCATCGGAAAGATCGGTCTCCGAGAACGCCTTGATGCAGTCGTAGGCGTTCTTGTGGCCGGCGAGCATGCCCTGCATCCAGAACCAGTCGATCATGCCTTGGGAGACTTTGGCGCCCGGACGGTTGGCACCGAAAAACGCGCTGGCCACATCTTTGTATAGCTGAGAACGATCGGCCAGGGAGGCCTGGCGGAAACCGTCGAAAACTTCGATGGGCAAGCCGCCAGGATTGGCCGTGGTCCTGAGCATCAGCGGCGTCACCGCCGAGATCAGGCCGAGCTTGGCGACCCGGGCGGCGCCATGGCGACCGATGTAGCGTGCCACTTCGCCACCGCCGGTGGAGAAGCCGAGCAGCACCGCATCCTTCAAGTCCAAGCGTTCGATCAGCTCGGCCAGGTCATCGGCGTAGGTGTCCATGTCGTTGCCGTCCCAAGGCTGGCTGGAACGCCCGTGTCCACGGCGGTCATGGGCGATCACCCGATAGCCGTTGGACGCCAGGAACATCATCTGCGCCTCCCAACTGTCCGAGTTCAACGGCCAGCCGTGGCTGAAGACCACCGGTTGACCACTGCCCCAATCCTTGTAGTAGATCTCGGTGCCGTCGCGGGTGATGAAGGTGCTCATGACATGACTCCTGAGGTGGGTGGATCGCTTTATGGTCTGGTCAGAGGGGGCATGGGCGTGAGTTAAACGTTGTTAATTTTTTCGGGACGAGGGTGTTAAAAACCCGGATTAAGACTGCTTTTGTGGCGAGGGGATTTATCCCCGCTGGGCTGCGCAGCAGCCCCAAAAGCGACATATCGGTGTGTCAGGCTGACTGGAGTTTGGGTTGTGGGGCCGCTTCGCAGCCCAACGGGGATAAATCCCCTCGCCACAGGGATCTGTGCCTGGCAGGGAAGCCCGCGCCGTTGCGCTTGAAGCCAAACCTGAGGAATATGCTCGGGTAAAGCCCAGGCATCGAGCCCAGAACATTTGAGAGCACCATGAGCCAATACCTCAGCCTGCCCGTCGAACAGACGGTGCATTTCGGCCCTTACCGGGTCCATCCGCGCCAGCGCCTGGTGCTGGAGGGCGAGCAACCGTTGCGCCTGGGACGACGGGCCGTGGAGATTCTGCTGGTGTTGCTCGAACACGCAGGCGAGGTGGTGAGCAAGCAGCAACTGATCGCCCGGGTCTGGCCCAGGAGCGTGGTAGAGGACACCAACCTGCGCGTACACGTCGCGGCACTGCGCAAGGCCCTCGGGGACGGCCAGGCCGGGCAGCGCTACATCGTCACCGTGGCGCAGCGCGGCTACAGCTTTGTCGCGCCGGTGTCATTCGGATCCCTCGACCCATTGGCGCGCATTCCTCATCCGTCCCTGGCGCGCAACCTGCCGCTGCAGCGCACGCGCCTGATCGGACGCCAGGCCTTGGTGGAAAACCTGGTGACCCAGTTGCCACGAAAGCGTTTCATTACCCTGGTCGGCACCGGCGGCATCGGCAAGACCACCGTCGCCCTGCGGGTCGCTGAACGGCTGATCGGCCACTACCGTGACGGCACCCATCTGCTGGACCTGGCATCGCTCAACGATGCGGCCATGATCGTCCCCAACCTGTGCGCATTGCTCGACCTGCCGCTGCAGGAGGGTGATCCGCTGGACACCGTCGCCCGACCGCTCAAGGAGCGGCATCTGCTGCTGGTGATCGACAACTGCGAGCACCTGATCGACGCCATCGCCCAGCTCAGCGAGACCTTGCTGCGCGGCGCCCCTCACCTGCACATCCTGGCCACCAGCCGCGAAGGCCTGCGCGCCGAAGGCGAATACGTGCAGCGCCTGGATGCCCTGGCATGCCCGCCCCGGGAAATGCCCATCGAGGGTTATCCCGCCCTGGAGTACCCGGCGCTGCAACTGTTTGCCGAGCGAGCGATGGCCAGCCGTGACGACTTCGAACTGACCGACCGCGAGGTGCCGTTGGTGGTCGACATCTGCCAGCGGCTGGACGGGATTCCCCTGGCCATCGAGCTGGCCGCCGGACAAATCGGCCGCTTCAGCCTCGAAGCGCTGCACCGGCAACTGCAAGACAATGTCGCCCTGCTCCACAACGACACCGACGCCGCCCCGCGCCAGCAGACCCTGCGCGCCACGCTGGACTGGAGCTTCGCGCTGCTCACGGCCTGCGAGCAGACCTGCCTGCGGCGGCTGGCGGTGTTCATGGGCAGTTTCAACCTGGCCTCGGCCGCGGCGGTGATCGTCGGCCAGCATGTCGCACCCGACCAGGTGCTGGTGTCGGTCAGCCAGTTGGTCGCCAAGTCGTTGCTCAACGTCGAGGTCGGCGATGAAGAGGTGCGCTATCGCCTGTTGGACACCACCCGCCGTTATGCCTTGGAAAAACTGGCCGAAGCCGGAGAATTGGCAGCCAGCCAGGAACGCCATGCCGAACGCTGCCTGGCCCTCATGGGGCAAGCGGAAAACGATTGGGAGAACACACCCACCCGATTGTGGATCGCCCGCTACGCCGACTATCGCGACGACATCCGCGCGGCGCTCGACCGCGGCTTGGGCCCGCAGGGTTCACACGCCGTGGCGATCCGCCTGACCGCCCGCACCCTGCCCCTCTGGCAGGAGCTGTCGCTGCTCAAGGAGCACGGCCTCTACGTCAACAAGGCGCTGCAATTGTTGCGGGCCAGCCCCACACCCTGCCCACGCTTGACCCTGGCCCTGGAGCTGGCCCACGCCAGTTTCAACTACCACACCGAGGGTGGCACGCCGGCCACGGTCCGCGCCTTCGCCAGCGCCCGGCAACTGGCCCGGCAATGCCAGGACCTGGCCAGCGAGCTGCGGGCCGTGTCCGGGCAAATGACCGTGGACCTCAGTTGCGGCAACTACCCACAGGCCCTGGCCCACAGCCTGGATTTCGACCGGCTCGGTTTGCAGGGCGACCCGATCCTGTCCTTGAGCACCCAACGCCTGCGGGTGCTGGCGCTGCATTTCACCGGTGACCAGGGCGCGGCGCGGCGCGAGGCCGAACAGGTGATCCAGCGCCTGGCCCAGAGCGGCCATCTCAGCCGCTTCAGCCACGGCTTCGGCGTTCAATACGACCAGAGCGTGGCCGCGCTGACGATTCTGGCGCGCATCCTCTGGCTGCAAGGTTTTGCCGAGAAAGCCCGGCGTACCGCCAACCTGGCACTGCAGATCGCCTTGCAGATCAATCACGGCATTTCGATCTGCTACACCTTGGCGCTGGCCGGTTGCGTGATCGCCCACTACAACGGCGATCATCCGATTGCCCGGGAAAGGCTCGACCTGTTGAAGCAGCAGGCCAAGAAACATTCGGTGATGCTGTTCCATGACTGGGCCTGTCATTACGACAGCGTATTCAACGACCAGCCCCTGGAGACGAGCCCGACAAACGGGCTGATCCAGGACATCGCCGTCACCCTGCGCCCTGGTGTTGTCAACCCGGCGCAACTGGAACGGGCCCGCAGTGGCGCCGCGGGCTGGTGCTCGGCGGAGCTCCTGCGGGCCGGCGCCGAAACCTGGCTGGCCCGGAACGAGCCCTCCTTGGAAGGCCCTGCCGAAACGCAACTGCTGGCCGCCCTGGCCGTCGCCCGTCAGCATCATGCCCTGGCCTGGGAACTGCGCAGCGCCACGTCCCTGGCCCGCTTGTGGCAACGCCGCGGGCAAGTCCACGCCGCGCAGGAGCTGCTCGGGCCGGTCTACCGACGCTTCAGCGAGGGATTCGACACCCCCGACCTATTGGAAGCCGGCGCGCTGCTCCAGGGGCTGACTCGCCGGTTGGGGCCTTGAATGGCCCGCGCCCCAAGCGCCTTGCAGCACATAACGCCGATGAAACACGGGCCACTGACCACTGCGCCGCAATTTGTCCAGGGCATAGGCGCGAGTAGTGTGCAGCAGTCGAAAACGTACTCCGTCGGCCAGCGGCTCCACCATCAGCAATGACACGCTCGCCAGCCGCAATAGCAACGAGGGCAATTGCCCGACACTCAGTTCAGCGCAACTGATTACGGCCAGCGCCGCCCTGAGCGTAAACGGCTCCTCGAACACCGCCAGGCGCTGGAACACGGTTTGCTCGTCAGCACTCAAACGCTCGACACTCGAATCCAGCACGGCCTCCAGGCTTCGATGCCGGGCCACCGCCGTACGCCGCCCGAGGCTCAAGATTGACAAGCCGTAATCCAATTGTTCGAGGACCCCGGCCAACCCCAAGGCGTCGGCCTGGGCCGCCGCCAGTTCCAACGCCAGCGGCAAGCCGTCCAGGCGCTGGCATATCCGGGCCAGGATCAGCCAGTCGCGGCCAACGGGCTGGAAACCCTGTTGCCGGGCGCCCACCCGCTCGACCAGCAACTGCACCGCCGGACACGCCTCGATCTGGTGCTCGGGTTCCAGGGGTGATGCCACGGCCAGGCCCGGCAGCGGCACGATCTTTTCGCCCGGCAGGGCCAGGGGCTCGCGACTGCTGCACAACAGCGACACCCCGGGCGCCGCCGCAGCCAATGCCTGGGCCAACTCCCGACAGGCATCGAGCACATGTTCGCAACCGTCGAGCACCAGCAACATGCGGCAGGACTCAAGGTGCCGGCCCAAGGAACCGGGCGCCAGACCCAGGGTGCCGGCCACCCGCGCCATCACCTGTGAAGAATCGTCGATGTCCGCCAGGTCAACGAACCAGGCCCCGTCGTCAAAGTGCTCAAGCAGCAGTTCCGCCACCCGCAACACCACGGTGGTCTTGCCGACCCCACCCGTGCCGCTCACGGTGGTCAGGGCTTGACGGGGCACTTGGGCCAGCAGCCGTCCCAGGACTCTGTCGCGACCGATTACCGGGCTCAAGCGCGTGGGCAGGTTGTGTCGCTCGGTCCTGGGACTCAAAGGCGACTCAACGCCTTCTTGCACCACCAGGGGCATCGCCAGGCAATAGCCTTGTCGCGGATGGTTGAGGATATAGCAAGCGCCATCCCGCCCGTCGCCGAAGGCCCGCCGCAGCGCCGCGATATGCACCCGCAGGTTGATGGCTTCCACGACGCTGTCAGGCCAGACGTGGGCGATGAGGGTTTGCTTGCTGACGTAGTGGCCGGCGTGCTCCACCAGTACCTGCAGAACATCCAGGGCCCGGCCACCCAGCGCGAGGGGTTGGCCGTCACGGGTGACCAGCCGTTGCTGCCGGTAGAAGGCGAACGGACCGAAACCTACCGCCGGCTCGCTATCGGGTTTGACGAAACTGTTCATGGGCGATCCAGCGCCGGATAACCGGTGCGGGCGTCAGCGTGCGGATCACCGAACACGTCTGCCCTGGGCTCCTGCGCATCCTTTCCAAAGGGTTCGCCGTAATCTTGGCAGGCGCAGGCCTCAGGACAATGCTGGCACTGGGAGCGTCACGGACATCACGGTGCCCTGGACGGACACCGACGCCTCAACTGAACTGCTGACGATATTGCACCGGGGTCAGGCCGAGCTTTTCACCGAACAAAAAGCGCATGTGCCGCACACTGCCGAAGCCACTGCGAAACGCCACGGTCTTGAGCGGCAGGTCAGTGGTCTCCAGCAGATGACGCGCCCGGTCGATGCGCGCGCCCTGCAGGAACTCCATGGGCGTCATCTTCACTTCACGGGCAAAGACCCGGGCGAAATGCCGCGCACTCATGGAGGCCAAGGCGGCCATGCGCTCAATGGTGAAGGGTTCTTCCAGGTGCTCCATCACATGATTCTGCACCCGGGTAATGGCCGATTCCTGCGTCGACACCGCCGCCACCGAGGGACTGAACTGTGCCTGGCCGCCCTGGCGCTTCATCACCACCAGCAACACCTTGGCCACGTCCAACGCGACTTTGCGGCCGTGATCCTGGGCCACGATGGACAAGGCCAGGTCGATCCCGGCGGTGACACCGCCCGAGGTGATCAGGCGGCGGTCCTGCAGGAAGATCTTGTCGGTTTCCACCAGGGCCTTGGGGAAACGTTGTATCAGGCGTTCGGTGTAATGCCAGTGGGTGGTGACGCGATAACCGTCGAGCAAACCCGCCTCACCGAGTACGAAGGCACCGGTGCAGATGGAGCCGTAGCGCGTAGCCCGTTGCGCCGCGGCCCGCAGCCAGGTGTGCAGCCCCGGATGCCGGTCGTTATAGGCCCCCGGCCCACCCGGCACCAGCAACACGTCATAGGCTGCCCATGCCTGGTCGATATGGATATCGGCCTGCACCGACACGCCGTTGGAGGCTCGCAACGGCCCGCGCTCGGTCCCCAGGGTCAGCAGTTGATAACGCAGGTCCCCTTCGAGGTAACGATTGGCGATGGAAAACACTTCCAGAGGCCCGGCCATGTCGAGCAGCAAAAAATCCGGGAACAGCACCATTGCAACGGTTTTCATTAAAAAGACGCCAAAAAAATCCAGAAAACATAAATGCCCCCGGTGGGAGCGAGCTTGCTCGCGATAGCGTCAGATCAGTTGGAATTGATGTAACTGACACACCGCTATCGCGAGCAAGCTCGCTCCCACAGGGTTTATCGTCAGCATTATGTCGAAGCCAGGCATCCGCCGGTAGGCATTCTCGATTGTCCACTCAAAGTAGACAGTCTTTCGTTTTCCACCTGCTTATTGAACTTCAGGATAACCATTAACCTTCTTCTGAACCCGGCGAACGGCCCCAGCCGCCGCCCATAGACATCAGGAGAATCATCATGCTGACCCTTCGCAAAGCTTCGGACCGCGGCATTGCCCGCCACGGCTGGCTGACCTCGTTCCACACCTTCTCGTTCGCCAGCTACCGCAACCTCAACGAACAGGGCTTCTCCGACCTGCTGGTCATCAACGACGACCGGGTCGCCGCGGCCAAGGGTTTCGGCCAGCATCCCCACCGGGACATGGAGATCTTTTCCTACGTGCTTGAAGGGGCGCTGGAACACAAGGACACCCTGGGCACGGGCTCGGTCATTCGCCCCGGCGACGTGCAGTTGATGAGCGCCGGCAGCGGCGTGGCCCACAGCGAGTTCAACCACAGTGCGGACGAGCCGGTGCACTTCCTGCAGATCTGGATCGTGCCCAACGTCAGTGGCGCCACGCCACGCTATCAACAGGAGCATTTCAGCAGCGAGCAGAAACGCGGTCGCCTGCAATTGATCATCTCCCCGGACGGCGCCGACGGCTCACTCCAGGTGCGCCAGGATGCACGGGTCTACGCCGGGCTGTTCGATGGTGAGCAAAGCGCCACCTTGACCCTGGCCGCGGATCGCTATGCCTACGTGCACGTGGCCCGAGGCGCTGTCGAGCTCAACGGCGTGCAGTTGCAGGAGGGTGACGGCGTGCGGGTACGCGAGGAGCAGGTCCTGACCTTGAGTCACGGCCAGGATGCCGAGGTGCTCGTGTTCGATCTGCGGCCGCAGGAGCTGCCGCAGATGCCATGAGGCTATGAAGCAACCTGTAGACCCTGTGGGAGCGAGCTTGCTCGCTCCCACAATGGGTGTTTCACAATGGCGCCTCCACATTGAATGGATGGCCGCCCGCACCTGTGCGGCATGGCGCAGCCGCGTGGTGACCCGCCAGACCTATCTGCGTCGGGGCGATTCTTTTTGCATTGATGTTCGATTTTTCTTTCGGGGCGGAAAAAGCTCGAAAGTCCTGAAACCGTGATTACCCGTGCAGCTCAGACGAAAAACTTCTAAAAAAAGTCAGGCGATTGGACGAATTCAAGCTTTGATCTAATGGAGCTGCGGTGCGTATCGGGAAGGGCCCATTACCCAGGAAATGTGCTCGTCGGTTGCCACGAGCCCGAGGGATCTATAAAGTTCCCAAAAGGATTTCGCTTCTGACCGGCGGTCATAGAGACTGCCCGAAGTAAATTGACCCAATGTATGAGTCCCGGCAAAATAATCTCACTTTGCCACTAATATTCCTGACTTGCTTATTCACGGAAGAAAGCATGAAAACCGTCATATCCCTCGCTTTAATCTCCATTGCGTGCAGTGCGGTCGCGGAAGTTCAGAACATCAAATACCTTTACGATGATTCGGATGCCGTGTACTCCATCGTGTCGTTTATCGACAGCGGCTCAGCCATCCAGGCCACCGTACAGAGATCCGGGGCTTACTTCACCAACTACACAAAACTCGAACTCGACTGCGCCAGCCGCAATGTACGGCACATGGGGATGTACAACAGCCTCGCAGTGCTGGAAAAAGCCCAGTTCGACCAGATGCAAGGGCGAATCATCGACGGCTCGATAGCCGACGAAGTAGGCAAGGTGCTGTGCAAGGAGACGACTTTGACCGCATCACAAGCCGCTCCGCAAACCGAAGACCTGCCCACCGAAACACAAACCGACGATAACAGCTGATTTGTGCCCGTGATGCGGGAGCTTGCTCCCGCTGAGCTGCGTGACCCTCCCCGTCCCAAAAACTCACTTTCCGCTCCGGCAGCGTGTTCAGCGCAAGGCTTGCTTGCGCTCCGATTTCGAACGGTAACTGCCAGGCGGCACACCAAAGAAATCCCGGAAGCGACGCTGGAAGTGCGGGGAACTGACAAAGCCTGTCGCCACGGCGATTTCGGTCACAGACCGATTGGTTTGCTGGATGAGTTGGCGCGCCCGCGTCAGGCGCAGCTCCAGGTAATAGCGCGTCGGAGTCGCGCCGAGAAAACTGCAGAACCGTCGCTCCAACTGGCGCTTGGAAATCTTCACGCACGCGGCCAGCTCATCGATGGTCAAGGGTTCCTCTACGTTCTGCCACATCAGTTCCAACGCCAACTTGAGGCTTTCCGGCAGCGTCGGGTCGGTCTCGACGAAAACCGGTGGCAAGTCCGTCGCATCGTCGCCCGACTCATCACAACGCAGAATTTCCTCGATGGCCCCCACCAGCGCCGCTCCGCCCGTCTGGCGAATCAATTGGAGCATCATGCGCAGCGAACTGTTGGCGCCCGCGCAACTGACCCGCTCCCGATCCACCACATAGGCCCGGCTGGACACCTTCACATGGGGGAACACCTCCACCATCATCGCGCGACTTTCCGGGTGGACAGCGCATTCGAAACCATCCAACAGATTGGCATCGGCAACGAAGAAGACACCGTTCCACAACCCGCCCAGGATCGCCCCGGACGCCGCATTAGCGCGCAGCTTGCGGCGCAGCAAGGGATGGCCTTGCAACTTCACGCGAAAGCCCCCGGCGACAATCAGCACGTCCTGGTTTTCCGGCATCTGCGCCAGTTCGATGTCCGTCGAGATGACAATGCCCAGGTCGCTCGTCACCTGCCCACCTGAAACCCCCACCGTCAGCACCTCGTAGAGGGGCATGTCGCTCATCAGGTTGGCGGTCACCAGCGCGTCCACCGCACCGGTGAAGGACATCATCGAGAAGTTGTCCATCAATACAAACGCGACGCGGATCGGCGCCTCGCTGGCGGACGCCGCTCCGAGCGGTCGATAAGCCATGTTCTTGTTTTTGAGTACGCTCTCGAATGCGCTTGGCATAGGGCCTCGTTAATACATTAAAGACAATGAGGATTGGCTGCACGTGGGTGCCCGAGCCGCAGAGCGAAGGCGCAGGGCAAACCACGCTATCTTCCAGACTAGTCAAGCCGCCTGCAATCGCGCCTACGCCCTCTACCGATCGGCCCGCGCCAAAATGGCAAGCCTCAAGTGCCTACAACTTTGGTCGATACAGTGGCAGTAGGCATGGGCGCTTTTCCCTTCCAGAGACTCGCAACGCCAAACACTGCTGTTTCCGCCGTTCCAACACTTAAAATATTCCGCGGGAGAAGTCATGAATATCAAACAGAAGCTGACATGGGCGTTCGCGGCCATCGCCTGCCTCCCGGTTATCCTGGTAGCGGTGCTTGTCGTAATGAACCTGCGCGACGCCGCAAAGGCCAACTTCCTGGACAGCAGCGGCCGTGAAATCCGCCAGATCGATAACGGCATGAAGCAGTTCTTCGATGGCATCAGCCAGAACGTCGAATACATCGCCAAGGATCCACGGATCATCGCCGCCAAGGGGTTGAAAAACTACTCCCTGGCCGATGCCGCACAAACACCGCTCCCCGAGATCAACCAACAACTTCTGGAAATATTCGACCGATTCGCCAAGAGCCATCCGACCACCGCCTATCTGTCCGTGGGCCTGAGCGACGGCGGCTACGCCAGCTGGCCTGACGATCCGAAGATGACCAACTATGATCCGCGCGTGCGCCCTTGGTACAAGGCTGCCATCGCCGCACCGGGTACAACCGTGCGCACGGACGCCTATTACTGGGCGCCGGACGATGTGTCGCTGATCGGCACCGTACACACCGTCGCCGACGCCAGCGGCAACGTCGTGGGCGTGGTCGGCCTGGACGTGTCGCTCAAGCAGCTCACCGAACTGGTCAAGAACATCAAGCTGGGCGACAGCGGCTACCTGATGCTGGTGGAAGCCAACGGCAACGTCCTGGTGGACGCCGCCGATGCCAAGCACAACTTCAAGCCGCTGGCCGACCTTGGCCCCCACTATGCCGAGCTGGCCAAAAGCAGCGATGGCGTGACTCAGATCGAGATCGACGGCGTGCCCTACATGGCCAACGTGGTCAGTTCCAAAGGGCTGGGCTGGCGCTTCATCGGCCTGATCAAGCGCGATGAAGTGATGGCCGAGGCCTCGAGCCTGACTTGGCTGATCGCCGCCATCGCCGCCGCGCTGGCCGTGGTCTTCGCCGTGGTGGGCGCCAGTTTCGCCAGCGTGATCGTGCGGCCGATTCGCGGCGTTGCCAATGGCCTGCAGGAAATCGCCGAAGGTGAAGGCGACCTCACCCGCAAACTCATCGTGCAAGGCAAGGACGAAACGGCCACCCTGGCGGGCTGGTTCAACCAGTTCCTGGGCATGATCGCGCAACTGATGCAACGCATCGGCAGCGCCTCTTCCGACCTGCAAACCGCCGCGGCCGATACCAGCCACGTGGCCCAGAACATGAACGATGCGGCCGGGCGCCAGCGCCAGGCCGTGGAATTGGTGAGCACCGCGTTCAACGAAATGGTTGCCACCGCCAACGAAGTGGCCCGTTCTTGCAGCCAGGCCGCCTCCAGTGCGGACGAAGGCTACCGCGATGTGCACGACGGCCAGCATCACATCGGCGAAGCCACCGGCAGCGTGCTGAAACTGAGCGAGGACCTGCAGCAGTCGACCCAGACCATGCAGGCGCTGGAACAGGACAGCAAGAACATCAACACCATCCTCGACACCATCCGCTCGATCGCCGAACAGACCAACCTGTTGGCCCTCAACGCCGCGATCGAAGCCGCACGGGCCGGCGATCAAGGTCGTGGGTTCGCCGTGGTGGCCGACGAAGTGCGGGCCCTGGCACGCCGCACCGCCGACTCCACCGGCGAGATCGACAGCCTGCTGGGCAACCTCGCACGGCGCACCCAGGAAGTCACCCAGCAGATGCAAAGCAGCCTGCAGGTGTCCCACACCAGCGTCGAGCGCATTCAGCAGGCCCGTGACAGCTTCGACAAGATCCGCAATTCGGTGGACTCGATTCGCGATCAGAACACCCAGATCGCCACGGCGGCAGAGGAACAGCACCAGGTCGCCGAAGACATCAACCGGCACATCGCGCAGATTCATGCCGATGCCCAGTTGGTCGAGGAATTCGCTCACTCGGCACAGACCGGCTCGGGGCGTTTGACGGATATTTCCGGGCAGCTCAAGGGCTTGGTTGGGCGCTTCAAGTTCTAGCGTGTTCGAGGTGGCGAGCCAGGGACGGCTCGCCGCTCAGGATGATACAAACGAAAAGCCGCGATTGGCCGCACTGCGCTCATACTCCAGAAGACACTCATAGTCAGCCTCACTGGCCGGCAGGACTTCCCTGATCGCCAGGTCACGGGAAATCTCGGGAAGCTGGCTCAAGGCTTCGTTCATTGCGTGCCGGATAGACTCTGCTTGCGTCGCCGTTCGACGAATCGACGTTATGTAAGGCAGGCAGGGACTGCGCACACTTCGCACCAGGATCCTGAGGCCTTCGATCTCGTCACTGTTGTCTCTCGCCAGATAGTCGTAGGTGACGCTGTCGATAGAAGCCAAATCACCGTCGTGGTTTTTCAACCTTCGAATGCTCTCCCTGTGGGATCCGGTGAAGGTCAGTTTCGAGAAAAAACCACGGTCGCTGATCCCAGCCAACGTGTGGCGCAATAAATTCATTCCCGAGTTGGAATCCCGGGCGTTGATCAGACCATGGCTGCCCTGCAAACCCGCCAGATCGGTGACGGCCGAATCAGCTCTACACAGCAGCAAACTGCAATGGTCACCCCCCGAGCTATGAGCAAGCTCATAGCTCGGACGCCCTATCAGCCTCACCTTTCCCCGCAGTGACGTGACGAATGGATAGCCGCAGGTCTGGGATAACAACAGATCAGGGGAAAGCCAATGGGACACGGGATCAACGATCGGTCTTTGCTCACGGCGCTCACCCAGAATCTCCAGGGTGCGCTGGAGCCAGGCGTCCTGGGCCTGTAAAACCCTGGCGGGAGCGAGGTACATGGATAGATCGCTGATCATATGAAAGCCATTCAGAGGATTGTGATTGACGCTGATCACAGCAAGAAGCGGTTGGCAGGCGTCTTCAAACCCAAGCGATCCCTCAGGGTCCCAGGTTCATATTCCGTGCGAAAAACCCCTCTGGCTTGCAGCAAAGGCACCACGCCACGGGTGAATGTGTCGAAGTCCGTCGGCAAAAACGGAAACATGAGGTTGTAGCCATCGACGGCATTCGACTCGTATAACGCTGAAAGCTTATCGGCAATATGCTCCGCCGTTCCGATCAGCAGCCAGGTACTGGAACTCTTGACCAACCGGCGCCCTATTTCACGGATGGACAAGGTCGTGTCGTACTTCTTGAGCAGGGCCAGTTCGGTTCGAATGCCATCGAACTCAGACTCATCCGGCAACGCGGGCAGCGGGCTGTCCGGCGACAGGCCTGTCAGATCAAGACGGGTGTAGCTGGAGACCAGATCAATCGCCACGGCATCGATAATGAGGCTGTCCTCCAGTTGCCGACGGCGCTCCTCCTCAGTCTCATCCTCCAGAACCACCGGAAGCACACCGGTAATGATTTTCAGATCACTGGAATGCCGGCCCTTCAACTCGAGTCGGCGATTCAAATCGGCCCTGTACGCCAGTCCCTCTTCGACCGTATTGATGAAACAGAAATGCACGTCCCCATGGGCGGCGGCCAGATCCTTGCCCGCTTCAGAAGACCCCGCCTGGGCAAGGACTGGATGTCCTTGCGGTGGACGCGGCACGTTAAGCGGCCCACGCACGTTGAAATGCGCTCCTTTGTGATGAATCGGGTGAATTTTGGACGGATCGGCAAAATCGCCGCTGTCCTTGTCAAACTCAAGAGCCCCCTCCTCCCAGGAGTCCCAAAGCTGCTTGACGACATGAATGAACTCCTCGGCCCGCCGATAACGATCGCCGTGTTTCGTCACGCCTGACAATCCGAAATTCGAAGCCTCCTCTTCCAACCAGGAGGTCACGATATTCCAGCTGGCTCGCCCTGTGCTGAGGTAGTCCAGCGAAGCAAAATATCGCGCAATGTTGAAGGGCTCGTTATAGGACGTTGAAGCGGTGCCCATCAGCCCGATGTGTTCGGTGACAGCCGCCAATGCGGACAAGAGCGTAATCGGTTCAAGGCGGGCGTTGGCATAGTGCCTCAACCCACTGGCGACGGAGTCCCAGACCGCGACGTGATCCGCGACAAAAACCGCATCGAACTTCGCCGCTTCGGCTGCCTGCACCAGTTTCACGTAGTAGCCCAGCGTCAATATTTCCTTGGTCGGCGACAGCGGGTGGCGCCAGGAAAAACGGTGATCCCCTTGGGGATTAAAAAAGAACAGATTCAAAATCATACTTTTATTGGACATAACGCCTCCGCGACCTTACCCACATCGCATTCATGTTCAGTTGGCCGCCTTGACGGTATTTTCAGCGACCCACTGCGCCGCGACTTTTGCGGGATCCTTGTGATCGATATCAACCAGGCGATTGAGTTGCTTGAGGTCGTCATCGGTCAGTTTTGCAGAGACCTCGTTGAGCACTTTGGTGACTTCTGGGGTCAGCAACGCCTTGCGCCCCAGTGGCGTAATGTTTTGCAGGGGCTGTTGGTGCTTGTCGTCCTCGAGCACAACCCAAGGTTCTTTTGCCAGGATGCCTTGCGTGGAGACCACCGTGGCGACGTCGATAGCACCTGAGTTCAGCGCCAGCCGCGACAAGGGCCCGCCCATGTCCAGCGATTTGACGCTCTTGAAGTTGATGCCGTAGACCGCCTTCAACCCGGGCAGGCCTAAGGCGGCAGTGGTGACTTCGGGAGGCCCACCCAGCGTGAGTTCACCGGAGACGGGCGCCAGGTCGGACAAGGTCTGCAGGTTGTACTTTTCTGCGGTTTTCTGGGTGACGGCCCAAGCGGTAATAGAGCCCGCGGCCGAAGGTTCAAGCAACTGGAGGTCCGCCGGCAACTTCTGTTGCAAGACGCTGACGATCTCCTTTTGGCTGGTCAGGGCGCTCTTGTCGTCATAGAAACTCAACAGTGATCCTATGTACTCGGGTACAACATCGATATCCCCGTTTTCCAGCGCTTTGGCGATGATCTGGCGGTTCCCCAGATTGAGCCGGGTCTTGACCTCAATCCCTTCCTTTTTCAAAGCTGACGCATAGATATTTGCGAGAATCGTCTGCTCGGAAAAATTGGCCCCGCCTATGGTGATGGACTGGGCACTGGCAAATGCGCTGCCCACCAGCAAGCCTAACCCCAGCAACAATGAAACCGAGTGCGCTGAACGAGCCTTCGAACGTCGTTTGTTTTTCATTTGGATTTGCACCTCTGCAGAATTAATACGCACTTTCAAATGCTCCTGATCATGTAGCGCTCAGTTCAACATCCCCCGCTCGCCATTTTCGAACCATGAGTGTTTCGATCATTGAACAAACCCACTCGCTGACAATCGCAAGTGCCGACACCACCAGTGCGCCGCCAATGATTTGAGGGATGTCATTTCGACCCAGCCCGTCAATGAGAAACCTGCCCAGCCCGCCGAACCCTGCATAGGCGGCGATGGTGGCCGTGGCAATAAGTTGCACCAGGGCTGATCGGAATCCAGAAAAGATCAACGGAAAAGCCAACGGTAATTCCAGCTGGATAAACATCTGCCATCTGCGCATCCCCATCGATTTGGCAGCATGCTTCAGAGACGAATCCACCTGATCGATGCCAACATAGGTATTGGTCAATATCGGCGGGATGCTCATGGTGACCAAGGCGATAATCACTGTGCTGGTTTCATAGCCAATGACCATGATTGCAAGTATCACAATACCCAGGGAAGGCAATGCTCGCCCAATATTGAACAGCCCGATCGCAACCTGCGCGCCTTTGCGGTAGTTAGCCATGAGTACGCCGAGCGGCAACGCTATCGCACAAGCAATCGCCAGGCTCAAAGACACATAATAAATATGCTCTGCCAGCCGAGTCAGTATTCCGTCTTCGCCCAACCAGTGTTCAGGAAGAGAAAACCAGAGGTAGACATCTGCGATCCTATTCATTAGCGCACCCAAGGGACCAGCCATTTATTGATTGAATAAAACAGAAAATCAAAACATAACGCCAACATCACCGTCAGGACCAAACTGACCGCCACAGGCGTAGTGAAACTTTGAGCCAACCCGGTAATGAACAGTTGCCCCAATCCGCCTTGACCAATTAACGCCGTAACCGTCACCAGCCCTACCAATGTCACTGCAGTCGTTCGCAGCCCTGCCAATAACGAAGGCAACGCCAGGGGAAGTTCAACTCCCAGGAATCTCTGCATGCGCGTGTACCCTAGCGCACGGGCTTCTTCCAGCACGTCCGGGGGGTTACTCGCAAGGCCCGCCAAAGTGTTCTGTAACACAATCAGCAAGGCATACAGGCTCAAACCAATCACCGCCGTCGTCTTGGACAAACCGGCAAAGGGCATTATCAAAATGAACAGTGCCAGGGACGGAATGGTAAAAAGTATTCCGCTGATATAAATCATGGGCTGCGCCAACCCTGGCTTCCACAACGTCAAGAGCACCATTGCGCCCGCCAACAACATTCCTATAAACAGGCCCAGGGTCACCAGCTGAATATGATCGAATAACAGCTGACCGATCTGCTGCCAGTTTTCAACGATCCAGGACCAGTCAATCATTGCGCACTTCCAAAGCGGCGCTCATTGAGTGCGCTGTGAAAGCTGGCAATCGACAGGCAACCTTCGTAACCGCCCGCCTCGTCCACTCGAACAACCACACCGAGCGGAGCCGTTAGAATTTTAACCAGTGCGTGATGCAACGAGTCATTATTAGACACCGTGGTAAGTTCCGGGACAGGCAAGTCCGATTCACTGACCCACTTCAGCGGATTGGACTTATCGTCCAGCAGAAGTTTGAATTCGCAATTGACTTCATCCAAAGGAAGATCAGAAACCTTCATCAGCGACAGTCTTTTCAACAGCGGATCCTTGCCGATGAAGTTCTTCACAAACTCGCTGGCAGGGTGGGCAAGGATATTGTGAGGTGTATCGAACTGAGCAAGCTTTCCTTCACCCTCGAAGATGGCGATCCGGTCACCAATCTTGATGGCCTCTTCCATGTCATGGGTCACCAGGATGATGGTTTTATGCAAACGCCTCTGCAGCGCAACCAGTTCGTCCTGCAGTCGCTCGCGGATCACCGGATCAAGCGCGGCAAAGGGTTCGTCCATCAATACAACCGGTGGGTCCGAGGCCAATGCCCTCGCCAAGGCAACACGACTTTGCTGCCCGCCCGACAGTTGATTAGGGTACCTGTCCAGAAATTCCGGCTGAAGCCCGACCAGGGAAATGAGCTCGCTCACGCGCTGGCGGATCTTATGCTTGCTCCAACCCAAGAGCCGCGGAACAGCGCCAATATTTTCTGCAACGGTTTGATGAGGAAATAAGGCTGAGCTTTGCATCATGAAACCAATGCCACGGCGAAGCGTCACGACGTCAAGCTCATCGGTCGCCACCCCATTGACACTGATGCGGCCACTGTCCTGGGTGTCCAGTCTATTGATCATTCGCAAAATGGTCGTTTTGCCACACCCACTTGGCCCGACAAATACGCAGATCTCCCCCTCCCGGACATGAAGCGTTAAATCGCTCACGGCCATTCGCGGGCTGCCTTTATGAGTTTTCTTGATGGCTTCAAAACGTATCATTTTCCGACGCCCAGATTAGCTTGAGTATTTTTAGTGCCTGACAGGATGGCGAGGACAATCCACGGGATTGATCAGATGCCTCTGCAATAACTGGAAGTAGCCATGAATGACATAGCCATTGTTTCGCGCGATCCATTGTTCACGCCTGGCTCTATACACCCGAGGCAAATAAAACCAGGGCAAACCGGGAAGATCGTGATGAACCAAGTGAAGATTGAGGTTAAGAAAGAGCCAACTCAAAAGCCCTGAGGATTCATTGATCACCGTGCGGTGTTCTGGCAGCGTTGACGGCCGATGCTCGTAAAACGACCTGATCATTGCAATGGACAAGGCCGGCAGTGAAACTAAAAATACGTACTGCACAGCGCTGATGGCGCTGTATTGCTCAACCAAGGTCAGCACCACGACGACACTTAGCACGTGAGCTATCCACACTCGTCCAGTACTTCGTCCCGCGAGAAACAAGCCTCTGATCTCGCTACCCAGCAGGGATATCACTGCCAATGGTGCTCCCACGAGCAAGCGACCACCCAAGGTCTTATTTACCCAAAGCAACGCTTTCACATAACGAGGTGACTGCAACCAGAAGGCACTTGTGACATAGCGACTTTCTGGATCTTGACCAGGCACCGTCAACACCTCGTCGTTGTGATGTGCCAAATGCGTGTCCCTATAAATGTCGTAGGGATACCAAACGGCAAACGGCAGAAACCCCAGGGCTTTATTTATGACAGGCCAACGCGTTGGGTGACCGTGAATAAGCTCATGCTGGATCGACATCCAGAGCACGACCAGTGGAACCAACAGAACAATGCTGATGAGTTGGCCAAGTGCCTGCCCATGAAAAACAATAAGAGCCCAAGCCAGATAAAAGCCGACCAGTAAAAGCCAGGTGGGCCATTCAGTCTGGCTGGTCAAGGTCCTGCTGAGCTTGACGATTTCAACTCGATGAGCTTCATCCAAATAATTTGGCATGGTGGTAAGTCGCGATAGGCTGCGCTGAACAGACGCCCACTCACTCACACTTCAAGCGACCACCCGGGACCGGGTATTACCTCAAGATGACTGACTGACGTTACGGTATGGAAGTGCCGACAGCGGTGCGTCACATGGCGTAGAGCAGAAACGCCAAGCCTTCGCTGATTGCACTGCAGGCCTCACTGTTGGCCTGGCAAGGGAGAGGTTTGCCGGTCACGAATGGAGCGGCAATGGCGGCACAAGAACTGATGCGCAGAGTGCCGGACTGAGAAATCACTGCATGGGCCCCATCATGCGACAGAGCCTCAAGGCTGATTTGGAAGATTCGGGCGCCGGACATAGTCGTACCATAGAGTAGGGTTGAACATATCCGGCGGTCCGGTAGCGTCAACTTAACATGCCAACTAATTCGATCAAGGAATATATTCTATTATGCTTATTCCTGGATCGAATAACATGAAACGGGCTCCCTACCCTTTCGCCTTGATTGCATACAGGCCTGCGGCAATCACCATGCACGCCCCCACGACGGTCCATAGGTCGGGCAGTTCGCCAAATACGAACAGGCCGATGCATGTGGCGAACACCAACAACGTGTAGTTGAACGGTTGAAGCGTACCTGCCGTTGCGTACTTGAGCGCCTGGAGGAGTAGCAACTGCGCCACCATGCCGATCGTCGACAGCACGGCGATCAGGCCCCACTGTGTCGGGTTCGGCGAAACCCACCCAGGCAAGCCAGAGAACGTGATGGCCAGGGCGCCGAAAAAACCCATGTAGAGCATGTTCGTCGCGAATGAATCATCCCGGCTGATCCGACGTGTCAGCACACTGAAGACCGCGAACCCCAGGGCCGACAACAGCGGAATCAACGCCGCCAACTCGAAGACACCGGTTCCCGGACGGAGGATCACCAGGGTCCCCATGAACCCTATGGCCGCGGCCACCCAGCGACGGACGCCGATGAACTCACCCAGGAACGCGCCCGCCAAGGCCAGGGTCATCAGCGGAAACACCGCATACAGGGCATGCATCTCCGCCATTCCGAGGTAGCGCAGCCCCAATCCGAACAACGCGCTTTCGCCCACCCCCAGCAAGGCACGGATGACCTGCAGGACCGGATGATGGCTTCGACACGCCGCTCCCAGGTGGCCGCGATAAAGGCTATAGCCGACAGCGAATGCCAGGAATACCCAGTAACGCACCATGACGAGCTGGGCGACGGGAAGGTCCTTGACCAGCACTTTGGTGATCCCATCCTGGCTTGCAAAGAGCAGCATGGCAAGCAGGCACAAGAGGATTCCAAGTTGCGGCCGTGGGGCATCACCCACGGTGTGCATCACCCGTGGTCGGCTCAAGCGCAGGACTCATGGAGCAATCCCCACAGCGCCAGGAGTGGCGCTTGCGTTGATCTCATCGCATGGGTGCAGGACGGTGGGTTTATGACAATGCCCCCTGCCCCGGGCGTCCACCAGCCTACGTCCTCGCGATACCAGTCGCCTGGGGACAACACCAGATAGAACTCAGCCGGAGGATGCTGGTGGAACGGATAACAGGTTTCGGGCGCCATGAGGGCCAACCCCAGGGTCATGCCAGGACAGTCGAACAATCCCCCTGGACCGGTGACCATCCCATGGCGATGCCGCTCCACGAACCGATCGTCCTGGCCGGCCTGGGCCTGACGGTTGATCCAGGGAACATGGGGCACCAGCACGTTCAACGCCTCCAATACCCCTGCCAGGTGTTCGGAGCCTCTTGGCGCAGCGTCGAATGCCTGGGCCAAATAGGGTGCCAGGACTGCCGGTAACGCGCGGGGCGTTGCCGGCGGCTTCTTGAGGGACCACTCGGTCGGGCCCAGGGCGGCGGCATAGGCCTGTGTCGCCCCGGATGTACCGTCCCCCAGATGGCTGGAGAGGATTTCATGCAGCGATCGCCGAAGCCACTGCGCGCCGCAGGTGACGGCCGGATCCAACGACAAAGGCTCGTGATGGGTGATCATCGTTTTCAACCCCATTCCTGAGTCAGACGTAGAAGAAGATGACAGGCTGCTCAACGTACCCCAGCGGCACTGGAAGCGGGTCCCGGCATGTTCCAAGGGTAGCCCGAACGGTATCGATGACAGCCGACGCCCTTCACTTTGCGTCAAGGGCACCGAACTGCAAACACCCAAGCAACGGCGGCGATTACTGGCTAACGGTCGCCGAGGCGGTCTGACTGCCAAACATGGCCTCGAAACGAGGCTTGTTGGCGGCGTAGTACTCGGCAACGACCTTGTCTGCCGAACTGTCGCGGGCGGTCGCCATCAGCTTCTCAAGGTCGGCCTTGGGAATCTTGAAGTTGGCGAAGAACCGGGCGACATCGGGATGTTCGGCACTGAAGCCTTTGCGGGCAATCGCGTGAATCTGCTCGGCGCCACCGAAAACCTGCTTCGGATCATCCAGGTAGCGCAGCGGCCACTTGGCGAACATCCAGTGTGGGCTCCAGGCGTTGATCAAGGCCCATTTGTCACGTTTGAGGTTGCGATCCAACTCGCTCAACATGCCAGACTCTGAAGAGGCGACCATCTTGTAGCCCTCGAGCTTGTATTCCTTGATGGCCTTTTCCGTGAGTTTGTATTGGCCGTTGCCCACTTCCGAGGTCAGGATCTTGCCGTCGAGCTTTTGCCGCACTTCAGGCTTGTTGAGGTCCTCGACAGTGGCGAGTTCGCTGGCGGGAATGGACGTTGGCACGGCCATGCCGATGCGACCTTCATACAGCACGCCGAGGTCTTCGAGCTTGTCCTGGTATTTGTCATAGAACGCCTTGTGAGTGTTCGGCAGCCAGACCATCGGGATCAGGTCGATATTGCCGTTGGCCAAGGCCTGGAACTGAATGCCAATGTCGGCGAGCACCAATTTGACCGGTTGCTTCAAGTGATCGCGCAATGCGGTATCCGCCAGCTTTACAGCGATTTCCGTATCCGACCAATTCACCCAACCGATACGAATGGGCGTGGGTTCCTCGGCGTGGGCCATCAGGCTGCCGGCGGCCATCGCCAGGCCTGCAAGCCAGCCGATACGAGTTTTACTGGAAAACGTCATCATGGTGCATCTCCGCGTACTGTATTAATAGTTATTGGCAGGGCAGCAGAAGAATTCACGTTCCCTCATCAAAGCAGAGTGCCATTACACTCCTCAAGGGATTTAATGTTATGCGTGGATAAGTTCTAGTTATGCGAAACCCTTCCTGTATTCAGGTCGTTCGGCCCTCCTCCGCCCTTTGGCGGAACGTATGAATGTAAGCACTCACAGTGCTTTTTCGAGCGCCGGCAAGGCCTCGAACAGATCCGCCACCCACATGTAATCCGCCACCTGGGCAATTGGCGCTTCAGCGTCCTGGTTGATCGCAACGATGACCTTTGAACCACGCATGCCCGCCAAAGGTTGAATGGCGCCACTGATACCCGCCGCGATGTAGAGCGGTTCCTGGCATAGCGCTTCGCACAGCCCCCTTGCACTTTGGATCGACACGATGGCCGGCCGCACGAGCCAGCCCCCCCCTGTTTCGACTGGATGGTAATCCCGGTTTTTACGTCACGCAAGGAAAATGTACACCTGTGTCCCACTCGTTGACACACATGAACATTCGACATACCGTTATGTCAAACCAAGCCTGATGTCCTGTTCCCGGAGCGCAACACCATGTCCAGCGATCCTCTGCTGCAGCCCTATAAGATCAAACACCTGACCCTCAAAAACCGGATCATGACCACCTCCCATGAGCCCGCTTATCCTGTCGACGGCATGCCGAAGGATTTGTACCGCGCCTATCACGTCGAGCGCGCCAAGGCCGGCGTGGCGCTGACCATGACGGCGGGCTCCGCCGCCGTTTCCCGCGACAGCCCGCCGGTGTTCAACAACGTGCTGGCGTACAAGGACGAAGTGGTCAAATGGATGAAGGACATCACCGACGAGTGCCACGAACACGGCGCTGCGGTGATGATCCAACTGACCCACCTGGGCCGGCGCACACGCTGGGACAAGGCTGATTGGCTGCCGGTCGTCTCGCCGTCCCATCGCCGCGAGGCGTCCCACCGGGCCTTCCCGAAAAAACTGGAAGACTGGGACATCGACCGGATCATCAAGGATTACGTGGACGCCGCCGAACGCATGAAGGCCGCCGGTCTTGATGGCCTGGAACTGCAGGCCTACGGGCATCTCATGGATCAGTTCTGGTCGCCGTTGACCAACGATCTCGACGGGCCCTACGGTGGTTCGCTGGAAAACCGGATGCGCTTCACTTTTGATGTGTTACGCGGCATTCGCCAGCGTTGTGGCGAAGATTTCCTGCTCGGGGTGCGCTACACCGGCGATGAAGACCTGCCCGGCGGCTTCGGTGCCAGCGATGGCCTGCAGATCTCCCACATGCTCAAGGACAGTGGGCTGGTGGACTTCCTCAACGTCGTTCGCGGGCACATCGACACCGATGCCGGCCTCACCGACGTGATCCCCATCCAGGGCATGCGCAACTCGCCGCACCTGGATTTTGCCGGCGAGATCCGCTCGGCCACCGGTTTCCCGACGTTCCATGCGGCCAAGATTCCGGACGTCGCCACGGCGCGTCACGCCATCGCCTCCGGCAAGGTGGACATGATCGGCATGACCCGGGCGCACATGACCGACCCGCACATCGTGCGCAAGATCATCGAGAAGCGTGAAGAAGAGATCCGCCCCTGCGTCGGTGCCAACTATTGCCTGGACCGCATCTATCAGGGCGGTGCCGCGTACTGCATCCACAACGCCGCCACCGGCCGCGAAACCACCATGCCCCACGAAATTCCCAAGGCGTCGGTCACGCGCAAGGTGGTGGTGATTGGCACCGGCCCGGCGGGCCTGGAAGCGGCACGGGTAGCCGGCGAACGTGGCCACGACGTCACGGTGTTCGAAGTGGCGGATCAACCCGGTGGGCAGATCCGCCTGACTGCGCAGAGCGAGCGGCGGCGGGAGATGATCAGCATCATCGATTGGCGCATGGCGCAATGCGAACGGCTGGGGGTGAAGTTCCAATTCAACACCTGGGCCGAAGCCGAGACCGTCATGGCGCAGGCGCCGGACGTGGTGATCGTCGCCACCGGCGGTTTACCCCACACCGAAGTGCTCAAGCACGGCAATGAACTGGTGGTGTCGACCTGGGACATCATTTCCGGCGACGTCAAGCCCGGCCAGAACGTGCTGATCTTCGACGACGCGGGCGACCACGCGGCGCTGCAAGCAGCCGAGGTCATCGCCAGCAGCGGTGCGAAACTGGAGATCGTCACGCCGGACCGGTCGTTTGCGCCGGAGGTGATGGCGATGAACCTGGTGCCTTACATGCGCAGCCTGCAAGACCTGAACGTCACCTTCACGGTCACCTATCGGGTCGACTCCGTGGAGAAGCGCGACGGTCAATTGGTGGCCAACTTCGGCAGCGATTATGGTCAGGTGCACAAGCAGCGCGTGGTCGATCAGGTGGTGGTCAACCACGGCACCCTGCCCCTGGACGATTTGTACTTCGAGCTACGCCCGCACTCGAGCAATAACGGCGCAGTGGAGCAGCACAATCTGATCGCCGGGAAAACCCAAAATATCGTGACCAACCCGGAGGGCCGTTTCCAGCTGTTCCGAATTGGCGACGCGGTGTCGGCGCGTAACACCCATGCGGCTATCTACGATGCGCTGCGGCTGGTCAAGGACATTTGAGGTCATGCCGTTGCGCTCAAGGCGTTCGGTAACCTGTGGCGAGGGCGCTTGCTCCCGCTGGGCTGCGCAGCAGACCCATTTGTGAGCGCTTCGCGCTCAAGCGCGAGCAAGCTCGCTCCCACAGGGTTTGTGGATGTTCATGAGTTTTGCATTCACCACCCTGATGCGGTGTTGTACATCCTTCCTGGTCTAGCCCCCATCGGTGTCGATGTCAGCATCCGTGTCGTCACCGGATTTCGGCCGGTCCGGGTCAGGCTTGAAGCCGGGGCTGAAGGTGTTGTCATTGTCCTGATGATGCTGCTTCTGGTCGACCTCAGTGGCGGCGCTGTCAGCCTGGTCCGCTCCGGCGGGACTGACGGGTTCGGCATTCGAAGGCTTGCCCGGGACCTGAGGATCGATGGCCGGATCATTACGCGGGAATGGCGTCTGCCCCTGGCCTTGTTGCTGAGTGTTTGCGGGATCGTCGTTCATGGGCACCTCGTTCATGACAGGGCCGGATGGATGACCGGTCTTGAACATTCGAAGGTGACGCGACGGCTTCGGTTCCATTTGTTTAAGACGCCGCGATCAACCGCCCAGCACGCTCCTCACCATCCGGGCCAGTGCGTCCGGACCGTAGGGTTTGCTCAACAAATGGGTATCGGGGCTCAATTGATGGTTGCGGGAGATGATGTCCCGGGTATGCCCCGAGGTGAACAGCACGGGGACCGGCGGGGTCTGCACCTTGGCCCAGGCGGCCAGGTCGGAGCTCTTGATCAGGCCGGGCATGACCACGTCGGTGAAGATCAGGTCCACCGGGGTGCCATCCAGCAGCAGCTTCATCGCCTCATCGCCGTTGGCGGCCGTGAGGGTCTTGTAGCCGGACTGTTCCAGCAGTTCCACCGACGCGCTGCGCACCTGGGCGTTGTCCTCCACCACCAGGATCGTCTCTTGCCGGCCGGAATGAAGTGTGTCGTGTTGCTCGGCTTCCCCTGCTTCGGGCGCAAGGCTTCGAGGGAAATACATCCGCACCCGCGTGCCTTCGCCCAGGTCACTGGAGATCTCGATATGGCCGCCACTCTGCTTGACGAACCCGAACACCATGCTCAATCCAAGCCCGGTGCCCTGGCCATCGGTCTTGGTGGTGAAAAACGGTTCGAACACCTGCTTCAGGACTTCGGGTGGCATGCCGACGCCGCAATCGATCACCGACAGCCGGACATAGTCGCCGGCCGCAATCCCCTTGCCGGCGCAGAACGCGTCATCGAGCACGATGTTCTCGCCGATCAGATGGATGGTGCCCTCGCCCCGCATGGCATCACGTGCATTGATCGCCAGGTTCAACAGGGCATTTTCCAGCTGATTGCGATCGACATGGATGCACCAGGGTTCCTGGGGCAGGCTCACTTCAATCAGGATGGTTTCACCCAAGGCCCGTTGCAGCAGTTCACCCATGCCCTCGTAGATGCGCCGAGGGTTATAGACCGCCGGTGACAATGGCTGGCGCCGGGCAAAGGCCAGCAGTTGCGATGACAACTTGGCGCCCCGCTCCACGGCCTCGATGGAGGCACTGACCCGTCGTTGCACATTGGCGTTGTCCCGTTCGTGGCGGGCCAGCAAGTGCAGATTGCCGGCGATCACTTGCAGCAAGTTATTGAAGTCATGGGCCACGCCACCGGTGAGGCCGCCAATGGCCTCGAGTTTCTGCGACTGGCGCAACTGCTCTTCCGCTGCCAACCGCGCCTGCACCTCGTTGGCGACACGCTGCTCCAGGTCGCGGGTGAATTTGAGCAGCGAAGCTTCGGCCGTCTTGCGCTCGTCGATATCAATCAGCACTCCCGGAAACCGCAGGGGCCGGCCCGTCCCGTCGAACTCGCATCGACCGCTGGCCAGTACCCACCGGTAGTCACCGCCCAGGCGGCGAACCCGATACTCAGCGCTGTAAGGCGTACCTGTGCGCACGGTCAGTTCGACCCGCTGGTTGACCTCTTCAAGGTCGTCCGGGTGGATGCCCTGGCGGGCAATCTCGATGGGCAGTGCGTCCAGCGGACAGTCGGGTGGGTAGTTGAAGGTGCGGGCAAAACGCTCATCGCCCGACAGCGTGTCGGCCTGGATGTCCCAGACGAACGACCCCAGCAAGGGCCCGGCCGAGAGCGCCAGTTGGATGCGTTCATTGACCGCGCGGTAACTGCGTTCGGCCTCTTGCCGGGCGCGCTCGGTCAATACGTGCTCTGTGGTTTCCACCACAATCGCCAGCACGCCCCCCGGGCACTGGTCATCATCGGGCACCGGGCTGTAGTAGAGGTCCATCCACACGTCTTCAGGCTTGCCATCGCGCAGCAGGACCAGCTCTTTGCTGCGGTAGGACAAGGTGCCGCCGGCCAGACAGACGTCCAGTACATGGCGATTGAATTCAGCGACCTCCGGCCAGCCCAACTCCACCGCGCACCCCAGCAAGTAGGGATGGCGGCCGCCGGCGAACTCGGCATAGGCATCGTTGTAAATCATGAAGCCCTGGCGGCCCCACAACATCACCATCGGCAGGGGCGAAGCCAGCAACAATTGGACAGCGCTGCGCAAGCTGGCGGACCAGTGCTCGATGGCGCCCAACTCCGTTCGGCTCCAATCGAACGCCCGGATACGCCCGGCCATCTCACCGCCCCACCCAGGGCAGCCGTGATTCTGGGATAGAAACTCCATGGTCGACTCTGAACCTCAAAAATGCCTGCAGGGAATCGACAGACACAAATCCCTTGCGATCAGAGCTTCGAGCGCCGGGTTGGCGTTTGGTTTCATGCGAGGGCGCTGTTCGGATCGGGGAGACGATTAACACTGTGGCGAGGGGATTTATCCCCGCTGGGGTGCGAAGCAGCCCCCATGATTCATCAGCCACCGTGGTGTGTCAGACGGGACGCAGGAGGTTGCTGCGCAACCCAGCGGGGATAAATCCCCTCGCCACGTAATTCCGATGCCGCAGAAATCGTGTCTCCAGCCTGCGAATTCAGCGGAAATCGCGGCTCTGCACTTGGATACCCGCCAGCAATTGAGTCAGGTCGCTCAAGCGCCCGGCAATCAGGTGGCGGACCTCGCCGACGCTTTCCCAACGGCCGTCGACCCTGAGCAATTGCGAGCCCACCAAAACCTTGCGTTGGCGCTCGGCCAGGTCACGCCAGACCACCACGTTGAGGTTGCCGAACTCATCTTCCAGGGTAACGAAGGTCACGCCGCTGGCCGTGCCCGGGCGCTGGCGACCGGTGACCAGCCCGGCGACGCTGACATTGCGGCCATGCGCCACGCCCTGCAATTCCCGGGAGCTGCGGCAGCGTCGGGCGCGCAGTTCGGGACGCAGCAGGGCCAGCGGATGAGGGCCCAGTGTCGTGCCCAGCGTGGCGTAATCGGCAAACAGGTTTTCCCCCAGCGTGGGTTCGGGCAGCGCCACGGGCGGCTCTTCCTGGCTGGGCAAACCGGCGAACAAGCCCAGTTGCCTCTGCACGCCGGCCACTTCCCAGCGGGCCCGATGGCGATCCCCGGCCAAGCCCTGCAAGGCCCCCGCGTCGGCCAGTTGCGCCTGGGCCCGGGCATCGAGTTGCGCGCGCTCGCCCAGGTCGGCTACATCGCTGAAGGGCCGATGCCGGCGCGCCGCTTCGATACGCAGGGCATCCTCTTCGCGAAAGCCCTTGACCAGGCGCAGCCCCAGGCGGATCGCCGGTTGCCGGCCTTCCATGGGTTCGAGGCTGCAATCCCAATCGCTGGCGCGCACGTCCACCGGGTGGATCGACAACTGATGCCGGCGGGCATCCTGAAGGATCTGGTCCGGGCTGTAGAAGCCCATCGGCCAGCTGTTGATCAGGGCACAGGCGAATGCCGCCGGTTCGTGACATTTGAGCCAACTGCTGGCGTAGGTCAGCAAGGCGAAACTGGCGGCGTGGGACTCGGGGAAACCGTAATTGCCGAAGCCTTTGATCTGTTCGAAGATTTGCGCGGCGAATTCAGCGGTGTAGCCGTTTTTCTTCATCCCCTGCGCCAGGCGTTCTCGATGAGGCTCCAACCCGCCGTGACGTTTCCAGGCAGCCATGGAACGTCGCAACTGGTCGGCTTCTCCCGGGGTGTAATCGGCCGCGACGATGGCGATCTGCATGACCTGCTCCTGGAACAAGGGCACACCCAGGGTGCGGTTGAGCACTTGTTCCAGCGCGTCAGAGGGATAAGTCACCGCCTCTTCGTTGTTTCTGCGCCGCAGGTACGGATGCACCATCCCACCCTGGATCGGCCCGGGCCGCACGATCGCCACTTCGATGACCAAGTCGTAGAAGGTCTTGGGTCTCAACCGAGGCAACATCGACATCTGCGCCCGGGACTCGATCTGGAAGACACCGATGGTGTCGGCGCGACTGATCATTTCATAGGTAGCCCGATCGCCCTGGGGTAGCGATGCCAGGGTATAACGCTGCCCCCGGTACTGCTCGATCAAGTCGAAACAGCGCCGGATCGCGCTGAGCATGCCCAAGGCGAGGATGTCCACCTTGAGCAGCCCGACCGCGTCCAGGTCGTCCTTGTCCCACTGGATGATGGTGCGCTCGGCCATGGCGGCGTTTTCCACCGGCACCAGGGTGTCCAGGGGCTGTTCGGAAATCACGAAGCCGCCAGGGTGTTGGGATAAGTGTCGGGGAAAACCGATCAATTGCCGGGTCAGGCTCAGGACCCGACGCAACACCGGGCTGTCCGGATCGAAGCCGCCCTCACGCAAGCGCTCCACCGGCGGCGCCTCGTCGCTCCAGCGACCACAGCAATCGGCCAGGGCGTTGACCTGATCCGGCGGCAGGCCCAGGGCCTTGGCCACATCGCGTACCGCTCCGGCGCCGTGGTAACTGCTGACCACCGCCGTCAAGGCCGCACGATGACGACCGTAGCGCTGGAACACGTACTGCAGCACTTCCTCGCGACGGTCGTGTTCGAAGTCGACGTCGATGTCCGGCGGCTCGTTGCGCTCCCGGGACAGGAAGCGTTCGAACAACAGGCTGGTGAGGCTGGGGTCGATTTCGGTGATGCCCAAGGCGTAGCACACCGCCGAGTTGGCCGCCGAACCGCGCCCCTGGCAAAGGATATGGCGGCTGCGGGCAAAGCTGACGATGTCCTGCACGGTGAGGAAATAGCTGTCATAGCCCAACTCGGCGATCAGGCTCAGCTCCTTGTCGATCTGCACCCGCACCTTGTCTGTCACGCCGTCCTTCCACCGCTCGCGCATGCCTCGCGCGGTCAGTTCCCGCAGCCAGGACGCCGGATCATGCCCCTCGGGCACCAGCTCGCGGGGGTATTGATAGCGCAGTTGGCCGAGGTCGAAGGTGCAGCGTCGGGCGATGTTCAGGGTTTCATCGAGCAAGGCCTGCGGGTAGAGATCGGCCAGATCCTTGCGGCTGCGCAGGTGGCGTTCGCCGTTGGGGTGCAAGCGCTGGCCGGCCTCGGCCACCGTGACGTGGTGACGGATGGCGGTCATGGTGTCCTGCAAGGCGCGACGGCCACGCACGTGCATGTGCACATCGCCGCTGGCCACGGCCGGAAGCGCCAGGCGCCCGGCCAGCGCCAACGAGTCTGCCAACCGGCGGCGGTCGTCCTGTGCGCAATGCAACTGGACCGTCAGCCACAGGCTCCCGGCAAAGATCGGCTGGAGCCAACGCCCATGTTCCTCGGCGTCCTTGCCCTCGGCTATCCACAACGCCAGCAGCCCCGGCAAGGGTTGGTCGAAATCCTCTCGCACGATGCGGTAGTGGCCCTTCTCGCTGCGACGTCGGGCGCGGGTGATCAACCGGCACAAGGTTTGATAACCGTCCAGGTTTTCCACCAGCAACACCAGTTTCGGACCGTTCTCGACCTGGATCTCGCTGCCGACGATCAGTTGCAGGTCCAGCTCCCTGGCCGCCTGCCAGGCCCGGACGATCCCGGCCAGGGTGCATTCGTCGGTGATCGCCAGGGCCTGGTAGCCCTGCTGCTTGGCGCGACGACACAACTCCAGGGCACTGGAGGCGCCGCGCTGGAAGCTGAAGTTCGACAGGCAATGCAGCTCGGCATACTCAACGTTCATGCGAACCAGCCCTGCAGCCACAGCGGCCCGCCCTCGCCCACCGGTCGATAGGCCCAGCCCCGTTGTCCGCTGCGGGTTTCGATCAGGTAATAGTCGCGACGCACATCCGCACCGTCCCACCAACCGGTCTCGATACGCTCGGGGCCCATGAGGATGTGCGCCTGATCTTGCGCCAATGCCTGGGGCTCCTCCAGCAGCCAGCCGGGACGCTGCACGCCGTCGCGCACCGGACAAGCCTGGGATCGGGGTTGGGACGTCATCTGCCAGGCGCACTCAGGCCGATGGTCGTCGCGAAATCCCAGGCCCTGCACGGCGTCATCCCCCAGCCGGGCCCGCAAGCGTTCGCGCAGTTGTTCCCAGGGCAATGATTGTTGGGGGCGTTCGTCGAACAGCTCCAGGCGCTGGGGCACGAAACTCGGCAGGTCTTCGGCACACAAGCGAAAGCCCCGCACCGGGGCCTCGACCTGCACCTGTTCCAAGCGACCGCGGGCCAGTTCGAAGAGCATCGCCGGGGCCCGTTCGGCACTAAGCAGGCCGACCTTGATCACGGTGTCCGGCAACCCGACGTGCTCCAGGTGCAAGTCGAAGCGCTGCACGCCGCTGTCGCGTCCGCAGAGGAAGGCCGACAGGTCACCGGTCAGGCGGCGCAACGGGAACAACAGCGCCTGATGGGATTGCACGTCATAGTTGAGCTCGATGCGCACATCGAAACGGTCCGGTGGCAGGTAGAACGACAGCGCCAGGGTGCGATGGCCCGTCAACGCGTCGAGGTGCTTGAGCACCTGGGCCTCGAAGCGCCGCGCCAGGGTCTGCCGGGGCAAGGCCTGGACCTGGCTCAGGCGACGCAGGCCCATGCGCGACAGCGCCGTGGCGACGTCGGGCTCCAGGCCGATTCGCTCCACCGGCATGTGCCCCAGGTACTGTTGCAAGGTCTCGGCATCGGGCACCACCAGGGCGTCATAGGCATTGGCCAACACCCGCGCCGCCACTGGGTTCGGGGCGGCGACGATGCGATGACGAAAGCCCAGCTCGGTCAGCTCGGCTCGCAAGCGCGCCTCGAACACCGGCCAGGGTCCGAACAGGCCCAGGCTCGACTCGATCTCGAACAGCAGCGTACGCGGATAATGCACGCTGACCTGGGCGCTGAAACGGTAGGCCCAGGCCGCCAGGAACTGTTGCCAATGTTCGATCTGCGCCGCGTCGTATTCGGCGGTGGCAAAGCCTTTGCTCAAGGCCTGGGCGGCGGTCATGGTCTGGCCGGGCCGCAAACCCAGGGCCCGTGCCGGCGCGTTCACCGCTTGCAGCACCCGACGCTGGGCCGGACCGGTCAGCAATGCCAGGGGCTGGTCGGGATCGGGGCGCTGACGCAGCGCGGCGTCCAGCGCCAATTGCGGGAAGAGAATACAGACCCAGCGCATCGCAACCTCAATGCCCGGTTTGTGTGGCGAGCGTGGCAAAGGCAATCGGCGCCGAACGAGCCAACCCGCCCCGGCACTTGAGCACGCGCAATTGCGCCGGCCGGGTATCGATGGCGATGCGCAGCGCCGCTGGCGACGGATTGATGGCCTCCTGGATCGAGCGCCAGGCGAACGCCAGGGTCTGGCCGGTTTCCGCCGCCACTTGCAAGCGCCGCAAGGCCCGGTCGTCCGCCTGGCGGGGCCAACACAGCACGGCGCCACAACTGCCCGAACGCAGGCATTGTTCGGTGGCCCACAGGGCATCGCGTTCATCGGCACGGATCACCGACAACTGACGCAGGTCGATGCCAGCGTTCAGCCAGGCTTGGGGATAAGGCACGAACGGCGGCGCCACCAGCACGATCCGCTCCCCCGCTGCCGACAGCCGCGCCAGGGTCGGCCACACCAACTGCAACTCGCCCACGCCCGGCGCGGCGATGAGCAGTTCCGTCAAGGCCGCCTCTGGCCAGCCACCACTGGGCAACGCCGCATCCAGCGCTGCATGGCCAGTGGGTTGCGCACTGGCGGCCGGCGGCGCAGGCCGGCCCTTCCAGACCTGGCCGCCGTTGAACAGCGTGTCCAGCGCAACGACAGCGCCCATCAACCTTGCCTCACCAAGCCACAAAACACCCCTTCTATCGCCAGGTCCTGGTCGGCCTCGACGATGATCGGCTGGTAGGCCGGGTTACGCGGCAGCAAACGCACCCGCTCGCCGATGCGCTCGAAGCGCTTGATGGTGACTTCACCGTCCAGGCGCGCCACGACGATCTGGCCGTTGGAAGCCTGGGGGGTGCGCTGCACGCCCACCAGGTCACCGTCGAGAATGCCGTCCTCGATCATCGAATCGCCCTGGACCCGCAGCAGGTAATCCGGCGCCTTGGTAAAAATCGCCGGGTCCAGCATCAGGCGAGTGTGGACCTCGGCATCGGCGCCGATCGGCACGCCAGCCGCCACCCGCCCCAGCACCGGCACATCCAGCAGTTCAGGCCGTGGCGGCTGGTTCAACAGCCGAATGCCTCGGGCCTGGTGCGGATTGACTTCGATGAAACCGGCCTCGGTCAACGCCAGCACATGCTTGCGCGCCACGCTACGGGAGGCGAAACCGAACGCCTCGCTGATTTCAGCGAGGCTGGGAGGCTGGCCCTGATCGGCGATGCGTTCGCGGATGAAAGTCAGGATGGCGGTGCGGCGGGGAGTGAGAGTCGTCATGGAGTACATTTGTACTCTTTAAGGATTTTTCTGACAAGCGCCGCCAGTCAGTTCACAGTTTGCCTGTACCCATCATTGTGGCGAGGAGCCTGCTCCCGCTCGGCTGTGCAGCGACCGTAGGAACAGCGCGCCGGTGAAGGGACGCCGTTCGACATGAGTTATGCCCGCGCGGGCTCGCCTCAACGGCGTTGGAGAATGCGGTCCATCACCCAGTCGGTCTTCAAGGCCTCTTCGGCCACGGCGGGATGCTTCGACTCACCCCGGATATGGGCATTCATGCCGAGTACATGGTGCCACTGGATATGCTCAGGATGATGAGGAATGTCGAGGCTGACGGAGGTGTCCGTATACAGTTGCAGCGGCGCCTCATCGAACACCGAGAAGCTGATCCGCCCCTGGCTGCCAATCACCTCCACGCGGTCCTCACGTCGATCAGCGACGAAGTTCCAACAGCCCATGCCTGTGGCCCCGCAGGCAAAACGCCAATTGGCCACGACCGCGTCTTCCGCCTGATACAAGCCGTTCTGGTGAGCGGCGAAACCTGCCACTTCGACGATGTCCCCCAACAGGAACTGGAACAGATCAAGGCCATGGCAGGCCAGGTCCGTGAAATAACCTCCGCCTGCAATCGCCGGATCGGTACGCCAATTGGTCGCGCCGTTGATATCCGCCAATGACGCGGGCTTAGTCAGCGTCCAGGTCAAATGCCGGATGTCACCGATGCATCCCTGCTCGATCCATTGCCACACTTTGCGAAAACGCGGCAGCGAGCGCCGGTAGTACGACACAAACAGCTGCACCCCGGCGCTGTTGAATACGCGCTGCATTTCCCGGCTCTGCACGACATTGAGGGACATGGGTTTTTCGACACAGCAATGTTTGCCAGCGGCAGCTACCAGCAGGCTATAGCTGAAATGACTGTCGGGCGGCGTCGCAATGTAAACCGCATCGACTTCAGGATCATCGATCAGTGCCTGCGCGTCGGTGTAGAACCTGGCGATGCCGTGGCGTTCAGCATAATCGGACACGACCTCCAAACGTCGCCCCATCACCGCTACCAACGCGGAACCGGGCGCCTTGTAGAAGGCCGGCCCACTCTTGCGTTCCGTCACGCTGCCACACCCGATCATGCCCCAGCGTACTGTTTTCATCGTTTGACTCATGGAATCAAGGCCCAGGCTGCGCAATGAGCCCCTCAAAAAAGGCAGGAGTTTAATCAGACCCAGCCTGAATGTCGTGGCTACAACGTTTGCCCCTCATTGCGAAACGCGCTCGGGCTCATGCCGGTCCAGCGCCAGAACGCCCGGCGGCAACTGCGCACATCGCTGTAGCCGACCTCTTCGGTGATGCGCTCGATGGACAGCTCGGGGTTGGCCAGCAGGTTCAGGGTGCGGCCGCGGCGCACTTGTTCGAGCAAGGTCTCGAAGGTCAGGCTGTGTTCGGATAGAGGGACCTGAAAATCTGGCCGCCCAAGTCCCCTGAATGGCCGCCAATACCCTGCCCTGTCGGCAGCGAACGGCTTATTTGTATGACTCGGACCTCCGGTGCGTTTCCAACAATAATAATGAGCCCCTCCCATGAACCCGATCCGCACGACATTCGCCTTGCAACTGTCCCTCGGCCTGGCCTGCGGCGGTGCCCTGCCCGCCCTGGCGACCGAATCGGGGGTGGACAACATCGGCCCGGGCACCGACGGTTTTTTTGTGTTGCCACTGGAGGTCGACAGCCTTCCGGACCACATGGTCGCGTTCAACCTCTACTACAACCATTACAAGGCTCGGAAATTCAACATCAGTTCTTTGGGCGGCGAACTGCCGGATGTCGAAATCGAATCCACGGCAGTGGTCCCGCGCATCGACTACCTGAGCCCGCTGTGGGTGGCCGGTGGGCGCGCGGGGATCTACATCGCCCAGCCTTGGATCAAGCAGGAAGTTTCGGTGTTCAGCCTCGAGCAACTCCTCGGTTTTCGCCACCCACTGGTGCTCGCGCAAGCGATAAGCGGCGCGGTTCTATAGGCGCACGCGGGTCACCAGCCCCAGCGCGCCAAGGGACACCCGGCCGGCCTTGAATACTTCGGCATGATGCTGGGCATCGCAATCGAGGACCTCACCGCTGGCCGTGACCAGTTGCAGGCCGACGACCTGGGACGCGTACGAGCCAAAGGCCTTGCCGGGGCCGTGGGTCGAGGTGGCGATGGCACCGGCCAGGGTCTGATAATCCACATCGGCCATGTTCGGCAGTGCCTGGCCGATGGCCTTGAGCGCCGGGCCCATGCGCGACATGGGCGTGCCGCCGCCGAACGCGGCTTGCAGGCTGGCCTCGTCGTGATCCAGCAGGCCACTGAAAAAAAATCAGCGACAACAAGGTGCCATCGGTGGGCACCAGGGCGCTGAAGGAATGACCGGAACCCACCGGACGAACCCGCCCTTCGGCACGGCGCACCACCTGCACCAGTTCATCAAGGTCCTTGGGGGCCAGGCGCGCCGCCGGCAGGCAACTCTGCGCACCGGACCAGTTGCGCCACGGGATCAACCGCGGCGCACGCATCAGCTCGGCCAGGGCGCCCTGGCTGCCCAGCGCCGTGAAGGCGGCGACAACGCCGGCCTGTTGCAGCAACCGACGCCGTGAGTAGTCCATCGTCATGCCGTAATCCCCGTATTCATTATTGGAAGTATTGACCGGACATGAAGGCGATCAAGGCCAGGAACTGCTCTTCGGAACAGTGCATGCACAGGCCCATCGGCGGCATGCCGTTGTAGCCGTTGATCGCGTGGTCCAGCAGGGTGTCGGCGCCCTGGGCGACCCGCGGGGCCCAGGCGTTCGTATCGCCAGTCAGCGGTGCCCCGGCACCGGGGTTGGCGTGGCAGAGCTTGCAGCTGCTGTCGTAGACCTGGGCCAGGGCCGCATCGCTGGGCATGGCCATGAATACCGTGGCCGCGGGCGGCTTGGTCTCATCGCCACACGCGGCAAGCAACGCGCCGAACGAGACGACGGCAGCGGTTCGAAGCAGGAAGGAAGGCGTGATTGCCGACATAAGGCCCCTCTTGGCGGCGCAAGGGTTGCGCCTTTCTTGTTATGGGTCTGGCAGCTCCCACACTAAGGCACGCCACCGCGTCGGCTTGAGGTCATTGGGGGCCATAAAAGGGGGCTTGGGCGGCCAGCACTGGAGAGTCGATGACTCTGTGGCGAGGGGATTTATCCCCGCTGGGGCGCGTAGCGGCCCTAATGTGTCGCTTCGGTATTTCAGGTAAACGTTTTGGGACTGCTGCGCAGCCCAGCGGGGATAAATCCCCTCGCCACAGGGGTACTGCGTGGTCAGGGCAACAGCAGGGCCTGCTCGCGCTCGCACAACTGCACCACGTAATCCCACAACACCCGCAGGCGTACGGACTTGTGCAGTTCGCGGCGGGTGCTGATCCAATAGCTGCGGCGAATGGTTTCGTCTGGCAGCAACGGCACCAGCGTCGGGTCACCGCTGGCCATGTAGCACGGCAACACGGCGATCCCCAGGCCCGAGCGCGCGGCCTGTTGCTGGGCGATGACGCTGGTGCTGTGGAACACCACCCGGGGATTGCGGCAAAAGCTGTTGAGGAACATCAGTTCCTGGCTGAACAAAAGGTCATCGACATAACCGATCCAGGCGTGGCGCGCCAGGTCCTCGCGACTGCGCAACACCGGCGAGCGGTCCAGGTAGGCCGGGCTGGCGTACAGCGCCAGGCTGTAGTCGGTGAGTTTGCGAGTCACCAACAGGTCGGCCGCCGGGCGTTCGAGGTGGATGCTGATTTCCGCCTCACGGTTGAGGATGCTGACAAAGCGCGGCACCGCCACCAGCTCCACCTCCAGCCCCGGATAGCGCTGGAACAACCCGTCCATGCGACTGGCGAGAAACATGATGCCCAGCCCTTCGGTCACCCCCAGGCGGATCTTGCCCAGGGGCGCACTGGACTGGGTGATGTCCTCCTGGGCCAGCAACGCCACGTTTTCCATGGCTTCGGCGTGCTTGAGCAACGTCTCGCCGGCCGGGGTCAGTTCATAGCCCTGGGCATGCTGGACGAACAATGCTGTGCCCAGGCTTTTCTCGATGGCCTCGATATGCCGGGCCACCGTGGCGTGGGTGGTGTTCAGGCGCCGTGCAGCCGTCAACAAACGCCCGCTGCGTTGCAGTTCCAGAAAATAGCGCAGGTCATTCCAGTCGAACATGAAGCGATCCTTGAACACGCCTGAAGGCATGACTGTTTATAAACGCACAGCCACTGCGCAAAAACTAACATTCTTTTGACGAAAACTAACAACTAGGATGGATCCCACAACAACAAGAATGAGGTCGCGAATGCAACCTGTCGTCGATGAATACGATTACGTGATCGTGGGCGCCGGCCCTGCCGGGTGCTTGCTGGCCAATCGGCTTTCGGCCAACCCGCAACACCGGGTGCTGCTGCTCGAAGCCGGCGGGCGCGACAACTATCCGTGGATTCACATCCCGGTCGGCTACCTGTTCTGCATCGGCAACCCACGCACCGACTGGTGCTTCAAGACCGAAGCACAACCGGGCCTGCAAGGGCGGGCCCTGAGCTACCCGCGCGGCAAGGTCCTGGGCGGTTGCTCCTCTATCAACGGCATGATCTACATGCGCGGCCAGGCCACGGACTACGATGGCTGGGCCGCCGAGGGCAATCCCGGCTGGGCCTGGGAAGACGTGCTGCCGCTGTTCCGCCAGAGCGAAAACCACTTTGCCGGCGCGTCCGAATTTCACGGCGCCGGCGGCGAATGGCGGGTCGAACGCCAGCGCCTGTCATGGCCGATTCTCGATGCCTTCCGCAGTGCCGCCGAGCAGAGCGGCATCCCCAACGTCGACGATTTCAACAGCGGTGACAATGAAGGCTGTGGCTACTTCCAGGTCAACCAGAAAGCCGGGGTGCGCTGGAACGCGGCCAAGGCGTTTCTCAAGCCGGTTCGCCAGCGCGCCAACCTCACGGTGTTGACCGATGTCGAAGTCGACCGCGTGTTGCTGCGTGACGACCGCGCCCACGCCGTCAGCGCGCGCTGGCAAGGCAAGGGCATGACCTTCAAGGCCCGCAAGGAAATCGTCCTGTGCGCCGGGGCCGTGGGGTCGCCGGGGATCCTGCAACGCTCCGGGATCGGCCCGCGCAGCCTGCTGCAACGCCTGGGCATCGGCGTGACCCATGAACTGCCCGGTGTCGGCGGCAACTTGCAGGACCACCTGCAACTGCGACTGATCTACCAGTTGGAAAACGCCCGCACCCTGAACCAGATCGCCGGCACCCTGTGGGGCAAGATGGGCATGGGCCTGCGCTACCTGTACGACCGCAGCGGCCCGCTGTCCATGGCCCCCAGCCAACTCGGCGCGTTCGCCCGCTCGGGCCCGGAACAGACCTCGGCCAACCTCGAATACCACGTGCAGCCATTGTCTCTGGAACGCTTCGGCGAACCGCTGCACAGCTTCCCGGCGTTCACCGCGTCGGTCTGCGACCTGCGCCCGCAAAGCCGTGGCCGGGTGGACATTCGCTCGGCCGACCCGCACGAAGCGCCGCTGATCCAGCCCAACTACCTGAGCCACCCCGAGGACCTGCGGGTCGCCGCCGACGCCATCCGCCTGACCCGCCGCATCGTCGCGGCCCCGGCCCTGAGCGCGTTCAAACCGGTGGAATACCTGCCGGGCCCCAGCCTGCAAACCGAAGAGCAACTGCACCAGGCCGCCGCCCGGATCGGCACGACGATTTTCCACCCGATCGGCACTTGCCGCATGGGCCAGGATCGCGACGCGGTGGTGGATGCGCAACTGCGCGTCCACGGCATCAAGGGCCTGCGCATCGCCGATGCCTCGATCATGCCGCGCATCACCTCGGGCAACACCTGCTCGCCGACGCTGATGATTGCCGAGAAGGCGGCGCAGATGATGCTCAACCCCGCGACGAGGAGCACCGACATCGAAAAAGCACCTGCTACGGTCTGAAGAACAACTCAGTCTCCTGTGGGAGCGGGCTTGCTCGCGAATGCGATCAGACAGTCAACGATTATGGCGACTGACACATCGCCTTCGCGAGCAAGCCCGCTCCCACAGTGAACAAATGTGTCGATTCAAGGAAAGTGTGTCAAATCAGGAGACGCCACCCGGCGTCGCAGTGGAACAACAAAAACAATCACTGTGAGGGATACCGCTATGTCCGAGCATGTTCAGCCCCTGGAAGCCACGCGCAGCGCCGGCACCAGCCAGGAAACCCAGAAAGTCATCTTCGCCTCGTCCCTGGGGACGGTGTTCGAGTGGTACGACTTTTTCCTCTATGGCGCCCTGGCGGCGGTGATCAGCAAGCAGTTCTTCGCCGGGGTCAACGACACCACCGCGTTCATCTTCGCCCTGATGGCCTTCGCCGCCGGTTTCATCGTGCGGCCGTTCGGGGCACTGGTGTTCGGTCGGTTGGGGGACATGATCGGGCGCAAGTACACGTTCCTGGCCACCATCATCCTCATGGGCCTGGCGACGTTCTGCGTCGGCCTGCTGCCCAACTACGCCAGCATCGGCATCGCCGCGCCGATCATCCTGGTGGTGTTGCGCATGCTCCAGGGCCTGGCCCTGGGCGGTGAGTACGGCGGCGCGGCGACCTATGTCGCCGAGCATGCGCCGATGGGCAAGCGCGGTTTCCATACCAGTTGGATTCAGTCCACCGCCACGTTGGGGCTGCTGCTCTCGCTGCTGGTGGTGCTGGGCTGCCGCTACTTCACCGGCGATCAGTTCGAAGTCTGGGGCTGGCGCATTCCGTTCCTGCTGTCGATTCTGCTGCTGGGCATCTCCACCTGGATTCGCCTGAGCCTGCACGAGTCGCCGGCCTTCCTGAAAATGAAAGAAGAAGGCAAGTGCTGCAAGGCACCGATCCGCGAATCCTTCGGCAAATGGGAAAACCTTAAGGTGGTGCTGATCGCCCTGTTCAGCATCAATGCCGGGCAAGCGGTGACCTTCTACGCCGCGCAGTTCTACGTGCTGTTTTTCCTCACCCAGTTCCTGAAGATGGACCCGGCCCTGGCCAACAGCCTGCTGATTGTCAGCGTGGTAATCGGCGCACCGTTCTTCATCTTCTTTGGCTGGCTGTCGGACAAGGTCGGGCGCAAACCAGTGTTGATGATCGGCCTGCTGCTGGCGACGGCCCTGTACTTTCCGATCTTCAAGACCCTGGCCTACTACGCCAACCCGGCCATCGACCAGGCCAGCCGCCAGGCACCGATCACCGTAGTCGCCGACCCGGCCACCTGTACCTTCCAGTTCGACCCGGTGGGCAAGGCGCGTTTCGACAGCCCGTGCGACAAGGTCAAGACCTTCCTGGTCAAGCAAGGCCTGCCCTACAGCAGCGTCGCGGCCCCGGCCGGCAGCGCGGTGCAGGTCAGCGTCGGTGACGTGAAACTCGAAGGCTATGACGAAGCCGCCCTGCGCGGCGCGGTGACGCTGGCTGGCTACCCGCAGCAGGCCGACGCCCAGCAGATCAACCGGCCGATGATCGTCGCCTTGATCGTGGCGCTGATCATCATCTCGGCAATGTGCTACGGACCGCTGGCGGCGTTGATGGTCGAACTGTTCCCGACCCGGATCCGCTACACCTCCATGTCCCTGCCCTACCACATCGGCAACGGTTGGTTCGGCGGCTTCCTGCCCACCGTGTCGTTCGCCCTGGTGGTCTACACCGGGGATATCTTCTACGGGTTGTGGTACCCGGTAGTGATTACCGGGGTGAGCCTGGTGGTGGGCATGATCTGCCTGCGGGAAACCCGCAACGTGGACCTGGATACCAACTGAGGGCAAAAACCGTGGCGAGGGCATTGGAGCCCTCGCCACCGGTTCAGAAACGCCCCTTCAAGGTCATCGTGAAGTTGCGCGGCTCACCGTAGTAGTTACCGAAGCTCTCAGTGCCGATGGTGGTGTAGTAGCGCTTGTCGAACAGGTTGTTGCCATTGAGGGCCACCGACCAGGTGTCATCGATGCGGTAGCCAACGCGGCCGTTCCACACGGCATAACCGGCCTGGGTGATCTTCTTGCCCGTCGCCGGCGATACGCGGAAATTGTCGCTCTGGGCATTGACCCCGGCACCGACACTGAACCGTTCGAGCGCCCCGCCGAGGGCATAATCGCTCCACAGGCGCAGCACATGGCGCGGCACGTAGCTGTTGAATGAGCCGCCGTTGAGGCTGGTGTCAATGTCGTCGAGGGTCTTGGTCTGGGTGTAGGTGTAGCCGGCCAGCAGTTGCAGGCGCTCGATGACTTCACCGCTGATCTCGGCTTCGAAACCCTGGGCGCGTACCTTGCCAGCGTTCTCGTAGCAGTACCCGTCCGAGGACGCACAACTGGAGTTGTAGTCAGTCTGGGCCTGGTCTTTCTGCAGCGTGCGAAACAGGTTGAAGGCGCTGTTCAGGCGTCCCTCGAACCACTCGCCCTTGATCCCCAGCTCATAACTCTCGCCCACCAGGGGCTTGAGTGCCGAGCCGCTTTCGGAGCGGTAGTTGCCCTGGGGCGTGAAGATATCCGAATAGCTGGCGTAGGCCGTCAGGTGCTCATTGAGGTCCAGCAACACGGCGGCAAACGGCGTGACTTGCCCCGTCTCCGTGCTCTTGGCGTGCTCCGTACCGCCCGTGAGGAACACCGAATCGGTCTTGGAGTTGTACCAACTCACCCGGCTACCGACGACAAACGTCAAGGGGTCTGCCAGTTTCAGCCGCAGGGTCGAATACATGCCTTGCTGCTCGGTCACGGTCTTGACCGGACCTCCCCGCGTCGAGTTTTCGATGAAGTAACTGTCGTCCGGTTCGGGGATATGGCGATCCGGATCGAATACGTTCTGCTTCTGTGGCAGCAATGCAACGGAGAAGAAGTCGTCCTTGTCCGAACGACTGGCGTTGAAACCGACGATCAACTCATGTTGCTGCCCCAGGGCGTCGAACTTGCCGTCCAGGTAGGCGTCAAGGCCGTAATCGACCTGGTCATAGTCATACATGCTGCCCAGCATGTTGGTGGTCGAGGTGCCTGGCGCCACCGAGCCCGATGCAAACGCGTATTTGATGTCCTGGGTATTTTTCGTATAGACACTGGCGACTTTCACGGCCCAGTCGTCGTTGAGCTGATGCTTGAGATCGCCGAACACCGTGGTCCGCTGGCTGCGCCAGGTGTTCCACGAGGGGTCCAGGCAAGTGGAACGGCTGAGTTTCAGATCGCTGCCGTCCCGGTAGCGCGGAAGCCCGCCCCAGCAGGGACTTGCATCGACGTCCTCATAGGCAACGCCCAGGCCGAGCGTCGTGTCGGGCGACAGGTCGAAGTCCAGGGCGCCGTAGTAGATCTGGTCCTTGCGCCGGGCATCATCGTAGAAATAGTGCCGGCTCTGCTCGGCGATCACCGCCCTGCCCCGCACGGTGCCGGCGTCATTCAACGGACCACCGGTATCGACCTGCCCACGGTAATTGTCCCAGGTTCCCCCGGACAGGCTGAGCTCGGTCTGCGTCGTGGCCTGGCCGCGCTTACGAACGAAGTTGACGCCGCCGGACGTGCCGCCCGCCCCCTTCATCATCCCGGCGGCACCGCGCAGCACTTCGACACGGTCGTAATAGGCCATGTCGCTGCTGAAACTGTCGGCCTGGACATAACTGTTGCCCATGTCCAGCGGAACGCCGTCGTATTGATATTGGCCAGACATGCGGAACCCGCGGGAATAGAAATACTTGCCGCCCATGGTCGAGTCGTAGACGGTAATGCCAGGGGTCTTTTCCATGACTTGATCGATGGTATTGAGGTTCTGGTCATCGAGCATCTTGCGGGTGATCACCGTCACCGATTGCGGCGTTTCGCGCAGGGAGTGCTCACCCTTGCCAATGGTGACCGCCCCCGTCGTGTAGGAGTGACTGTCCTCGGTGGTCGCCCCGAGCCGCTGTGCCTCGATGGTGGTGGCGTCCAATTCCAATGCCGAACCGCTGACCGGCGCGGGGCGCAGCACGTACGTGCCGTTGGCCTGGAGGGCGGCTTGCAGGCCACTGCCGCCAAGAATGCGGGCAAAGCCATCGCCCACGCCGAAAGTCCCCTTCAGGCCGGGGGATTGCAAGTCCCCGAGTTGCCGGGCCTCAAACGAAATGGCGACGCCGGCGGCGCTGGAGAAACGGGTCAGCACATCCACCAGGCGACCGGCGCCGATATCGTAGGCCTGCACTGCGCGCTGCTGCGCCGCAGCCGCTGGAACCGGGCTGGCGTTCACGGCCGTGGCGCCAGCGGTCGTGACCGCCAGCAAGCCGATTTTCACTGCAAACACCAGGCGCCCTGGCGCGCTCACCCACGTCATATTTCCCCTCCCCAAAACGGTCGATAAAAACTCACTGAGGAAGAGCCGAACGATGGGGACGAAAAGTGCAGGGGCTGATTTTTTTTATTGCGTAGCATTACCGCCGATGGCCAGCGGAGACCTGGACCCAGAATCGGCTGTAGCGAGTCACTCGCAACGAAAAGCCACTTTCCAGCGCGGCCAGGGCGAGATCGGTGTTGTCGATGGGAAACACACCGGAAACCTTCAAGTCGCCAATCGCCGGATCCCAACGCAGCACACCGGGTCGATAGCGCGACAGTTCCTCCAGCAGCGCCGCCAGAGGGCGGTCAATGGCGATGATGCTTCCCTTCTGCCAGGCACCGACCGACACATCGTTGCCGCGCAGCGTCCCCAACGACCGCTCGTTGAAACCCAGGCGCTGGCCGGCTTCGACCCGCATCCTTGATCCACTTGCCAACAGGCTCACCTCGACCGCTTTCTCCAGCACCGCCACTTCGCCGCCCCGCGCCTGGCTGCGGACGATAAACCGCGTGCCCAGCGCCAGCACCTCGGCCGACCCCGTGATTACCTTGAACGGACGTCGCAGGGGATCGACCGCTGTCGTCACGAGCACCTCCCCCCGCAACAGCTCCAGTCGCCGCTGCTGTCCATCGAAACGAACATTGATCGAGGTGTCGGTGTTGAGCAGGACCGTGCTGCCATCGGCCAGCTGGAACGCGCGACGCTCGCCCACCGCGGTGCGGTAATCACAAAACAGGTTCTGGGTTGCCGGGCTGCGCCAGCCCAGCCAGCCCAGGCCGCCGGCGGACGTCAGCAGCAAGGCGCTGCGCAACACCTGGCGCCGGGATCGCTGGTGGGTGTCGCTCAAGGTCGGTGCCGCCAAGGCGCCCGGCACGCTCGCCATCTGCTCGGCCACCGCGGCCATGCGCTGCCAGGCCTGGTTGTGCAATGGGTCGGCGGCCAGCCAGGCGCGCCAATCGGCCCGGTCCGCGTCGGTCGCAATACCGGAATGCAGACGGGCGTACCAGCGCGCCGCCACACGAATGGCTTGCAACTCGTCGGGGGGCAGGTTCATGAAAGCTGCAATTGAATTTGCATCAGGCAGCAATGTTCCATGGCCTTGGCCATGTGATTGTTGACCGTGCGGACGCTGACACCCAGGCGCTCGGCAATTTGCGGGTACGTCAGGCCATCGAACTGCGACAGGATAAACGCCTGCCTGACGCGCGGCCCCAGCCCCAGGAGCAGACGGTCGATCTCCATCAGGGCCTGGAGCAGGATCGCCTGCTCTTCCAGCGAGGGGTGCTGCTCTTGCGGCATGGCGGCCAAGGCTTCGAGATAGGACTGCTCCAGCGAGCGCCGGCGAAACAGGTCGATCAACAGCCCTTTGGCGATCATCGACAGGTACGGTCGCGGCTCGCGGATATCCAGCGCGGTGCGCGCCTTGATGACTCGCACAAACGTATCCTGGGTCAGGTCGGCGGCATCGAACGTGTTGCCCAAGCGCTTGCGCAACCAGCCCTGGAGCCAATTGTGATGATCACTGTACAGAACGTCGACAGCACTGCGTAAGGACAGATCGTTGGCGGGCATGGCAATGGAATAATTCGCGACTGATAATGAATCGCATTGTCATGGAGCCCATCGCCGCTTGCAACCCAAACGTGCCTGGCCGCCGCCATCCTCTGGGATCACTCAGTGCATCGCGTGATTTTTCACCGTGCTCTCCACCAGATCCAGCATCTGGCCCAGGGCCCAGGGCTTGGCGATGAACGACGCGTGGTGCTTGATCCCGGCGCTTTCCGGCGTTTCGAAGCCGGACATGATCAACAGCGGGATCTGCGGCCAGCGGTCTCCGGTCAGGTTGGCCAGGTCAGCACCGTCGATCTTGCCGGGCATGGTGATGTCGGTGAGCAACAGATCGACGAAATGGGCGCTCCTTTCGAGGAACTCCAAGGCATCGTCAGCGCTTTTCTGAGGCTCCACGACAAATCCTTCTTCCTCGAGGATTTCACAGAGAAACTCCAGGATAGTTGGATCATCTTCCACCACGAGAATCAAACGTGTAGTCGCCTGGCCATTGCCATTTGGCATCGAATTCATGAAAGTGACTCTCCTTGACCTCATAAACCTTCTTTGCGGTTTCAACCGCCTTGAAGTTATGAGCCATACCCCTGCGAGAAATTCATTCTGCATGCCGACAGGCCGCCGAATGTCGCGCCAGCCCCCCCTTGGCAACGCAGCGCAACGCTTTTATCTGTATATCCATACAGATAAAACTTGCCCTTGTGCGCATCCATGACCATGCTACAGCCCCATGAAATCTGCTCAGGAAAAGGGCGCTATGCAGCTGTACCTGTGTGAAAAGCCGTCCCAGGCCAAGGACATCGCCGCGGTGCTCGGTGCCACGCGCCGTGGCGACGGTTGCTGGCTGGGTCCTGGCGTGACGGTCACTTGGTGCATCGGTCATCTGCTGGAAACCGCCCCACCCGACGCCTACGACGCGCGCTACAAGCGCTGGGTCCTGGCCGACCTGCCCATCGTGCCCGCGCAATGGAAAATGACCGTCAAACCGAAAACCGCCAGCCAGTACAAGGCGGTCAAGCGCCTGTTGGGGGAAGCGAAGGAACTGGTGATCGCCACCGACGCCGACCGCGAAGGCGAAATGATCGCCCGGGAGCTGGTGGAGCATTGCCGGTATCGCGGACCGATCCGCCGGCTATGGCTGTCCGCCCTGGACGAAGCGTCGATCCGCAAGGCCCTGGCCGCCCTCAAGCCGGGCGTCGAAACCTTCAACCTGTATCACTCGGCCCTGGGTCGCTCCCGGGCCGACTGGCTGATCGGCATGAACATGAGTCGCCTGTTCACCCTGCTGGGGCGCCAGTCCGGCTACCAGGGCGTGTTGCCGGTAGGCCGCGTGCAGACACCGACGCTGCGACTGGTGGTGGACCGCGACCGCAGCATCGCCAACTTCGTGCCGGTCGCCTATTGGGCCATCGATGTGCAGCTCAGCCATGAAGGCACGGCGTTCACCGCCCAGTGGCACGCCGACCCGGATGCCTGCGACGACCAGGAACGCTGCCTGAACCAGGCCCTGGCCCGAGACGCGGCCCAGGCCATGGGCAACGCAGCCACCGCCCGGACACTGAAGGTGCGTACCGAGCGCCTGCGCGAAGCGGCGCCGTTGCCCTTCGACCTGGGTACCCTGCAGGAAGTCTGCTCGAAGAAACTCGGCCTCGGCGCCCAGGAAACCCTGGACATTGCCCAGTCGCTCTACGAGACCTACAAGCTCATCACCTACCCCCGCAGCGATTGCGGTTTCCTGCCCTCGAGCCAGCACAGCGAAGCACCGGCCATCCTGGCCGCCCTCGCCCAGGCCGACCCGAGCCTCGCGCCGCTGCGTGAGCATTTGCAACCGCAGCGCAAATCCCGGGCCTGGAACGACGCCAAGGTCAGTGCCCACCACGGCATCATTCCCACCGCCGCCGCCAGGAACCTCGACAAACTCGCCGGCAAGCAGCGTGCGGTCTATACGTTGATTCGCGCGCGCTACCTGGCGCAGTTCCTGCCCAACCACGAATACGACCGGACCCAGGCCGACTTCCACTGTGCCGGCCAGGCGCTGCGTGCCGTGGGCAAGCAGATCGTCGAACCCGGCTGGAAACGCGCCCTGCCCGAAGCATTGGCGCCGGCAAAGGGCCGTGAAGCACCGGCACCGCAAACCTTGCCGGCACTGGCCGAAGGTCGCGATTGCACGGTGGACGAGGTGAAACCCAAGGACCTATGGACCCAGCCGCCCAAGCCCTTCACTGAAGGCGACCTGATCAAGGCGATGAAGAACGTCGCCAAACTGGTGGAAGACCCGTTGCTCAAACAGAAGCTCAAGGACACCACGGGCATCGGCACCGAAGCGACCCGAGCCTCGATCATCCAGGGGCTACTCGACCGCGGTTACCTGGTGAAGAATGGCAAGGCCCTGTCCGCCACACCGGCGGCCTTCAGCCTCATCGACGCCGTGCCCCGGGCCATCGCCGACCCGGGCACCACCGCCATCTGGGAGCAGGCCCTGGACATGGTGCAAAGCGGAGAAATGAGCCTGGAAGAATTCGTGACCCGGCAAGCCGCCTGGATGAGCAAGCACGTCGCCCGCTGCCAGGGCATGAACCTGACCATCAGCGGCCCGGCCAGCCCCGCCGGGCGTGGCGCAGCGCCATGGAAAAACAAACGCAAGCCAGCCAAGCGCAAGACCGGCGGCGCACCGCGCAAGGCGAGCAAGGCCAAGGCGACATGAGCCTGTCAGCGTCAATCAGGTGATCTGGCAAACACAGAACCTGTGGCGAGGGGATTTATCCCCGCTGGGTTGCGAAGCAACCCAAGCCATACGCCTCTGTGTCTCAGGATAACCTCACCAACCATTCGGGCCGCTTCGCGCCCCAGCGGGGATAAATCCCCTCGCCACAGAAAACACAGCCAAGCTTCTCTGCCATTTTTCATATCCAAACCATTTTGTCCGACAATATGTAGTGACCAAAAATAATCACTACAAAACCGTTGACGCCTCCGATTTGCCCTTGCATGATGCAGACGTCTCCCCGATCGGGAGTACAGGCAACTGTTTGAGCAAGCTCGTCTGACCGCCGAGCTGTTTTTTGGATAAGGGACTGCCCACAAGGCAGATTGAAGGTGCTGACCTGGCATGACCGTCCGGTAACAAGGACGAGAAACGTCGGCGAAGATCCTCATGACGCGCGTGGTCGACCCTCGAAAGTTGACACTGCCTGATGATTCTTCGCTGTTTCTCTTCGTTGTAGCGCATTTGCGTAGCAGCCCTTCGATAACACTACACAACCGATGCACGACCCCGTCGAAGTTCGACGGACGAACGCTGACGGCCTGGTTTCGGTAGCAGGCAGGCACTTACCGAGAAGCGAAGTTTTTGCGAACCACCAGACAGATCAACCAAATGGTCAAGGGGCTTACACATGAATCTGAATAATCAACCATCTATTGATGAACTGGCTCGCATGTTCGCAGCGCACAAAGACACGCTCGACAGCCATATCCTGTGGATCAGCAAGACTGGCCAGGTCCATATGGACTGCCTGTCGCCCTACACCCAAGAAGACGAGTTCGAAAAGAACACGCAAGAACTGTGTGCCCGGCTGAAGATGTACCGCCGCGGCCAGGGCTACGTCGGCAAGAAGGCCGCGGCTGACAAAGACTTCATGGGCCGCGTGCTGCAAACGCTAACCCAGGCCTGGCAGTCGATGCAGAACACTTCCGAGGTCCGGGTCATCGACCGCCTCTGCTGATCCCCCTAACAAAAGGGCCCGCTCCTGAATCAGGAGCGGGCCCTTTTTTATGCGGCAGGAAACTAGAACACCGACCAGCCAATCCGCTGGCTCATCAACTCCAGCGCCGCCATGCCGGCCAGGGAGTTGCCGGCGGCGTTGAGTTCAGGCGACCAGACGCATACGGTGAAGCGCCCCGGCACCACGGCGACAATCCCACCACCGACACCACTCTTGCCCGGCAGGCCGACGCGATAAGCGAAGTTGCCGGCCTCATCGTAAAGGCCGCTGGTGGCCATGATGGAATTGACCTGTTGGGTCTGCCGGGCGCTGAGGATCTGTTCGCCGCTGTGTTTGCAGAAACCGTCGTTGGCCAGGAAGCAGAATGCCCGCGCCAGATCGATGCAACTCATCCGCAAGGCACAATGGCTGAAATAACTGCGCAGCACCGCTTCCACGTCGTTATGGAAGTTGCCGAACGATTGCATCAGGTACGCCATCGCTGCGTTGCGAGCGCGGTGCTGGTATTCCGACTCGGCGACCTTGCCGTCCACCATCACCTGTGGGTTACCCGACAGGCGGCGCACAAAATCGCGCATCGACAGCGCCGGCGCGGCGAAACGCGACTGGTTGATATCGCAAATCACCAACGCGCCGGCATTGATGAACGGGTTGCGCGGCCGGCCGCGCTCGAACTCCAGTTGTACCAGGGAGTTGAAGGGCTGGCCGGATGGCTCGTGACCCAGGCGCTCCCAGATCGCTTCGCCGGAATGCCCGATGGCCTGCACCAGGCTGAACACCTTGGAAATACTCTGCACCGAAAACGCTGTTTCGGCGTCGCCGGCACAGTACAACTCGCCATCATTGCCATACACGGCAATACCCAACTGGTTGGGCACCACGGTGCCCAGGGCAGGAATGTAATCGGCGACCTTGCCCTGACCGATCAGGGGGCGAACCGCATCGAGGATCTCGTTCAACAGTGCTTGCATATGCGCGGGGTCCAGTCATTCCCCGTTCGAGTGCGGGGATACAGACGCTAGACGCTGGTGGGCGGGGTCAGAGCACACTGCCCCATCAAACAAGGTCCTGTGGCGAGGGGATTTATCCCCGCTGGGCTGCGCAGCGGCCCCCTGGAGCTGTCACTAAGGGTCTAACAGACTTAACGCAACCAGCCCTCGAGAGGTCGCTGCGCAACCCCGCGGGGATAAATCCCCTCGCCACAAGGACTCCACCTGCCACATAAGTTTCATGGGCTTTCACCAGCGCTTATCGCGAAATCGAGCGGTCTATAGTTCAAAGGATCAATCGGCAGGAGTAGACGATGCGTCAGATCATGCAAAAAGAACCCTGGTGGGCCTCGCCGCCCCAGCCCGGGCAGGATGAAAGCGAACTGGAATGGGGATGGCTGGTGATCTACAGCGAAGGCGAGCCGCGCTTCGAGTTCATCAAGGAACGCCCATCGGACGAGCAGATCCGCCATCGCAAGGGTTGTCGCGTCACCCTCGGATCAGAATGAACCGGCCCGTCACGGCTTGATGTCCGGCAATGCCACCGCTCGATTGGCCAGGTCCGCCTCCACCAGGTTGCCTTCTATTTCCTCGTCCAGGTAGTACACCGGTGCCATCACCCCGCTGAGGGGATGCTTGAGTGACTTGAACCACGCCTCGTCGAACGCAGCGTTCAGGCTTTTGCGGATTTGCGCCTCCATTTCCGGCCGCTCGCCCTCGTGGATGATCGCGCGAATGCCCGCCACGCCCACCGAGATCAACGCCCCCGCCGCCTTCCCGGCCACGGCCGCCGCCGCACCGGTTGCCCCACGCGTGGCGAACTGGGCCTCGATTTTTTCGCTGGTGCGTTGCGCCACCGTGGCGATCACCGCCTCCGAGGGGCCGGCACCTGTGGTTGCAGCCTTGTTGGCGTGATCGATCAGGGCCGCATAGGCCGGCAGGGTGTTCAACGGTTCGGTGTGGACCACCTCGTACAACGAAGCGTCACGCGCCGCGGGCGGGCCGAGGCGGATGGCCGGGATGCCATGCAGGCGTCGGTTCATCAGTTCGTTCGGGATGCGATGCCGCAGGGCGATGACCTGGACCTGCTGATTGAGCTGGCGCAGATAGTAGCCTATGGCGTTGGCTCTGATCGCCTCGGGATCGATTTCCACCGCCACCGGTTCCAGCACCTGCTCGCGATATTTTTCCTGCAGGTAAACCGCCAGGCGCCTGGCCGAGGAATCCGTCTCGCCCTCGGCGCTGGCGGCGTACCAACTGACCTTCACCGCCAGCCACTCCTGGGTCCAATAGCTGCTGAACCAGGGGATGAATTCAACCTCGGTGCGCTCATAGACCAACGTGCGCCAATGCTCCATCGACCCGCGGGCGTAGAGTGCCGCCTGTTCGACGGCGCCTTTCGAGGCTGCGATGAGCTGCTGGTCCACCTGTCGCCAAGTGTCCTGGGAAATCGCCACCGGGGTGGCCTGTTGACCGCGCTGGGGCGTGGCACACCCCGCCAGAACGAGCACAACGGCCAACATCAGCGAACGCAGCACGATCGCGCCACCCCGGATTCATGTCATCCACGGGGTTGAGTATACATCGCCAATTCAACCCACCCGGCCTTGAGCACATAGGGTGATCAAACCGGGAGTGGCGCCATGTCATCAACACCGACCCGGGGGAAACTCCGGATGTTCCAGACATTTGCCGAAACGTTGGCGCAGGGTGTCGGTGAGTCTTTCAACCCAATGCCGTGTCGAGAAACATCATCACCGCAAAGCCCATCATCAACCCCAGGGTGGCCGGGGTTTCATGGCCATTGCGATGGGTCTCGGGAATCACCTCGTGGGAGACCACGAAAATCATCGCCCCCGCCGCCAGCCCCAGGCTGATGGGATACGCGACAGCCACGCCCGACGACATGCCCAGGCCGATCACCGCCCCCAGGGGCTCCATCAGCCCCGAACCGACCGCGATGAGCGCAGCACGCAAAGTGCTGATACCGGTAACGCGCAGCGCCATGGCAATGGCCAGGCCCTCGGGGATGTCCTGGATGGCAATGGCGGTGGTCAGGGGCAGGCCGACCTTGAAGTCGCCGTCGGCAAAACTGACGCCGATGGCCATGCCTTCCGGCAAGTTGTGCAAGGTGATGGCGAGCACGAACAGCCACACACGGTTAATGCGCTCGACCTCGGGACCGCGCCGCCCACTCAACTGGTGTTCGTGGGGCACGAAGCGGTCCAGGCCGATCATCAGGGCGACACCCAAGCCCAGGCCAACCACGACGACAAACGCGGCGAGCAACTGATTGCCGCAGATGACCTGTGCCGCTTCGATGCCCGGCAGGATCAATGAGAAGGAACTGGCGGCGAGCATCATGCCGGCGGCAAACCCCAGCATGATGTCTTGGGTACGCGACGAGATATCCCGCAACACCACCGCCATCAACGCCCCCAGGGCGGTGGCGGCAAAACCCGATGTACCGCCCAGCACGGCATAGCCCAGGTTTTGACGATTGGCGCCAACCAGGGCGTTGTAGCCACTGTAGAGCAACAAAGCGGCCACCAACGCAAGCCCGAGCCAGAACGTGACCCCCAGCAGCCAGTTCTCTTGCACGGGGTTCAGCCAGGTGCGCCAGGGCGATCGAATCCGGGAGGTGGGCTGGTCCATCGAATGTCCTTAGGAGTCTTGGCCGTGTCATGGCTTGGAATACCGGGCGTGGGAGTCGCCTCCCCCGCCATCGGTTTACAGTTTGTCACCTTGCATCCTCGAACCCAAGTCGGCGCCCGTAGTGGGATCGCTTTCAGGGTCGGACATCGTCCGCGCCTTCAGCCATCAGATGGATCGAGCAGCAGGTCGGCAAGTCCAGGATCAGGCTCAGCGACACGCACGGTGTACGGCAATCATTTGTCATGTGGAAACATGATTGAACGCCTCGCTCAGGCGCACGTCATGAGAACTCCGTCGACGGCAATCCCCTGAAAGTCTGACGAAGTTAAACATTTAGTTTTATTCAAGACAGAAGACCAGTGGTTAATTGCAACTCTGGCTCACCCGCTTATCTTTAAACAATCAATACACCCGTAAAGCCGGGCATCAGTACCCGACTTTTAATATCACGGCCGGACCAGGTCCCATGCCAACGGCACGGGACCTGCGAGACCACGGGACATTACGATTTACGACCGCCGCCATGGCTTTTTTCAGCCCCTTTCCTGCCGGCCCCGGAGGCTTTTTCCCGGTCATTGGCAACGTTGCCGCCCGACGCCTGGCCACCTTTGCGGCCGGCTTCCGAAGCCCGCTCAGGGTCGTTGGCAAAGTTACCCCCCGATGCTTGCCCGCCTTTGCGACCGGCTTCAGCGGCGCGTTGCGGGTCGTTGGCAAAATTGCCGCCTGACGCTTGGCCACCCTTGCGTCCAGCCTCGGAGGCGCGCTCAGGATTATTGGCGAAGTTGCCACCCGACGCCTGGCCACCTTTTTTCCCGGCTTCCGATGCCTTCTCACGATCGTTAGCGAAATTGCCAGGGTTGTTATTACCTGTGTTAGCCATTTCATTCACCTCGTTTAGTTGATATCCACGAGCCTTGCTGACTCGTCTTATTCGGAAAACATGACGCCGCCAAGGTTTGAAGGAAACGCGGCAAACGGCGACGAGTGGTCAATGCTCAATTCATATCGCCGCTGCCGTGGTCTTTAGTGCAACAGGCTATTAAACAGGCCGAGACCGAAACTTCATCCAGTGACAGTCCTGTGGGGCGAGCTTGCTCGCGATGGCGGTGTGTCAGTCATATCAATGCAGGCTGATCCGACGCTATCGCGAGCAATCTCGCTCCCACAACTGCCTCGCTTCAACATTAAAAACAGTGCGTGTCTTTCCACGCTGTCCGCCAAAGGCCAAGCAACGCCGGCACCCCATTGCACCGGTCTCGTCACCTGGCCTCGCGCCGTTCCAGGAAGCCAAAACTCGCGGGCTGCCGGCGTTGTCCTGCACCACCGCACTGACCGGCTTGCGGCGTCCGGATACCCTGTCGCCGATACCCGGATTAGTGGTTGAACATCCGTTGCGGATCCATCTCGCCTTGGCAATCAGGGCAACCGCACTTTAATTTGCTCATGCTCTTTCTCCCGAGGTCACGGGCTGAAGGCGTCGTCACAACTGGACATCAAGGTTCGCCGCCGCAACACCGTGGTTGGCCACATACACATCGGCAGTCCAGCCCTTGGTCAGGTTGTGATAGGACTGGGTACCCAAGGCCGTACCACTGTCCCACGCCAGGATGTCGCCAATATCGATGTCACTGGCTGAACTCAGCTTCAGCACCGTATGGCGGTCCTCTTGCTTCACGTACACACCCACCATTGAACTCTCTCGATTGATGGCCCGTACTTCACCCTTGGTCCGCTTCATACGTTTCCTCTCTCGGCAGTTTCAGGAGCGGTCGCCCCCCAGGACCGGCCGCTCTTTGCTGCTCAGCGCTTGGCTTCGGTATACGGGGGTTCTGAAGTACCGCACATAAAAGTGGATAGCGCGGCACGGGGGAAAGTTTGAACAAACCAGCCCCAGGGCGACGAAAGGCGTCGACTCGATCCAAGTGGTAACCTCAACGGCCCAAGGCCAGCGCAGACACCTCCCATGCCCGAAGACCTTCACCAGGCACCCATCGATCAGTTACTGGCGTACACCGCCGGGCGCCGCTTCCTGGTGCTCACCGGCGCCGGCATCAGTACCCCTTCGGGCATCCCCGACTACCGCGACAGCGACGGGGTCCGTCGGGGTCGACAACCGATGATGTACCAGGAGTTCCTCGCCCAGCCCGAGGCACGACGGCGCTATTGGGCAAGGGCGATGCTGGGCTGGCCGCGGGTCAGGCAGGCCAGGCCGAATGTGGCTCACGAAGCCTTGGCCGAGTTGCAGGCGCAGCAACGCATCACCGGCTTGATTACCCAGAATGTCGACACCCTGCACGACCAGGCCGGCAGCCAGGACGTCATCGAACTGCACGGCAGCCTGCATCGCGTGCTGTGCCTGGATTGCGGCCAGCGCAGCGAGCGACAGCAGATTCAACGGTTAATGGAAACCGAAAACCCTTATCTGGCCGGTGTCGATGCGGTGCAGGCCCCCGATGGCGACACCCTGCTCGACCCCGCGTTCGAGGCGCGCTTTCAAGTGCCCCATTGCCCCCATTGCGGCGGCGAGCGGTTGAAACCCGACGTGGTATTTTTCGGCGAGAACGTCGCCCCCCTCACCGCGACCCGCGCCATGCAAGCCGTCGAGCAAGCGGAAGGCCTGCTGGTGGTGGGTTCGTCGCTGATGGCCTATTCGGCGTTTCGCCTGTGCCGGGCCATCAAGGACCAGGGCAAGCCGCTGTTGGCGATCAACCGAGGCAAGACCCGGGCCGATGAGCTGCTGGACCTCAAGCTTGAAGAGCCGTGTGAGCAATTACTGCCATTGCTGACACAACACCCGTTTTAGCAACACCCGCTCCCACAGTGGCCGGGGTCAACCTGCGGCCAACTGCATACCCAACTCCTGATCCCTGAGCGTATCGAACAACGCCTGCGCCGCCGCCGACAGTTCATGCCCCGGCTTGGTCAGCACCCCGATGGCTCGCTCGATCACCGGGTCACTCAAGGTGATGCAGCGGGCACCCAGCTCATGCATCTGCCCGACGCACAATGCCGGTACGGCACTGACCCCCAGCCCACTGGCGACCATCCGGCCGACGGTCGCCAACTGGTGGCTCTCGAACTCCACCGGCAGCTTCATGCCCCGGGCTCGCAGATGCTCTTCCAGCATCACCCGTACGGTGGAGGGTCGTTGCAGCGTGATGAACGGCTGCTCCAGCAGGGTTTCCCAGTGGATTTCGTCGCGCTGGGCAAAAGCTGAATCCAACGGCACCACCGCGACGAAGCGATCGAGGTACAAGGGCGTGAACGCCAGGGACGAACCCTGCATCGGCTCGAACGCCACACCCAGTTCAACATGACGATCACGGACCATTTCCAGCACTTGTTCGTTGATCACATCGTTGACCGTGACGTTGACATTCGGATAGCGGGCGCGGAAGGTCTTGAGGATCGGCGGCAACAGGTTGCCGGCAAACGAAGGCATCGCCGCCAGCGTCACGCGACCGCGCTGCAAGGTGAAGCGCTGGCGCATTTCGTCCTCGGCGTTGTCCCAGTCGGCCACCAGCCGGCGGGCCAGTGGCAGCAAGGACTCTCCTTCCGGGGTCAACGCCACGTTGCGGGTATTACGGCTGAACAAACGACCGCCGAGGCCCTCTTCCAAGGCCTTGATGGTCAGGCTCAAGGCCGATTGGGACAGGTGCAGCCGCTCGCAGGCCACAGCGAAGCTCAGGCTCTGGGCCACGGCGAGGAAGGCGCGGATTTGCTTGAGGGTCATGGGTGTTTGTGTCCGGTGGGGTAGGAGCTGCCGAAGGCTGCGATCTTTTGATCTTTTGCTTGGGATTCAAGTGTTTTTGGAAAGATCGTAGCCTCGTTGCACTCGACAGCACCTACAGAAGGAGGCAATTGTTGAGTTTTATCAATCAATCCAACCTAAAAATCAACTTAACAAATATATGACTTGGCGCAACACTGCATTTCATTGCGACCCCATCAAGAATAAAAGAGGTGTCTATGGCAGGTTTCGACAAACGCGTGAGTTCTTATGAGCAAGCGCTGGAAGGCTTGAAGGACGGCATGACCGTCATCGCCGGCGGCTTCGGCCTGTGCGGTATTCCGGAAAACCTGATCGCCGAGATCAAGCGCAAGGGCATCCGCGACCTCACCGTGGTGTCCAACAACTGCGGCGTCGACGGTTTCGGCCTCGGCGTGCTGTTGGAAGACCGGCAGATCCGCAAGGTGATCGCCTCCTACGTGGGCGAGAACGCCCTGTTCGAGCAGCAACTGCTGAGCGGCGAAATCGAAGTCGTGCTCACCCCCCAAGGCACCCTCGCCGAAAAAATGCGCGCCGGTGGCGCCGGCATCCCGGCCTTCTTCACCGCCACCGGCGTTGGCACGCCCGTGGCCGAAGGCAAGGAAGTGCGTGAATTCCACGGCCGCCAGTACCTGATGGAAGAATCCATCACCGGCGACTTCGCCATCGTCAAAGGCTGGAAGGCCGACCATTTCGGCAACGTGATCTATCGTCACACCGCCCAGAACTTCAACCCGCTGGCCGCCACGGCGGGCAAGATCACCGTGGTGGAAGTCGAAGAAATCGTCGAACCCGGCGAGCTGGACCCGACGCAGATCCACACCCCGGGCATCTACGTCGACCGGGTCATTTGCGGCACGTTCGAAAAACGCATCGAACAGCGCACCGTGCGTAAGTGATCCCCTGCCCCCGGCTCGAATGAAGGAATAAGAACATGGCACTTTCCCGCGAACAAATGGCTCAACGCGTCGCCCGCGAAATGCAGGACGGCTACTACGTGAACCTGGGCATCGGCATTCCGACCCTGGTCGCCAACTACATTCCCGAAGGCATGGAAGTCATGCTGCAGTCGGAAAACGGCCTGCTCGGCATGGGCGCGTTTCCCACCGAAGCCGAAGTCGATGCCGACATGATCAACGCCGGCAAACAGACGGTCACCGCGCGCATCGGCGCCTCGATCTTCTCTTCCGCCGAATCGTTTGCCATGATCCGCGGCGGCCACATCGACCTGACCGTGCTCGGCGCATTCGAGGTGGATGTCGAAGGCAACATTGCCTCGTGGATGATTCCCGGCAAGCTGGTCAAGGGCATGGGCGGTGCGATGGACCTGGTGGCCGGTGCCGAGAACATCATCGTCACCATGACCCATGCGTCGAAAGACGGTGAGTCGAAACTGCTGCCGCGCTGCAGCCTGCCGCTGACCGGCGCCGGTTGCATCAAGCGCGTGCTGACCGACCTGGCCTACCTGGAAATCCAGGACGGCGCCTTCATCCTGAAAGAACGCGCCCCAGGCGTCAGCGTCGAGGAAATCGTCGCCAAGACCGCCGGCAAATTGGTCGTGCCGGACCACGTGCCTGAAATGCAGTTCGCTGCCCAGTGAGGAGAGATTCGATGCAAGAAGTCGTGATTGTCGCCGCTACCCGGACCGCCATTGGCAGTTTCCAGGGTTCGCTGGCTTCCATTCCCGCACCGGAACTCGGTGCTGCGGTGATTCGGCGCCTGCTGGAGCAAACCGGCCTGTCCGGCGAGCAGGTCGATGAAGTGATCCTCGGCCAGGTGCTGACTGCGGGCTCCGGGCAAAACCCGGCGCGCCAGGCGTCGATCCTCGCCGGCCTGCCCCATGCGGTGCCGGCGCTGACCCTGAACAAGGTCTGCGGTTCGGGCCTCAAGGCGTTGCACCTGGGCGCCCAGGCGATTCGTTGTGGCGATGCCGAAGTGATCATCGCCGGCGGCATGGAAAACATGAGCCTGGCCCCGTATGTACTGCCGGCCGCCCGCACCGGCCTGCGCATGGGCCACGCGAAGATGATCGACAGCATGATCACCGACGGCTTGTGGGATGCCTTCAACGATTACCACATGGGCATCACCGCCGAGAACCTGGTGGACAAGTACGGCATCAGTCGCGAGGAGCAAGACGCCTTCGCCGCCGCTTCCCAGCAGAAGGCCGTTGCCGCCATCGAGGGCGGTCGGTTTGCCGATGAGATCACGCCGATCCTGATTCCCCAGCGCAAAGGTGATCCCGTGGCGTTCGCCACCGATGAACAACCGCGCGCCGGTACCACCGCCGAATCCCTGGGCAAGCTCAAGCCTGCCTTCAAGAAGGACGGCAGCGTCACCGCGGGCAATGCGTCCTCGCTCAACGATGGTGCCGCCGCCGTGATCCTGATGAGCGCGGAAAAAGCCAAGGCCCTGGGCCTGCCGGTGCTGGCGAAAATCAGTGCCTACGCCAATGCCGGCGTCGACCCGGCAATCATGGGCATCGGCCCGGTCTCGGCCACCCGTCGCTGCCTGGACAAGGCCGGCTGGTCGCTGGACCAACTGGACCTGATCGAAGCCAACGAAGCCTTCGCCGCCCAGTCGCTGGCCGTGGCCCGGGAACTGAAATGGGACATGGACAAGGTCAACGTCAATGGCGGCGCCATCGCCCTGGGCCACCCTATTGGCGCGTCGGGTTGCCGTGTCCTGGTGTCGCTGCTGCATGAAATGATCAAGCGCGACGCCAAGAAAGGCCTCGCGACCCTGTGCATCGGCGGCGGCCAAGGCGTGGCCCTGGCGCTGGAACGGGCATAACCGACACGGGTTCAACGGTGGCTGCACGGACCCACGAATATCCGTGCAGCCACTGGCACCACCACCGGCGCGACCTCGGTTACGCCGGTTTTTTTGCCTGCCGGTTTATGTGGATGGCTTGCCGGCCTCATCGCGAGCAAGCTCGCTCCCACAGGGGAACTGTGGTGTATGCAGCATTCATGGACACCGCCAAATCCTGTGGGAGCAGCTCCCACAATGGATTTTGGGTGTACGCAATATCTAGGGTCACCACCAAACCCTGTGGGAGCGAGCTTGCTCGCGACAGCGGCGGGTCTGTTTGTTGCGGTAAGCCCTGGCCCAAAAAAAACGGCACCTTTCGGTGCCGTTCGTTTTCACATCCGGGGCTTTACTTGCGTGCCGCCTCCCATGATTTCAGCAGCTCGGCGTAGCTCACGGTTTCGCCTTTAGGCTTCTCGTTCGCCAGTTTCGGCTTCGGTGCGCCCGGTTGGTCGAACCAGTATTGCGCGTCGCGCTCAGGGTTCATCTTAGGTGCGCAAGTGGCTTGGGCCTTGGAGCGTTCCAGGCGGGTCATGATCGCATCCTGGTCCTTGGCCAACCCGTCGAGGGCCTGCTGCGGCGTTTTCTCGCCACTGGCAGCTTCGGCGATGTGGCTCCACCACAATTGCGCCAGGCGTGGGTAGTCCGGCACGTTGGTCCCGGTCGGGGTCCATTGCACGCGGGCCGGGCTGCGGTAGAACTCCACCAGGCCACCGAGTTTCGGTGCCAGGTCGGTCAGCGCCTGGGAGTTGATGTCCGACTCACGAATCGGCGTCAGGCCAACGATGGTCTTCTTCAGCGACACGGTCTTGGACGTCACGAACTGCGCATAGAGCCAGGCCGCGAGTTTCTGCTTCTCAGGCGTGGACTTCATGAACGTCCAGGAACCCACGTCCTGATAGCCCAGCTTCATGCCCTCTTCCCAATACGGACCGCGTGGCGATGGCGCCATGCGCCATTTCGGCGTGCCATCGGCGTTCATCACCGGCAGGCCCGGCTTGGTCATGTCGGCCGTGAAAGCGGTGTACCAGAAGATCTGCTGGGCGATGTTGCCTTGGGACGGCACCGGGCCGGACTCGGAGAAGGTCATGCCCGCCGCTTCCGGTGGCGCGTACTTCTTCATCCAGTCCACGTATTTGGTGGTGGCGAACACGGCCGCGGGACCGTTGGTGTCACCGCCGCGGGTCACGCTGGAGCCGACCGGATGGCAGTCTTCGACGCGAATACCCCACTCGTCCACCGGCAAACCATTGGGCAAGCCCTTGTCACCGCCACCGGCCATGGAGAACCAGGCATCGGTGAAGCGCCAGCCCAGGGACGGGTCTTTCTTGCCGTAGTCCATGTGCCCGTAGACGCGCTTGCCATCGATCTCCTTGACGTCTTCGGAGAAGAACTTGGCGATGTCTTCATAGGCCGACCAGTTCACCGGCACACCCAACTCGTAGCCGTATTTTTCCTTGAACTTGGCCTTCAGGTCCGCACGCTCGAACCAGTCGGCGCGGAACCAGTACAGGTTGGCGAATTGCTGGTCGGGCAGTTGATAGACCTTGCCGTCCGGCGCGGTGGTGAAGGAAATACCGATGAAGTCCTTGAGGTCCAGGGTCGGCGAGGTGAAGTCCTTGCCTTCGTTGGCCATCAGGTCGGTGATCGATTCGGTCTTGCCGTAGCGGAAGTGCGTACCGATCAAGTCCGAGTCGTTGACCCAGCCGTCATAGATATTCTTGTCCGATTGCATCTGGGTCTGCAGCTTCTCCACCACGTCGCCTTCCTGGAGCAGGTCGTGGGTCAGCTGGATCCCGGTGATTTCGCTGAAAGCCTTGGCCAGCACCTTGGATTCATATTCGTGGGTGGCGATGGTTTCCGACACCACGTTGATTTTCATCCCGCGAAACGGCTGGGCGGCCTTGATGAACCATTTGAGTTCTTCGAGCTGCTGCTCGGCTGTCAGGGTCGACGGCTTGAATTCACTGCCGATCCATTTTTTAGCGGCGTCTTCATAGGCGTCGGCCCAGGCCGTAGCGCTCAGCCCGCTGAGTGCCAGCATGGCTGCCAATGAAACGCTATGTCGCAGCTTATTGTTTTTATCGAACATAGAGACCTCCTGTTTGGGTTTAAGAGCCTGATCGTCGAATTGTCGCGATTAGCCCCACCGCATCACTGCCAACAGCCACACCCAAGACAACGCGAACGCTATCCAGATGCTCCAGTCGGTGGCGCCGATCACCAGCAAGTGCAGGTAGGCGCTACCGAGAAGACCGATAAACAACCGATCGCCACGGGTGGTGGCAATCGGCAGGAAACCACGCCGAGGGATGCTCGGCGAACGCAGTTCCCACGTGGTCATGCCTGCCAGCAGCAAGGCGATGACCCCAAAAAAAGCCGCCGTCGGGCCGGTCCAGTTCATCCATTCCATCATCGACTCCTCAGACCCGGCCCAGGGCAAAGCCCTTGGCCACGTGGTTGCGAACGAACCAGATCACCAGCATGCCCGGCAGGATGGTCAACACCCCCGCCGCCGCCAGCACCCCCCAGTCGATACCGGACGCCGATACCGTACGGGTCATGACCGCCGCGATCGGCTTGGCATTCACCGAGGTGAGCGTGCGCGCCAGCAACAGTTCGACCCAGGAAAACATGAAGCAGAAAAATGCCGTCACACCGATGCCGGAGCCGATCAACGGAATGAAGATCTTGGCGAAGAACTTGGGGAAACTGTAGCCGTCAATGTAGGCGGTCTCGTCAATTTCTTTCGGCACCCCGGACATGAACCCTTCGAGGATCCACACCGCCAACGGCACGTTGAACAGGCAATGGGCCAGGGCCACGGCGATATGGGTGTCGAACAGCCCGATGGACGAATACAGCTGGAAGAACGGCAACAGGAACACCGCCGGTGGCGCCATGCGGTTGGTCAGCAGCCAGAAGAACAGGTGCTTGTCCCCCAGGAACCGATAACGGGAAAACGCATAGGCGGCCGGCAACGCGACGCCCAGGGAAATCACCGTGTTCAGGCTCACGTAGTACAGCGAGTTCAAGTAACCGGTGTACCAGCTTGGGTCGGTGAAGATCACCTTGTAGTTGTGGAAGGTGAAATCCTGCGGCCACAGGGTCAGGCTGCCGAGGATCTCGGTGTTGCTCTTGAACGACATGTTCAGCAGCCAGTAGATGGGCACCAGCAGGAACAGGATGTAGATCAACAGCGGAATCAGCTTTTTCTTGCTCATTGCGCGGGCCTCAACGGTTGGCGTCGGAGTGCGTCATGGCGGTGTAGAACAGCCAGGACACCAACAGAATGATCAGGAAATACACCAGGGAAAACGCCGCCGCCGGGCCCAGGTCGAATTGGCCGATAGCCATCTGCGTCAGGGTCTGGCTGAGGAACGTGGTGGCGTTGCCCGGCCCGCCGCCGGTGAGTACGAACGGCTCGGTGTAGATCATGAAGCTGTCCATGAAACGCAGCATCACGGCGATCAGCAGCACGCTCTTCATCTTCGGCAACTGGATGTGACGGAACACGGCCCAGTTCGACGCCCGGTCGATCCGCGCAGCCTGGTAGTACACGTCGGGAATCGCTCGCAGCCCCGAATAGCACAGCAGCGCCACCAACGAAGTCCAGTGCCAGACATCCATCACCAACACAGTGACCCAGGCGTCCATGGTGTTGGCCGCATAGTTGTAGTTGATGCCCAGGCCGTTGAGGGTCGAGCCCAGCAAACCGATGTCGGCGCGGCCGAAAATCTGCCAAATGGTGCCCACCACGTTCCACGGGATCAGCAGCGGAATCGCCAGGATGATCAGCACCAGGGACGACCATTTGCCCTTGGTCGGCATGGTCAGAGCGATGGCGATGCCCAGGGGAATTTCAATCAGCAGCACGCACGCCGAGTAGATGAACTGGCGCAGCAGCGAATCGTGCAGCCGCGGATCGAGCAGCACCTGCTTGTACCAGTCGGCGCCGACGAAGTAGCGGCTGGATTGGTCGAAGATGTCCTGCACCGAATAGTTGACCACGGTCATCATCGGAATCACGGCGCTGAAGGCCACCAGCAGGAACACCGGCAATACCAACCACCAGGCCTTGTTGTTCTGCACCTTGTTCATGGCTGCACCTCGCTCAACGGTTCCAGCAAGTATTCATCGGCATAGACCATCAGCCATTGGGCCGGAAAACTGATGTACGCCGTGCCTTCGGGCACGGGCTTGTCTTCGGCCAGGCGGACCTTCAGCGGTGCGCCATCGAGGTTGAGGGTCAGGATCTTGTAGGTGCCCAGGTCTTCGACATGCACCACATCAGCCTGCATCGCGTCGTCGTAAGGGCCATCCCAGACATGCACGAACTCGGGACGGATACCGACCTTCAGGCTTTTGCCTTCGGCTTCGGCGACACGACGTTGCAAGGTTTCCGACAGCGGCAAGTGGGTCGAGGCGAAACCGACACCGCCAGGCTGCACCGTGACCTCGATCAGGTTCATCCCCGGGCTGCCGATGAAGTAGCCGACAAAGGTGTGGCTCGGGCGCTCGAACAAGTCCCGGGGCGTACCGAACTGCACGATCTGGCCGCCGTACATCACCGCGATCTTGTCGGCGAACGTCGAGGCTTCCAACTGGTCGTGGGTGACGTAGACCATGGTGATGTTGAACTGCTCATGGATCTGCTTGAGCTTGCGCCGCAATTTCCATTTCAGGTGCGGGTCGATCACCGTCAGCGGTTCGTCGAACAGGATCGCCGACACATCGTCACGCACCAGCCCGCGGCCCATGGAGACTTTCTGCTTCTCATCGGCGGTGAGGTTGCGGGCCTTTTTGTCCAGCAGGTTCTGCAGGTCCAGGACCTCGGCGATTTCCTGCACCTTGGTGTGGATCCGCGCTTCGGCCATGCCCTGGTTGCGCAGCGGGAACGCCAGGTTGTCGAACACCGTCATGGTGTCGTACACCACCGGGAACTGGAAAACCTGGGCAATGTTGCGGTGTTCCGGGGTCAGGTCGTTGACGACTTTGCTGTCGAACATCACCTGCCCTTCGGAAGGGCTGAGCAAGCCGGAAATGATGTTGAGCAAGGTGGACTTGCCGCAGCCCGAAGGTCCGAGCAGCGCATAGGCGCCGCCCTGCTCCCAGATGTGGTTCATCTCGCGGATCGCGTAATCCTCGGGGCCCGCCGGGGTGCTGGTGTAGCTGTGGGCGAGGTTCTGCAAACGAATTTCAGCCATCAGGCAACCCTCGCGATACGCTGCCCTGGGGCTTGGACCAGCTTGCCCTGGGCGTCGAAGACAAACAGTTTATGGGTCGGAATGTAGATGCGAATCGGCGCATCCACGTCGTACTCATGTACCCCCGGCAAATGCAGCACCAGCAGGAAATGTTCATTGCGCACGTGCAGGAATGTCTCCGAGCCGCTGATCTCGGCCACTTCGACGGTCACCGCCAGTTCGAGGTCGTCGTCGTTGCTCGGCACCAGGGAAATATGGCTGGGGCGCACGCCGAAACGGAACTCGCCCTCGCCCACCGGGCGCAGGTCGACGTTCAGCGGGAAGTGCACGAAATTGGCGAAGCTGACTTCGTTGCCGGCGATACGACCCGGCATGAGGTTGATCGGCGGTTCGGAAAACAGCTCGGCGGCCAGCACGGTTTGTGGCTGGTGATAGACAGAAGACGACTTGCCACTTTGAATCACCCGGCCCTCATGCAGGATCGTGGTGGTGCCGCCCAGGGCCAGCGCTTCGTTAGGCTCGGTGGTGGCGTAGACAGCGATGGTGTGGCGGGCCTGGAACAGCTCGCGCATTTCCTGGCGCAGCTCTTCACGCAGCTTGTAGTCCAGGTTCACCAGGGGCTCGTCGAACAGGATCAGTTCGGCGTCCTTGACCAGCGCCCGGGCCATGGCCGTGCGCTGCTGCTGGCCGCCGGACAATTCCAGCGGATGGCGCTGCAGGAACTTCTCGATCCGCAGCATCCTGGCGGTTTCCAGCACCTTGCTCTGGATGACTTCGTCGGACACACCAGCCTGGCGCAACGGCGAGGCGATGTTTTCGAAAACAGTCATGGTCGGGTAGTTGATGAACTGCTGGTAAACCATCGACACATTGCGCAGCCGCACCGGGCGGTTGGTGACGTCGACGCCGTTCATCAGGATGCGGCCGCTGTCGGGCTTGTCCAGACCGGCCATCAGACGCATGAGACTGGTCTTGCCGGACAGCGTACGGCCCAACAGGACGTTGAAGGATCCGGGTTCGAAACTCAGATTGGCATCGTCGATCCAGGTCTGGCCTTCGACGGTGCGACAGATGTGCTCAAGCTTTAATGACATGGCTCGGCCTTTTTATTATTTGGAGTCAAGCGACCCAAGCTTAAAAGCGAAAGCCGTGCCAGAAATCACAACCCCTTGATCTTGCTTATTTTTGTAAAAAAATCCGAGAAAAACACGTTCGCAGATGAACACAAGTGAACAGCCACGACTGAACAACTGAACAATTCACGGGTTGACAATGAACAATTTTGAACAACACTGAATGAACGTTTTCGGTTAGCCTGAATTCGATCCCTGTGGGAGCGGGCTTGCTCGAAGGCGGTGTGTCAGTCAGTACAAATGTCGGCTGTCACGGCGCTTTCGCGAGCAAGCCCGCTCCCACAATGGTCTGTGTTATTACGTGCTATTCAGGCCTGCCCCAGCACAAGGAGTCTGTGCGAGACTTGCCACAACAATAAAAAACAGCACCTGCGAGAGTGCCCCATGGCCGCACCTGCTCCTGCCTTGTCCCACGAGGCCATCATCCAGGCCTCCTGGTCCCGTTGCCGTGCCTTTGGCCTGAACCACCAGAGCGTGCCGGCCTTCGATCAATTGCCCGCCCAAGGCATCGCCCAGTTGCTGGAGAGCCAGCATTCGCTGGTGCAGACCACCCACCAGGAAGTCTTGCCGTATTACGAGAACATCCTGAGCAACTCCAACTGCCTGATCATGCTGGCCGACAACCAGGGCCAAGTGCTGACCTCCTGGGGCACCCAGCGCTTCATCGAGCCGAAACTGGCCCATGGCTTCAGCGCCGGGGCGAGCTGGATGGAGCGCTGCACCGGCACCAACGCCATCGGCACCGCGCTGGCCTGCGAACAGGCAGTGCACATCGAGCACGATGAACATTTCCTCAAGGCCAATCGCTTCATGACCGGCTCCGCCGCGCCGATCTTCGATGCCGAGCGCAAGGTCATCGCCGTGCTGGACGTCTCCAGCGACAGCTACCTGCCGCCTTCCCACACCCTGGGCATGGTCAAGATGATGAGCCAGACCGTGGAGAACCGGCTGATCCTCAACTTGTTTCGCGGTGAACACTTCCAACTGACCTTCAACACCGGCTTGAACAACCTCGACAGCCAATGGGCGGGGCTGCTGATCTTCGACGAGAGCGGCCAAGTCCTGTCAGCCAATCGCCGGGCCGACAACCTGCTGGGCCTGAGCCTGTCACGGGTGAGTATTGAAAGCCTGTTCAAGGTTTCGCTGCTGGAACTGCTGAACCAACCCGACGGCCTGCCGTTCGCCCTGCAAGCCTCCGGCAGCAATCGATTCCAGTGCTTGCTCAGGCGTCCGAGCCAGGTGTCGATCAGGGCACGGGTCTTCACCGAGGCGACGCCTGCGCAAGCCCCCGCCAGCAACACCATCAGCCTCAATACCCTGCACTTCGGTGACAACCGTGTGGAAAAAGCCGTGCGCCAGGCCGAGCGCTTGCTGGAGAAGGACATTCCGCTGCTGATCCATGGCGAGACCGGCGTCGGCAAGGAAGTGTTCGTCAAAGCCCTGCACCAGGCCAGCTCGCGCTGCAAGCAGCCGTTCATTGCCGTGAACTGCGCCGCGATCCCCGCCGAGTTGGTGGAGTCGGAGCTGTTCGGTTATGAAAAAGGCGCGTTCACCGGCGCCAACCAGAAAGGCAGCATCGGCCTGATCCGCAAGGCCGACCGCGGCACGCTGTTCCTCGACGAAATCGGCGACATGCCACTGCCGACCCAGGCCCGACTGTTGCGGGTCTTGCAGGAGCGCTGCGTGCAACCGGTGGGCAGCGCCGAGTTATTCCCGGTAGACATCCGTATCATCTCCGCCACCAACCGCTCGCTGCGCGAACAGGTGCAGCTGGGGCGGTTTCGCGAAGACTTGTACTACCGCATCGGCGGCCTGACCCTGGAACTGCCGCCCCTGCGCGAACGCAGCGACAAGCAGGCGCTGTTCAAACGCCTCTGGGAACACCACCGCGAACCGACCCAATGGGCCGGCCTGAGCCGTGAGGTACTGGATTTGTTCGAACGCCATCCCTGGCCGGGCAACCTGCGACAGGTCAGCAGCGTGCTGCAAGTGGCCCTGGCGATGGCCGAGGAACAGCCGATCCGGCCGGAGCACCTGCCCGACGACTTTTTTGTCGACCTGGAAATGGAGCCGGTGGAAACACCGGAGCCGCTGAGGGTAGACCTCAACGACACCGAAGACTTGAACCGCCAATTGCAGGCCGTGGGCGGAAACATTTCACACCTGGCACGACGCTTGGGCGTCAGCCGCAATACCCTGTACAAACGCCTGCGACAACTTGAGAGCTGATACAAAACCTGTCCCGCAAGGTGTTTGTGGTGAATACCGAAACGGTGGGAGCGAGCTTGCTCGCGATAGCGTCCGTTCAGCCAATGATCAAATGACTGACACTAGGCCATCGCGAGCAAGCTCGCTCCCACAGGAGGTTCAGTTGGAACACGGGGTCAGTCGAACGCGCCATTGAGCACTTCATAGATGATGCCACTGGCGATCGCCACCAGGATCAGGTCCGTGCCGACCTGCTGCCATTCATAACCGTCATAGTGCGGCAACCGCCCCAGCAGCCGGCCATCAAGCTTCTTGGCGATGCTGGGGGGCAACGGCTTGCCTCGGGCCAGGTTTTTCTGGATACCCGGCGGCAGCGCCGGGCCAGGGCTCCAATAATCGCGATAACCGCCAATCACGCCCAGGATGCCGCCACGGTCAATGCTCGGGCCGTTCTGCCAATCGCCACCTTGGTTTCCCTTGCCGCCCTGGTTGCCCTTGTTGCCGGGATTGCCTTGACCGCCCTTGTTGCCCTGCCCGCCTTTACCTCCTTGCCCGTGGCCCTGGCCTTGATCGAATTGGGCGTTGCCCTTGCCGTTACCCGGGTCCGCCACGACAACCTCGGAAGCCGCCACCAGGGCGAGGCAGGTTAAAGCTGCAATCAACGAGCGCGATGTGAACATGGTAATGCTCTCAAGAAAGGGGATATCCCCCTGTCAATGTAGACGATCAACACGGTCATCGGTTCGTGCAGCCGCAACCGCGGATACAAGCCCCATACAACCGAGGCAACATTCCGTTTTTATCAGTACGCGGGCCTACTGGGTTTCAAGAATATTCTTACTTAGGTTGAAAACTTATATTTAGGCAATTTCCCACACTTTCTTCGGACATCTAATATTGTCACGATACCGTGACAAAAACCTTGCACCAGCTCGGCCCGGCAAGCTTGACAGTCAAACTTCCGAATGGAACTATCAGGCCGACTTCAAGCTACAGCTTCATCATGGATGGCAATAAAAACAACAAGGAGATCATGCTTATGCCGCCTCTCGGTGCCCCACTGCCTATCGCCTCTGAATACTCTTCTCGATCCTGCACTGGCGTGTATTTCTTCTCGCCGATAAATATCGCCGTCCTGGTGAATCTTCGATTCAATTGAAACGACAGGCGGTTAATGCAAAGGGATCGCTGATGCCTCTTTTTCATCATTTCTTCGAAAACAATGCCCGTCTTACGCCTGGTAAATCAGCACTGGTAATCGACGGTGTCCACACTCGGTATGACACCCTGGAAAAGCGCGCCACATCGATCGCCGCTTTGCTGATCAAGTGCGGCGTCAAGCGTGGCGACCGTGTGGCCCTGTACTCGCGGATCAGCGCAGACTTGATCGCGGCTTTTCTGGGCGTATTGAAAATCGGCGCAATCACTGCCGCGACACACCCCACCTACAGCCGCAGCAAACTGCTCTACCAACTGGAGCACACCGATGCCCGGGTATTGCTCACCGATCGCTATGAGGATCCAGGGGTGCTGGACTCGGTGGCCAAGCTGGAGACAATCCTTGTATTCGGTGCGCCCCAGGACCTCCCGGCAGACGCCCCCGGCCTTGGAAAAGCCCTGGAAGCACTGACGCCGGACGACCTGGAAAAACCGCTTCCCGCTATCGACGAACGCCTGCCGACCTCGATCTTCTACACCTCCGGATCCACCTTCAACCCCAAGGGCGTGGTGGTCAACCACCCCATCATGATCGCGGCCGCGACCAGCGTCATCGATTACCTGGGCAATACCGCCAGCGATGTCATCCTCAGTTACTCGACCCTGGCTTCCGACTACGGCGTCTACAACATCATGATGCCGTTGTTCTTTGGCGGCACCGCCGTGATCGAAAGCCAACCCGCGAACTGTGCCGACGACGTGCTCGAAGTGATCAGGCGAGAACAGGTGACCGGCCTGCATGAATCCGGCCTGGCGCGACGGCAGCTGTCCATGGACGAACTGCTGCGGCTCAAGCGTGATCGCAGCTACGTGGCGCGGCCCGATTCGCCCCGGCGATATCTACGTACTCGACCAGCATGACCGTCATTACCTGCGCGGCGGGAAAGACCAGGACCTGATCCTGGTCAGCGTCTTCAATCCGCCCCTCAAGGGCGACGAGCGACACAACCTGAATGACGCGTCCGGCTCTGCCTATTGACCGGCTCCCCAGCTCCTCGACACGAGAACACCATGCGCAAGGATTACCTGGCTTTTTTCACCTCAATGTTCCTCTCCCGGCTGGCCGACCAGATACTGTTGTTCATCGTCCCGCTGATTGTGTTCCAGACCACCAATAGCGTTTCCTGGGCGGGCCTGGCCTTCTTCGTCGAGTCCCTGCCGCGCTACTTGTCGTTCCCGATTTGCGGCGCCCTGTGCGACAAGTTCTCGCCCATCCGCATCCTGCACATCAGCCAGGTCTATCGCGCCGCGGCGTGTGTCGCGGCAGTGGTCCTGTACGCGATCTTTGGCGGCATCTACTGGATCGTGGCCCTCTCGGCGTTGTGTGGCGTACTGACCACCCAGGGCATCATGGCCCGCGAAGTGGTGATGCCTTACATATTCAAGCACTACACCTACACCAAGACCCTGTCGTACTCGCAAATCGCCGACCAGACCGGCCTGGTGCTGGGCCCGTTGCTCGCCGCGCTGATGCTTGAGGTGTGGGCGTGGCACTGGGTGGTGCTGGCGATTGCCGGACTGTTCCTGCTGGCGGACCTGGCGATGCTGTACTGGCAGCGCACCAGTTCGGTCACCCTGGAAACGTTCGAGCAACATCACGACCTCTGGCTCAACCCGTTGCGCATCGCTTTCGGCCATATCCGCAACCTGGCGGAACTGAAAAAAGTCATCAGCCTGGCGGTGGGCGTCAACTTGATCATCGGTGTCACACTCGCCACTTCGGCGGCCATGGTCATCGGTCAATACAGCGCCGGCAAGGACTATTACGCCGGGGTGCAGGCGGCCGGTGCCGTGACCACCATCGTCATCCTGTTCTTCCTGGCGCGGGTCACGCTGCCCTTGAAATTGCTGGGTGCCCTGTCCTACACGTTGATTGCCGCCGGTGCGTTCATCACCGCGTTCAGCCCCCATGCCTGGGGGTATGTGGTCGGTTTCCTGCTGGTCGTCGGCTTCGACAAGATGTTCAACGTGTACATGCGCAGCATCCGCCAACAAGTCATTCCGCCCCAGGATTTCGGCAAGACCGTTGGCGTCATTACGCTGCTCAACAACTTGTCCCAACCGCTGGCAGGCCTGTTGGTCGCAGTGCTGGCCGCGCCTATCGGCACGCAACAGGTGATCCTGCTGCTGGCATTCGCCACCAGCCTGATCGGCATCGCAGTGATCGTGGCATTTAAAAAAACGACACCCGCGCCGGCAGCCTATGGCGTCGATCCGGAGTGATCGAGCTGGGCCTCGAAGACGTGGAACGGCCCGGCACACACAATCGTTTCGAATAGATCGGTTTGTATTATCAGTGACTTATTGTTGAGGCATGGTTGCAACGTTGCAGCGTCGTACGCGTCTGCCTGGGTGCTTTGCCCGCCATTCGTCGCTTGTCGAACGTTACGGCCAACCGACGACAAAGTCTGGCTTAGGGTTTGCACCGGCTTGCTCCAGCAGCCAAGAACGACGTAATTCTGACGCGGCGGCAAATCAATCAATGCTTGGTCAGCAAACGGAGATGTACCGTGTCAACTCTCAACGAAATCGCAGCGAACCACGCGAGAATGGCAAAGGCAAAGGAAGAAGAGTCGATGCGGCTGAGTGCGCTTCAGGGACAGGTGGTGGGGAGTTTCGAGATTGCGTCCAACGAGACGAAACCAGACATCCCCCTGCACCTCCTGGCGGGTGTGCAAGAGCACTCGTTCGGGGAGGCCGCTGCACTCAACTACTGACCTGCGCATCGATTGGATTCATCGCCCGCGGCGGGCGGGCGACTCCCTGCTTCACAATTGCCTGGCTAAAGCAGCGGCCAGGATGCCGGCGGCAATCGCCGGCAAGGGCTTTTTCAGTATCAGCATGATGACCGCTGTGGTCAGCAGGGCCAGCCGCGCACCGTTGTCGCCTTTAACCGCCAGTGGCGCCAGCACCGCCACCAGCACCGAGCCGGACATGGCCGTGATGAACTGCTGCACCCGATAGTTGATCGGCACGAAGGACATCACAAAAACACCGCCCCACCGAGTCGCCAATGTCACGGCGGCCATTATCAATACGACCAGCAAGGTGCCATACCCCGCCATTTCAATATTCATTGTTTTTTCTCCATCCACAGTGCTCCCAGAATGCCCCCCGCCAAAGCCCCCACCACGACATGACTGTTAGCCGGTAAATACCAATAGGCCAACAGCGATGAGCAAGCCGCCACGGTCCAGATGATGAGCATGCGCAGGTTCTTTTTCCCGCCCACGACCATCGCCAACAAGAAACAGCCCATCACCATATCGAGCCCGAAACTGACCGGGTTCTCGATAGCGCTGCCAAAATGAAGCCCCAGCCAACTCCCCAGAATCCAAGTGACCCACAGTGCAATGCCGCCGCCAAATAAAATCCCCAGTCCCGGCTTGCCCTGACTGAACGCCTGCATCGCCATGGCCCAGTTGGCGTCCGAGACAACCAGCATCACACCGTAGCGTTTGGCAACGGGCAACTCCCGCAGCCACGGGTAAAGCGTCGCGCCCATCAACAAGTGCCGGGCGTTGATGGCGAAGACGGTGATCATCAGCGGAACCACCGGCACTTGCTGCCCCCACAGATCCAACGCGGCAAATTGAGACGCGCCGGCGAAAACCAAGGTGCTCATGAGCACGGCTGACGTATCGCTCAAGCCCGTTTGCGCAGCCGCCAGGCCGAAAGCAACGCCGAACACGACGACAAAAAGAGCGAGGGGGATCAGTTGCTTGAAACCGTCGTAAATGTGCTTCAGCTTTAACTCATGCAAATGGGGTTGTTCGCTCGACAAAACATCGCCTCTTCTGGTTATTCACGGTGAAAAAGCTGGGAGTATGAAGCTGAATCTTCATGGCGAAAACTTCTTGGCGAACCTATATCCGTCAACTTGGCGAATCCTATCCGTCGTAAAGCCCGCGATAAGCGCGTACCGTGCCCCATTTCCCGATTCAAAATGGGCGTCATTCAAACTGCCACTACGCCATAGGTGAATACCATGAGCACCCTTGAAAAAGCGATATCGATTGCCGCGCTGGCCCATGAAGGGCAAGTGGATAAGGGCGGCGCTCCTTACATTTTGCACCCCCTGAGGGTCATGCTGCGCCTGGCCCATGACGAAGAGCGCATCGTGGCGGTGCTGCACGACGTGGTCGAAGACACCGCGACAACCCTCGCCGACCTGCGCGATGAAGGCTTCAGCGATGCAATCCTGGGCGCCATCGACGCGCTCACCAAACGCGAAGGCGAGACTTACCAGGCCTTTATCGAGCGGGCTGCACGCGACCCGATCGCGCGTCGAGTGAAGCTGGCCGACCTTGCGGAAAACAGCGATTTATCCCGCATAAGCGAGCCAAGCCAGAAAGACCTGGATCGAATTGAAAAGTACCGCAAGGCAACTGACTACCTGATGGCCTTGCAGCAGTAGGTGCCATTGAAACCAATAGAGTGAAGCGCGTCACAGACCAAGCGACCGCTCAAGCTGCCAATGCGGAATGTTCCACATCAACGGTCATAAAGCGGCAAAATAAACACCCCGGACAACTCGCTCGAATCTTCGATAAAACCAAAGCAACCAATGCTCTAGACCAGAGCACAGGATTTCTTGGAAGAAAGACAACTATTTATGGAAAACAGGAGCCTTGAAAATGAGCACGACTGAACAAGTACAAAGCACGGGCAAATACAGCGCCAAGTGGCAGGAACGCTTCGACTTCTTTGACACCTACGGTGCGCCAAACGACCCGCGCTACAAGGAAGCCGTCAAGACGCTGCCTGGCGTCAAGAAGAAAATCCTCATCAACGCCAACGTGATTGCGTTTTTCTTCGGCCCTATCTATTTGTTTGTCCTGGGGCTCTGGAAGAAAAACCTGGCCCTGCTGGGTATTTTCCTGGCGATCAATATCGCATTGAGCGTGATTTTCGCACTCATCGGCATGGAGTTTCCCCGTCCTTTGAGCACAGGCCTGAGCATCGCCCTGTCGATGATGTACGCACTCATGGCCAACTACGCGTATTACCTCAAAGAAGTGAAGGGCGAGCAAGGCTGGAACCCGTTCAAAGGCATGCGTCTCTGATTGCAGGCTCGGCTCATCAACAGCCCGCACCTCGTCATGCGTGTGCGGGCTTGTTGTTTCTGAGTCGTGGGAATTTGGATAGCCAAGCCTACAGACCTCAAATCAGTCCTGCCCAGTCATGGCATTGGCTGCAGTCTGCGCCGAAAGCGGAACATCGAACACTCGATCGAACACCCATTGAAAAACCAGCGCGTAAAAAAAGAAAAATACGAACAACCCCAGGTTGGTCACCAGCGCCAGCCACAGGCTGATGCCCAACCATGCGCCAATCACCGGAGTGAGGATCAACGTCAAGCCGCCTTCAAATCCGAGGGAGTGAAGCAGTCGTCGCTTCCAGTTGCGACGGCGGCTGGGTTGGCGGCGCTCCCACCACTCGAACAGGCCGTTGAAAAGCATGTTCCAGGCCAGTGCAACGGCAGAAATCACCAGCGACAGCAGGGTTGAATACCCCATCCCTTGTTCGTAGGTCAGCGCGAGCGCCGGGGCCACGAACAGCACACCGCCGGCTTCGTAGAGGATGGCCTGGAGGATTTTACGGGGAGTGCCTTGCATCGGTGGGCTCCTGAGCCGAGTTGGAAGCCCCCAGCCTGGCAAGTTGAGCACCCGCGCACAATTGAGCTAAATTGAGCCACGCTCAACCTGAGTAACCTACCCGCCCATGTTCGCCAAACTGCCCCTCACCGCCTTGCGCGGCTTCGAGTCCGCCGCACGGCTGGGCAGCTTCAAGGCGGCGGCTCAGGAACTGAACGTCAGCCCGGCGGCGATCTCCCACCAAGTCAAAAGCCTTGAAGCCTTCCTTGGCGTGCGCCTGTTCGATCGCTCCAGCCAAAACGTGCGCCTGAGCGCCGACGGCGAGCGCCTTCACCCTTATATGCACCGCGCCCTGCTCGATATCCAGCAGGGCCTGCAGATACTGTCGCCATCGTGTACCGCGCAATCCCTGGTGGTGAGCACAACGCCGGCGTTCGCCAGCCTGTGGCTGATACCTCGGCTCGGGGACTTTCATCGGTTGCACCCGGAAATCGACGTCAGGCTGCACAGCAGCAACGACGTGGTGGATCTGCGACGAGACGCCAGCATCGACCTGGCGATCCGTGCCCTGTTCAGGCCGGATCCACAGCTGTACGAACAGCCTTTATTGGATGAGTATTTTGGCGTTTATTGCCGCCCCGGTTGGCAACCACCCGCGGCGGGCTCGCCTGTTGAACTGATCGACGTGCCATGGCTGAGCAGCGCAAACGTCGCAATCGACTGGCCTGCATGGTGCGCCAAGGCCGGTACCCTCGGCTGGCTGGAGCGCGCGCGTTTGCGGCGCTATGACGAAGAACAGCATGCCCTGCAAGCGGCGATCGCCGGGCACGGGTTGGTGCTCGCCAGCAATGTGCTGGTTGCTGAGGCGGTTGCGCGTGGGGAGCTGGTTGATTATCGCCCCGAGGTTCGCTTGGCGGGTGCGCGGTATACGGTGGTGTGCGTGCCGGGAAGGGAGCGGCAGGTGGAAGTGCGGGCTTTTAGTCAGTGGGTGCTGGGGCGAAGTATCGGTTGAATCAGGTGTTCTTGACTTCACCCGCAGCAACCACAGCCAACTGACCGCTTGTCGCTTCTGCCATACCTGACAGTTATCACTCGAACATATCACAGGTTACATAAGCAGTTACTTACTCAACTCGCCTGCTGAAAACTGACTGCATAAAATCTGGTGCACCCCCGCATTCAATTTCATTCCTAAGGTAGTACCTCGGTACTTATTACGTAGGAAATAGAACCATGAACTTTAAACTTGAAGAATTACCTGACAACTCAATTACCGAAGCCAAACTCGTGCGCCACCTGTCTGCACGCATCGGCGCGTTGTTTAGTTCGGTCTCCGAAATGCTGGAAGATGTCGAATTGAATGACTCGACAATATCGGCAGGAGACTCTCTTCTAGCGCAAGGCTTCCGGTATGAAGTCATGGCAGAAACGGCCGAACCTCATCTGGTGACTGCCGGAGGCCTGAAACTTCGCGTACTTGCCGACGCGTCGGAGCGAATGTCATTGGCGGCATTCGGTGCAGACCCCTTGGGCAACGAAGATAGCGTGCCCGCTTTGCAGAAAGCAGCAAGGGCGGCCAACGAGGCGCAAGCGACGCTGGTTGCAAGGGGCCGGTTCAAACTCCTCGGTAACGGCCTCATTGAACTCACCACCGATTGCGATTTCTCTGGCGCCGTATTCGACTGTTCGGCTTGGTCCGGGCGCTTTGTCTTTGGCAGAAAAAACAGCGCAGAGACCTACGGGCCAGACTCTGCCGTGGTCAGGCTTTTGATGAGCTCTCAGGATCTCGATGTAGGCTCGTCACGATTCTCGGGCTGGTTCGGCCGTCCGGAAGTCAGCGACAGTTTTGTCATCATCTATACCGAACAGGATTTTTACACCTACCGCTCGGAGGCAAAAAAAAGGATCGAGCTAAACAGAGTCTACAAGGATGGCGTTGTGTCCTCGCCGCTAAGGTATTCCCTGGCCGGCGTTAACGTATCCTCTGTGAAAGTATTTCGAATGGAAGATCGACGACGCACGGTCAAGGGATTAACGCTGGACATCCGCAACAACGCTGAATCAAACGAATACGTGCGTGTCAGCACCAGCTTGCTCGATCTGGATGTGCGCTTCATCCAGGATGAAAATATCTATACGCCACGCAACCCAACCTATGTTTATTTTGCTGAATGCTGTCAGGTGAGGGCTCGCACGGAGATGCAGTGGGCGATCCGGAACGAAAATTTCAACTATGCTTATAACTTCCAACTCAATACCTGCTACGACATAGAAATAACGCCCCATGCCGACGGTGAAGGATGGGGCGCGACCGGTAACAATCTTTGCCAACGGGTCACCCTGCGAGACGGCGTGCTCAGCCGTGTGGATTTCCATCAACCATTCATGGAATGGTTGCGATTGCGCAACATGGTGGTAGGACATAGCGGGATTCTTGTGACGGCACTCGGCACTTTAGATCTCGATACGGTGACCTTCCATGCCCGTAATATGGCAAGCCGCAGCGACGGGTTTGTGAAAGGAAGAGGTGATACGGGAGGGTTCTGCGATGGCGACCTCCTGATGCGTGACATCACGATCATCAGCAATAAAGGTGTCGGCGATCTGGAGCTTCTTCTGCATACACAAAGCTCTGGCACGGCAAAACCCGCCGGGACCCCAATCGAGTATCGATTTTGGCGCAGGATCGTTGTCGATGGACTTGAATATCGATCCCAATTGAATGTGCCGCAACGGCTCTGGGTCAGGCCCGGTAAAATTCAATTCGCCGACGCGTCCATTGCAGTATGCGAGGAGCTCACCGTCCACAATGCCCATGGCTCCGGCCTGAACGTGGATGTAAATCTCGATGACAGACTCCCCTCAAAAGAAAGCCTGTTCGCACTCAAACTCGACCTGGAAAACATGGTGGGTGAGGCCATTGCTACACAGGGCAATAACGCGAATTTTCGAGTGATAGCCTCCATAAGAAACTGTCGTGGTTTTGCTCAGGAAGACGGTATCGCCTTCAAGCCTCAAGCGCCAGGCGAATACACGATGACAGGCGGTTGCGTCTCAAGGATCGACTGCCTAGGCACTCGACCTCCCATTGCGCCAGTCCTGCTCCAAGCGTATGGCTCCGTTATCGTTGATACCTATGATGATCGAGACTTGCTCACTGCCAGCCAGAATGGCGATATACGTTTAATAGATTGCACATTCAGGGTGGCGGTGCAGGACAGGCTTGCCACCCTACTGGGCGCCCTGCTGGAGCGCCCAAAGTTCTTCGTCAATGGCACCAGAAAACGCTGGTCTCTCGGCGAAGACTTGCATGGGAAGCCGGGAAACCTGGAGCTACCTCATTCCCCACGTGAAGGGCAAAAAGTCAGATTAGTCATGGGATACACCAGTAACTCGACTGCAACCGAAGTGGAGTTGCTTATGCCTGCCGTGGGACAACGTACGGTCTTTGCCGGCTTTCATGAAGACGATGAGCCGGGCTTGGGTATTTTGCACCGCACCGCAGAGACCACACTCGCGGTATCGGGCCCTGTCTGGTTCAGGTATCTGCGTCTCGGATGACGCTCGGCGCTGCATCGCGCCTGAGCGGCTCTCCGAAAAGTGGATGACGGACCACAATTTCGAGTTCACCTAAGAAAGAGGCGGATCCGCCGCGAAATTCGTAGGAATATTGAGAAAGGAATGCCAAGCATCCACAGCGTCATGATGGCGCTGGGTGGCATCCTCCCAAGAAGGACCGGAGACCTCTTTCGCAGAAACCAGCATCATCATTTTTATCGTTGCGGCATCCAGCTCTTTGAGAAGCTCATGGGATGTGGCCCTGAATTCTTCGAACGACGTCATTCCATTTACCTCGGGCGGTGCTCACCGCTATTGAGAAATACATATTCCTCGATAAATGGAGTCCCCCGGGGCGGCAGTAATTCCAAAGGGTCGGACCGCCGGTAAATTCATTACGAGGCGATGCTCACTGCCTGCGGAACTCTCTAATCACTGGGCAGGAATCGATTGATGATCATCGAGACCGCTTGCACCGGATGTAACCACTGTGTGAAGCCGGGGACATGCCAGTAAGCGCCGTCTTGAAGCGCAATGTCACGGCTTCGGCTAATCTTCGTTTTTTTGGCAAGGAGCCAATCTGATGAATTTCAGAACCGCTTGGGCGCTTCTCGTAGCCACGTCAGTTTCGGGCTGTGGAACCATCAATACCACCTTCCGCGACGACATCATCGCAAGCAACAAGCTGGCCCGCTGGAACTCGCACTGCGACTCGGTGCCAAGAATCTATAGCGGTGCTGTTTTTGATTACTGCACGCTTGATGCTGCACCTCGTCAAAGCACCGGCTTCGACGGACAGCCCTCTGCATCGCTAATTGCGTTGGATATGGGGCTGTCCGGGCTCGCTGACACGCTTGTTTTGCCCTACACGATTTACTTGCAAAACAAGCACGGGGATATCAAAAAGGCGATTGTTGAATAGCTGTCCTTGACAGATATCGCACAGCATCGGCCTATCCATATCCGACCCCGAGTCCGAACAGTGCCAGCAACAACGTTAGGGGACATCCGACGCCTCCTGAATAGAGGACTGTTTCTCGTAAGCACTTAATCGTCCCGGGCTTACCTGGCTCCGGCTTTCATAAAAGTGTCCAATGCAGAAAAAAATCTGTCCCCTTCCCACTCACGAAATCAGCGCTTATACAGGTACTTATGGACAAGTAACGGCCTTTCGAGACTGCTTCTTGGTCCACAGAAGACTACCGTTGACTCTTCCATCAGACCATGACTCGGTAACCAGAGCGCAATTGCCGCTCAGGTTTTCAACAAACGTCCTTGGATAGCCTTCAGGCTCATCTCCACCCCAACGCATCCAATTTGGATCTGGCGAAGTCACCGATCGATAAGGCATGCAGGCTGCCAGTGTGACCAGCGAGAATGCCAAAATTATTTTTCTCATATAAGTTCCGACCAATTTGGCGAGTGTCCGGGCAAAAACGCGGGGTATAAATTGATTGGATGCTTTCCCAGCGTGAGCGACGACGAGGACTTGCTGTAAGTGCCGCTATACAACCCACCTCGATCGGCGGAAACCAGAAAGCTGGGGACAGACCGCGATTTGAGTTCACGTGTAATCGGACCGTCTCATAGTCGTGGTCTGCCCGCGTCTCCCTTTCATCCGCAGCCCGCAAGACCATTGCCGCGAGTGAAGATGAGGGGATGGGGAAAGCCTTCGATTTGAACTCATGATCCAACCCACTGTAACGCCACCCTAGCGATGCTCGCTCCCTGCGGGCTCGGCCAGTAAAGAAGGCACGGAAACGGCGCAAAGGGTTTAAATTGGACCAGGCTATATCCAAGCGTGCCTGCACCATCTCATTTTTCGCCTGGACGATCAGCCCTGCCAAACTAAGCGCCCTCCTTTTGAACTCCCTGTGAAGCGCCTGCTCCTCGGTCTCGTTTCCCAGTGGCTTAACTTTCATCTCGGAAAATGTGAAAAGCGTTTTGTCGCTGAGCACGTAAAACGTGTCGCGACATTTTTGTATATTGCCCTGAAAGATAAAATCGACCGAACAGAACGCATGTTCGTCCATGTCTACGTAATACAGCGGCTCACCCAGAAGATTTCGAACTTTTCCGTCCTGATGAATCCGGCCCAAGGGCGCCCCATCGCTGCCTCTGCCTTTGAAGACCAGGTAGCGGCCGTTCGTATAGTTGTACGGCATTAGCGCTCCCCGTTGCCCATTCGCTTCGTGTTAGCACTTGAAAAGCACATTGCACCGGGTACACCACCCTTCAGCTGCGCTCCGGTTCATTGGAAAACGGAAGGGAGGATGACTTGTATCGGCAACCGTCAAAACCAGTGAGAATTTTATGAATCTACGCCGAAGCTCATCGACTGGAACGCTCATGCCTGCCCCATCGACTACTTGCATAACCCCGCCCGACACCCGGCTGTCAATCCGTAGCCACTCAAACTGCCAGCCTGTTACCCACGTGAAGTCTCGAATTTGATAGTCGCCGGTGACGCTTTGGCATTGAGCGAGTTTCTTGTTGGAAAGGTCAAAGACAAAAAATAGGGGGCTTGGATAGCCGAGCAGTTGAGTATCGTCAAGGCTCAGACCTTCTTTCAGGTTGATGGATGCGACAAGTGCTTTTGCTCGTCTCTTGCGCCATATCAAGTACCCTATGGCGAGGCAAAAAATAGAACAGGAAGCGACGAAGAGCTGACGTCCTTCGACTGTAAGCTGATCGGGCCAAAACCGTACCACACCCCACAAGAGTCCTATCGTCGCAAGCCCCGATACCCAAGCGGCGGGGATCACTATACTGTTAGCGAGATTAGCTCCGAGCGTCCTCGAACAGCTTTTCATAACCGCATCCTCATAGAAGAGCTCGCAGGTTATCACTCACAGGGCGCTAACTTATAAGACTTGGCCCGCAATGCGTAGGTATGTGCCTTGAGCAGGGCTTCGTTTGCTTGGTTGCGCTGAGAACCTCACCGTTGGCCGGCTAACCTCTTCAGTCGTCCAGAGCCATCATCGACGTATGCAAATACGCCCAGAAACGCGGCGAGTTCGCAGGCGAGCTGTTTCTGTTGATTGACTTTTTTTCCAACGACACGGCGAGCGATTAACAAGCGCCCGTTTTCATACTCGATGTAATTGCTGTAGGACGAGCGAAAAACAGCAGCGTGGCCGTCGGGCTTGAGCACTATTCGCAGCGGTGTACGTTTCGTTAGCCGATACCATCCGAGGAAAGCCACACCAGACGATCCCACAGTCAGTGAAGCACGCTCGCTGATATCTCTGCCCAATCGATATACCCACCACATCACAACAAGGCTTGCGAGGATGATACCCGGCCATTGCCTCCCAGGTAACGACAGCCCGGTCGATAAGCTGATACAGAAGACTGCCGTGATGCCCCAGGGTGCCTGGCGAAGCAGTGGGACAAAGAGCAAACGACCGATGCCGATCTGCGGCCGGATGATGAAAACCTCGTTGGAGCCAAGTGATGTCATCCGTAATCTTCTATCGCAGCCTGGGCACGCAGCCATTCACTCACCAGCCTTATCCACGAACGCCATAGAACTCGTTCAGTGCTATTAACTCGAACACAGCGACCAACACACAGAAAGCAACGAATCTTCTTGTGAAAACCCTTCGGGGCCTTTCGTATGGCTGGATCTCACCGAGCCCGTCAAAAAGCGCGGACAAGAAATCGAGCAACCCCATCGACACCTCCTAAGCACAGCAGGCCCCATCTATCAACGCTGAGGGCAACCAATCTTGAATCGCCTGATAGACAGCGCCTCGTTACGTGCGTCCTTTTCGTGCTGAGCTTTCATGGTGAAGCTGTCGTCTTGGTAGCTGCGAGCCATGGCTTGGTTGTTTTGGTCGATTTCACTGTAAATGCGCGCGCACTCAGTGGCCACTGCTGCCGGTTCGGTTGGAATGGGTGCATTTTCGACATCGAGAACGTATTGGGATTTCTGATAGGCGCAGCCAGCCAGTGTGACCGCCGCCAAAAACGTCATTGCCATTTTGTACATGAGACATCCTTATCTTAGGTAGCGGACTCGTTTCAATGAAGAACCCTGCGGCTCTCCCCGATCCTGATGCGATCGAGCGCGCGATTTAACGCATCCAAGGCGTCTAGAAGCGCTTTTGCTTCAGCTTCACGACCATCTCCCCAAAGACGCTCAGCCATTTTATTGAGGGCCAGGATCGATCTCTCGATATCAGCCGCAGTTGCCGTTTTGGAGTCTGCTGACTGTTTCGTCATGCGGTTCTTCTGATTAGAGGCAAAACCCGGTCAATGGCGGGCTGTGCTTGTTAGTTCTTGCAGACCACCTGCGGAGGCGCAGCAGGCGTCAGCTTTTTGGGAATTACAAGTGGCGTGCCAGGTAAAGTGGCGAGTTCGAAAACCCCCAATATGCAAAGAAGCGCTTGCCCGCCTTCATTGTTTGGCATGCTACCCACCCCTGCCAAAGCTTCGTAGTCTTTTCCTGGTTCCAGCGTGTAAACGAGCGCCTGGCCACCGCAGGATGAGTAAGTGCTGCCATAGCTACCGATGGTCGCGCCCAGGGTCGCAATCTGGAATGGCAAATCAGCCCTGACGCGATACTCGGTTACGACCTCTTTATACATCCCTTCGCCCATCCGAATAGCAGGAATGTACTGAGTAAGAGTGGGCGAAACTCTTTTCGGCATGTCAATGGTCGTCGACTTCAGGGGGTGCTGCGGATAGTTGATGTTCGCCGTCCCGTCCCGCCCGAAACGTCCGGCTTCAGCCATCTTATGACGGGTAGCAGGAGCGCAACCGCCCACGATGCTATCGCCATACACACTGGAATTGGTGATAACGCGAACACGCGCCAATCCCTCGGATTGAGCAGGCTCTTCGTATGGAACTGAAGGTATCCCAGAGCAACCAGTAAGGGCTGCAGCAAAAAAAGTTACGAAAGCGACAACCCGCATGACCATGTCCTTATGCACTCGATAAATCCAAAAAAACCCGACACTATGGCCGGGCTTTTTGTGCACTCCAGTGCACAGGAATGACAGGATGAATAGATGATGGCTTGTTGGCTCACCGGGAGTCAAACAGCTTTGGTGTGGTCGCAGCAAACGTCAGGGGCGCCCTGCCAGGCACTTGAACTCAAGGCCCGCCATGGACGGGCTACTCACGAAAGTACGCCAGCTAGCGATTAAAGCGCTCGACAAGCGAATATTGCGTTGACGCTGTCTTGGTCAACTCCTTGTTCAGATTTGCCGATTGGTTTGCTTGTTCAGAAGTTTGGTCGGCCAGGTGAGCGATCGTTGTGATGTTACGACTAATCTCTTCGGCGACGGCTGTTTGCTCCTCAGTGGCGGCAGCAATCTGTGTGGTCATGTCGGTGATGTGGGAGACGGCCTCGCTGATGCCTTGTAAAGCCTTGTCCGCCTCAAGTACCCAAGAAACGCCTTCCTGTGCTTGACGGTGACCGCTTTCCATTTTCTCCACTGCATTGTTGGATGACGTCTGGAGCTTGGTGATCAGGTCATGAATCTGGGTTGTTGATTGCGCAGTGCGCTGGGCTAATTGACGAACCTCATCAGCCACTACAGCGAACCCTCGCCCCATGTCGCCAGCACGCGCTGCTTCGATCGCGGCATTGAGTGCGAGCAGATTGGTCTGATCGGCAATGCCTTTGATCACATCGACAACCGTACTGATTTCGCTGCTGTCCTTGGCCAACTGGGCAACTGTCAAACTTGTTTCGCCTACAACGGTAGAGAGGCGCTCAATAGCCACACGGGTATCCCGAGCGACTTCACGGCCTCGACCGGTAAGGAGGTTCGCTTGTTGCGTGGCGTCGGCCGTCCTTTGAACATGGCTCGCAACTTCCTGGGTGGTCGCAGCCATTTGGTTGACCGCGGCGGAGACCTGCTCGGTTTCTAGGCGCTGGCGGTCCAAACCTTTAGAGCTGTCAGTGGCGAGCACGTCGGATTGCTCGGCTAGCGCACTAAGTTGTTCGGCGGTGTCTTGCAGTCGAGTCAGGCAAGTCTTCAGGCGCGAAGTCTGGCTGACGAAGGCTGCTTCTAAACGGGCTTGTGGTCCGCTCGCATCGCTATACATCTGAGCGATGAGTGAATCAGAGGTAGAGGGTTCAGCCATCTGCAACAGACGCAGAATGCCTCGGCTCTGCCAGTGTGAAGAGAGCAATCCCACCGGCACTGCTATGGCTATGGTCAGGGCTATCGCCACAGATGCGCTGAAGAACAATCCTAACGAGGAGCCAGTCAAACCTATGGCGACATACGGCAAACAACCCATTAGAGCGGGCAGCCAGCGGTCTCGACGAGGGGTTTCCGGCTTTCCCTGACTGATGCGTTTATAGAGGGATTCCGCGCGGCGTATCTGATCAGCTGTCGGTTTTACTCGAACCGATTCGAAGCCTACCACCTGGCTGCCTTCAAATATTGGTGTGACGTAGGCGTTGACCCAATAGTGATCGCCATTTCTGGAGCGGTTCTTAACGATACCCATCCATGGCCGGCCCTGCTTGAGAGCCGCCCACATGTGGGCGAAAACGGCAGGGGGAACGTCAGGATGACGGACGATATTTTGCGGAGCACCAATCAGATCGGCTCTCTCAAAACCGCTGATCTCTACAAAGGCATCATTGCAGTACGTAATAACCCCCCGAACGTTTGTCGTCGAGATGAGCTTCTGCTGAGGCGCGAGTGAAATCTCACGCTGTGTTACCGGCTGATTATTTCTCATTCCGATGATTCCTTGATTCCTTAAGAAGCCATCGGCCAATAAGTGAATAAACTGAATTTACTTATGAGAAAAATCATTGCGCCGCTGGCTGACAACACACCCAGCAATCGAGGTGTGCGCCGAACTGGCGTTCTGAGGTGGGGGTTTTGCAAAAGTTTTGCAAATGGCAGAACGCAAAAAGGGGCTACCGTTTCCGGTAACCCCTTCTAGACCGCCCAGCAGAGCGGATTTTGTTTGGTAGGCGCGATTGGACTCGAACCAACGACCCCCACCATGTCAAGGTGGTGCTCTAACCAACTGAGCTACGTGCCTGCTGTGAGGCGGCATTCTACGGAATTCCAAAGGGGTGTCAATACCTTTTTTTCACCTAACCCTATGAATATGCAAAATATTTAATTTCACCAATACGACGAAGATTCAAGGGGTGGCTGGCGGCCGATTTTTATCTCGGGTAGGATCGCTGCATTCGTAAAAAATATAAAACAGAGGTTCCAGAATGGCGAACACACCGTATCCAGAGTCTTATTACGCCGCGTCGGCCAACCCCGTTCCTCCGCGCCCTGCCCTGCAGGATGACGTCGAGACGGATGTTTGCGTGATCGGCGCTGGTTACACCGGTCTATCCTCTGCGCTGTTTTTGCTGGAGAACGGTTTCAAGGTCACGGTCCTTGAGGCGGCGAAGGTGGGCTTTGGGGCTTCAGGTCGTAACGGCGGGCAGATCGTCAACAGTTATAGCCGCGACATCGACGTGATCGAGCGCAGCGTCGGTCCTCAGCAGGCGCAGTTGCTGGGCAATATGGCGTTTGAGGGTGGGCGGATCATTCGTGAGCGGGTGGCGAAGTATCAGATTCAATGTGATTTGAAGGACGGCGGTGTGTTCGCCGCCCTCACCGCTAAACAAATGGGCCACCTGGAGTCGCAGAAGCGTTTATGGGAGCGTTTCGGTCATACCCAGCTGGAGCTGCTGGATCAGCGGCGTATTCGCGAGGTGGTGGCTTGCGAGGAGTATGTGGGCGGTATGCTGGACATGAGCGGTGGGCATATTCACCCGCTCAACCTGGCCCTGGGCGAAGCAGCGGCCGTGGAGTCCCTGGGCGGGGTGATTCATGAGCAATCGCCGGCGGTGCGTATCGAGCGTGGCGCCAGCCCGGTTGTGCATACGCCACAAGGCAAGGTCAGGGCCAAGTTCATTATCGTGGCGGGCAATGCCTACCTGGGCAATCTGGTGCCGGAGCTGGCAGCCAAGTCCATGCCTTGCGGTACCCAGGTGATCGCCACCGAGCCATTGGGCGATGAGTTGGCTCATAGCCTGCTGCCTCAGGATTATTGCGTCGAAGACTGCAACTACTTGCTCGACTACTACCGGCTGACGGGCGACAAGCGCCTGATCTTCGGGGGCGGCGTGGTTTATGGCGCGAGGGATCCGGCGAACATCGAGGCGATCATTCGGCCGAAGATGCTCAAGGCATTCCCGCAGCTCAAGGACGTGAAGATCGATTACGCCTGGACCGGAAATTTCCTGCTGACACTTTCGCGTCTTCCCCAGGTAGGGCGACTGGGGGATAACATTTATTATTCCCAGGGCTGCAGCGGCCATGGCGTGACGTACACACACCTGGCGGGCAAGGTCCTGGCCGAGGCGCTGCGTGGCCAGGCTGAGCGTTTTGATGCGTTTGCGGACCTGCCGCACTACCCCTTCCCTGGTGGGCAGCTATTGCGCACGCCGTTTGCGGCGATGGGGGCTTGGTATTATGGGTTGCGGGATAAATTGGGGTTCTGAAGCAGCCAACAACAAGGGCTGCTTCGCAGCCCTGCGGGGATAAATCCCCTCGCCACAGCAAGCCCCCTCGCCACGGACTTGTTCCAAGATCGTTATTCCGAAAACAAAAAACCCCGGTCTTTCGACCAGGGTCTTTGCTATCGACTAGAAGTAGCTTTGCAGCTTTCTTCGTAGCTTCAAGGCGTTCAGTGGGCCTCGAAGCAGATATGGCGCAGCGGACGGGACTCGAACCCGCGACCCCCGGCGTGACAGGCCGGTATTCTAACCGACTGAACTACCGCTGCGTATCGCTATGGACTTGCGTCCAGTTAACTCGTCTGATCAAAACCCTTGGGCTTCAATCTCGAACCAGGCGAACCTGCTTCGGAAAATATGGCGCAGCGGACGGGACTCGAACCCGCGACCCCCGGCGTGACAGGCCGGTATTCTAACCGACTGAACTACCGCTGCGCGTCGGTGGAGGCTTTTGACAGCTTCCGTTTTGCTTTCGCAAAACTCTCGTAAAACATGGTGGGTGATGACGGGATCGAACCGCCGACATTCTGCTTGTAAGGCAGACGCTCTCCCAGCTGAGCTAATCACCCTTTGCTTCGTTGAGGCCGCGAAATTTACGCAGGTGCCGAAGCTAAGTCAATAGCAGGGTTGAATTTTTTTCAAAAACAGCCTCGAGCCGCAAGCTTCAAGCTGCAAGTCAAAAGCGCCAACACCACATAATCGCTTGCAGCTTGCAGCTCGCGACTTGTAGCGGCTGTTCATTCATAAATCATTTTCTTGGTCATGCCACCGTCCACCACGAACTCCTGCCCCGTGACAAAACCGGCATTGCGCGACAACAGCCACGCCACCATCGCCGCCACGTCCTCTACCGTGCCGACCCTCCCCGCAGGATGCTGGGCATGATCGGCATCCGTCAACGGCTCTGCGCGACGCTGGGACGGATCCCGCGCGTCGATCCAGCCAGGGCTGACGGCGTTGACCCGGATCTCCGGCCCCAAGCTGATTGCCAGGGCATGGGTCAGGGCCAGCAGGCCACCCTTGCTCGCCGCATAGGCTTCGGTGTCTGGCTCCGATTGCGCGGCCCGGGTCGAGGCCAGGTTGACGATAGCTCCGTTGTGAGCGCGCAGATACGGCGCGCAGTGCTTGGCCAGCAGCATCGGCCCGCCCAGGTTCACCGCCAGGACCCGATTCCAGTAAGCCAGGTCGAGGCTCTCCAGGGTGATGTTGTGCGGATCGGCGATAGCCGCGTTGCACACCAGCGCGTCGAGCCGCCCGAACTGCCCGAGCACCTCGGCGATACCGGTGGCGACCTGCGCCTCGTCCGCCACGTCCATGGCGATGAACCAGGCATGATCGCCCAAGGTCTTCGCCACCTTGGACCCGCGCTCGCGGTCCAGGTCAGTCAGCACCACCTGCCAGCCTTCACAGATCAGCCAGGCAGCAATGCCCAGGCCGATGCCCCGCGCGGCGCCCGTAACCAGTGCAACCCGGCCATGAGTACCGCTCGGCGGCGTAGCCAGCTCAATCACAAGGCCGCCAACCCGCGGGCCAGGTCGGCTTGCAGGTCCGCGACGTCTTCCAGGCCGACCGCGACGCGGATCAGGCTGTCACGAATACCCGCCGACTCGCGTTCCTGAGGCGACAGGCGCCCGTGGGACGTGGTGCTCGGGTGGGTGATGGTGGTTTTGCTGTCACCCAGGTTGGCCGTGATGGAAATCAATCGGGTCGCATCGATGAAACGCCAGGCGCCCTCCTTGCCTCCCTTGACCTCGAAGCTCACCACCGCACCGAAACCGCGCTGCTGACGCAAGGCCAGGTCATGTTGCGGATGGCTCTTGAGGCCGGCGTAATGCACTTTCTCGATACCGTCCTGCCGCTCCAGCCACTCGGCCAGGGCCTGGGCGTTGGCGCAATGGGCCTTCATGCGCAGGCCGAGGGTTTCCAGGCCCTTGAGGAAGATCCAGGCATTGAACGGGCTGAGGGTCGGCCCGGCGGTACGCAGGAAGCCCACGACTTCCTTCATCTGCTCGCCACGACCAGCCACCACACCGCCCATGCAACGACCCTGGCCATCGATGAACTTGGTCGCCGAATGCACCACCACGTCGGCGCCCAGCTTCAGCGGTTGTTGCAGTGCCGGGGTGCAGAAGCAGTTATCGACCACCAGCATGGCGCCCTTGGCGTGGGCGATTTCCGCCAGCGCGGCGATGTCCACCAGTTCGGCCAGAGGGTTGGAAGGCGACTCGACGAAGAGCAGCTTGGTATTGGCCTTGATTGCCGCATCCCAAGCGGACAGGTCCGCCAGGGGCACGTAATCGACTTCCACGCCGAAACGCTTGAAGTACTTTTCAAACAGGCTGATGGTCGAACCGAAGACGCTGCGCGACACCAGCACATGGTCGCCGGCGCTGCACAGGCTCATCACCACGGCCATGATCGCGGCCATGCCGGTGGCGGTCGCTACGGCTTGCTCGGCGCCTTCCAGGGCGGCGATGCGCTCCTCGAATGCCCGCACGGTCGGGTTGGTGTAGCGCGAGTAGACGTTGCCCGGGACCTCGCCAGCAAACCGCGCCGCAGCGTCGGCGGCCGTGCGAAACACGTAACTGGAGGTAAAGAACATCGGATCGCCATGTTCGGCTTCCGGTGTACGGTGCTGACCCGCGCGAACCGCCAGGGTATCGAACGCTACGCCTTCAAGGTCGCTGTCCAGCCGACCGGCATCCCAATCCTGACTCATGCTGCCACTCCTTAATCGGTTAAACGCAAACCGGCCCCTCGGGGCCGGTTCGTACTCAGTTGTTGTACAGATCGATGATCGCACTGACCGCCTGGGTCTTGGCCTTGGACGCATCGTTACGCGCGTTCTCGATCTTGTTCAAGTACGCATCGTCGATATCGCCGGTGACGTACTTGCCATCGAATACCGCGCAATCGAACTGTTCGATCTTGATCTTGCCACCGCCCACCGCTTCGATCAGGTCCGGCAGGTCCTGGTAGATCAGCCAGTCGGCGCCAATCAGGTCGGCCACGTCTTGGGTGGTGCGGTTATGAGCGATCAGCTCATGGGCACTCGGCATGTCGATGCCGTAGACGTTCGGGTAGCGCACGGCTGGGGCCGCGGAGCAGAAATACACGTTCTTGGCGCCGGCTTCACGGGCCATCTGGATGATCTGCTTGCAAGTGGTGCCACGAACGATGGAGTCGTCCACCAGCATCACGTTCTTGCCGCGGAATTCCAGCTCGATGGCGTTGAGCTTCTGGCGTACGGATTTTTTCCGTGCGGCCTGGCCCGGCATGATGAAGGTCCGGCCGATGTAGCGGTTCTTCACGAAGCCTTCGCGGAACTTGACGCCCAGGTGGTTCGCCAGCTCCAGTGCGGCGGTGCGGCTGGTGTCCGGGATCGGGATGACCACGTCGATGTCGTGTTCCGGACGCTCGCGCAGGATCTTGTCGGCGAGCTTCTCGCCCATGCGCAGGCGCGCCTTGTAGACCGAGATACCGTCGATGATCGAGTCCGGACGCGCCAGGTAGACGTGTTCGAAGATGCACGGGGTCAGGGACGGATTGGTCGCGCACTGACGGGTGTGCAGCTTGCCGTCTTCCGTGATGTAGACCGCTTCGCCCGGAGCCAGGTCGCGAATCAGGGTGAAGCCCAGCACGTCCAGGGACACGCTTTCGGAAGCGATCATGTACTCGACGCCTTCGTCGGTATGACGCTGGCCGAACACGATCGGGCGGATGCCGTGGGGATCGCGGAAACCGACGATGCCGTAGCCGGTGATCATCGCTACCACCGCGTAGCCACCCACGCAACGGTTGTGCACGTCGGTCACGGCGGCGAACACGTCTTCTTCGGTAGGCTGCAACTTGCCACGCTGGGCCAGCTCATGGGCAAACACGTTGAGCATCACTTCCGAGTCGGAACTGGTGTTGACGTGGCGCAAGTCAGATTCGTAGATCTCCTTGGCCAGTTGCTCGACGTTGGTCAGATTGCCGTTGTGCGCCAGGGTGATGCCGTAAGGCGAGTTGACGTAGAACGGCTGGGCTTCAGCCGACGTCGAGCTGCCCGCGGTCGGGTAGCGCACGTGGCCGATACCCATGTGACCGACCAGGCGCTGCATGTGACGCTGGTGGAACACGTCACGCACCAGGCCGTTGTCCTTGCGCAGGAATAACCGGCCGTCATGGCTGGTCACGATACCGGCAGCGTCCTGGCCGCGGTGCTGGAGCACGGTTAGCGCGTCATACAGCGCCTGATTGACGTTCGACTTACCGACGATACCGACGATGCCACACATGCGACGCAACCCCTACTTAATGGATCTGAACTGAACAACACTCACTGCGGCGTTTTGGCCGTCGGCAAGAGGTGTTCCTTGAACGGTATTTCAGCGGGTACGCTGATACCGCTGGCAAGCCACTGACTGCTCCAACCCAGGATCAGGTTTTTGGACCAGTCTGCGACCAATAGAAATTGTGGCACGAGCCGGGACTCCTGCCACCACGTATCCTGCTGCACCGGCCCGAGGCTCAAGAGCCCGACGGCCACGACCACCAGCAACGCGCCACGCGCCGCGCCAAAGGCCATGCCCAGGAACCGGTCCGTCCCGGAAAGCCCGGTGACGCGAATCAGTTCGCCGATCAGATAATTGATCATTGCGCCAACCAGCAAGGTGGCGATAAACAAGATGGCACAGCCCGCGATCACGCGGGCCGAGGGAGTTTCGATGTATCCGGCGAGGTACTGGGACAGCGAGCCACCAAACATCCAGGCTACGACTCCCGCGATGATCCAGGTCAGCAGCGAGAGGGCTTCCTTGACGAAGCCGCGGCTCAGACTGATCAATGCGGAGATGGCGACGATCGCAACGATCGCCCAGTCAACCCAGGTAAATGGCACGGTGCAGCCTACAGACGGATAAGGCGGCGCATTTTAGCAGAGCCCAGGGCTGTCGGTAAGCTGCGTCATTCAAATCAGCTAAATCGCCGTCAACCACGCTCTGGCTGGAAGCGCACGACGAACCCCTTGAGGTTTTGCTGGCGGCTGAGCAGGTCACGCAGGCGGTCGGCCTCGGCGCGCTCGATCAGCGGACCGACAAACACTCGATTCTTGCCATCGGCGGAACGGATGTAGGCGTTATAGCCCTGGCTGCGCAAGGTTTTCTGCAAGTTCTCGGCACTTTCGCGACTGGTCAGGCTGGCCAGTTGCACCGACCAACTGACCGACAGGCCATTGGCATCCACACGACTCTGGGTCGTGTCCGGCTTGGCCGGAGCGGCGGTGATCGGCTGGCTCGGGGCCGGCTTGATCGCCGGCGCCGCCGGAACAGGCACGGGGGCGACAGCCGGTTTGCTCGGTGCGGCGGGAGCCGGCGTGGCAGGCGCCGGTGCAATCGGCGCGGAGGGCGCAGCAGGTTGCTCGGCCAGTTCCTCGTCGCTTGGCACCGGTTCCTGAGGCAACGCCTGGGGCTCGGGCACGGCCACCGGCTCGACCTGCACCGGCGGCACCGAAGGCGCCTGGGGCGCGGCTGGGGCGTCGACCGTGACCTGGCGCTGCTCGTCCTGGCGGGAAAACAGCATCGGCAGGAAAATCACCGCCAGGGCCACCAACACCAGGGCCCCGACCATGCGCTGCTTGTACGCCTTATCCAGCAATGCCATCTGCAGCTTCCTCCGTGGAGCGCCGGGCCAACCATTGAAGGGCCTCGGCAACACAAAAAAATGATCCGAACAGCACGATTTCATCATCGGCCGTCGCCAGGGCGCACTGCCCTTCCAGGGCGGCAGCCACACTGGCATAGGCTTGCACTGGAGCACCGTGACGCTGCAAGGCCTCCTGCAGCTCAGCCGCCGTACGCGAGCGCGGCGAATCCAGCGGCGTTACCGCCCAGTGCTGGACACTATCATCCAACGCCTCGACAACGCCATCCAGATCCTTGTCGGCCAGCAGCCCGAACACTGCCAGGCGCCGCCCTGCCACGGGCCGCCGCGCCAGGCGCTCGGCCAGGTACTGCGCCGCGTGGGGGTTATGGCCGACGTCCAGCAACAGGTTCAGGCGCTTGCCTTGCCAGTCAAACTGACGGCGGTCGAGGCGACCGACCACACGGGTCGCCTGCAACGCCTGGACGATTTGAGCGGCTTTCCAGGACAAGCCCAGCAACAAGTAGGCCTGGAGCGCCAGCGCAGCGTTTTCCATCGGCAGGTCCAGCAGCGGCAGGTCGCGCAACTCAACCGGATTGCCGTGCAGGTCACTGCCGCGCCATTGCCAATGCTGCTCGGTCATCGCCAGGTCGAAATCCCGACCACGCAGAAAGAACGGGCAGCTCAGTTCGCGAACCTTGTCCAGCAATGGCTGGGGAGGATTGAGATCGCCACACAGCGCAGGCGCGCCCTGGCGGAAAATGCCGGCCTTCTCGAAGGCCACGGATTCGCGGGTATCACCCAGGTAATCGGCATGGTCCACGCCAATGCTGGTGACCAATGCAATGTCGGCATCCACCAGGTTGACCGTATCCAGCCGCCCGCCCAGGCCGACTTCCAACACAACCGCATCGAGACCGGCACGGGCAAACAACCAGAACGCCGCCAGGGTGCCCATCTCGAAATACGTGAGGGTTGTATCGCCTCGTCCGGCTTCCACCGCGGCAAAGGCTTCGCACAGCTGAGCGTCAGTGGCTTCGACGCCATTCACTTGCACCCGCTCGTTGTAGCGCAGCAGGTGCGGCGAGCTGTAAACACCGACGCTCAGCCCTTGGGCCCGCAGCAGCGAGGCCAGGAAGGCGCAGGTGGAACCCTTGCCATTGGTGCCGGTGACAGTGATGACCCGGGGCGCCGGCTTGGCCAGTCCCATCCGGGACGCTACCGTTTGCGAGCGCTCCAGCCCCATGTCGATGGCCGATGGATGCAACTGCTCGAGGTAGGCAAGCCAGTCGCCCAGGGTGCGTTGGGTCATAGCCCGGCAGGCACTGGCGGGACCACGATCGGCTCGACCGGTGCGGCGACGAATGTCGGCGTCGGCAAGCCCATCAGTTGCGCCAGCAGATTGCCCAGGCGCGGACGCAGCTCCTGGCGATGGATGATCATGTCGATGGCGCCATGCTCCAGCAGGAACTCGCTGCGCTGGAAGCCTTCCGGCAGTTTTTCACGCACGGTCTGCTCGATCACACGCGGGCCAGCGAAGCCGATCAGGGCTTTCGGCTCGCCGACGATGACGTCACCCAGCATCGCCAGGCTGGCGGAAACACCGCCGTAGACCGGGTCGGTCAGCACCGAGATGAACGGAATGCCTTCTTCACGCAGACGCGCCAGCACCGCGGAGGTCTTGGCCATCTGCATCAGGGAGATCAGGGCTTCCTGCATCCGCGCACCGCCGGAAGCGGCGAAGCAGATCATCGGGCAACGGTTTTCCAGGGCATGGTTGGCGGCGCGCACGAAACGCTCACCGACGATGGCGCCCATGGAACCGCCCATGAAGGAGAATTCGAAGGCCGAGACCACCACCGGCATGCCCAGCAAGGTGCCGCTCATGGACACCAGGGCGTCTTTTTCACCGGTCTGCTTCTGGGCAGCGGTCAGGCGATCCTTGTATTTCTTGCCGTCGCGGAATTTCAGGCGGTCCACCGGCTCCAGGTCGGCGCCCAGCTCCACGCGGCCTTCTGCGTCCAGGAATATATCGATACGGGCACGCGCGCCGATGCGCATGTGGTGGTTGCACTTGGGGCAAACGTCCAGGGTCTTTTCCAGCTCGGGACGGTACAGCACCGCCTCGCAGGATGGACATTTGTGCCACAGACCTTCAGGCACCGAGCTTTTCTTCACCTCGGAACGCATGATCGAAGGGATCAGTTTGTCTACCAACCAGTTGCTCATGCTTTCTTTCTCCAGTACCGGCGGCCCGAACGCTCTGGTTCGCGGCCCCGCGTATGCCCTTGAGCTAAATTCATTGTGCGGCGAGGGTCGAACGGCCACCACGGTCAGCGCGAAACATGACCTGCGTGCAGCCCAATCCCCTCAGCCATCCCGGCAACCGCTGCACTGCGGTTGCCCCTACGCTATCGGCCCACCCGGAGGCGGTGCCTGCCTGCTTTGTACAGTGCAGGTATGGACGGCGGCAGTCTGCCAGCCGTCACATTGACTACTGGCTGTTGCGAACAGCAGCCATGAACGCACGAATCTTTGCCGGGTCCTTGATGCCCTTGCCCTGCTCCACCCCGCCGCTCACATCCACCGCGTAGGGGCGAACCTGGCGAATGGCCGCGGCGACGTTTTCCGCCGTCAGGCCACCGGCCAGGATGATCGGCTTGCCCAGGTCTTGTGGCACCAGCGACCAGTCGAATGCTTCGCCGGTACCGCCGGGCACGCCCTCCACATAGGTGTCCAGCAAGATGCCGCTGGCACCGGCAAAGGCTGCACAACCGACGGCGATGTCGTCACCGGCCTTGACCCGCAACGCCTTGATGTACGGACGATGCCAGCCTTCGCAATCGACCGGGGTTTCGTCGCCGTGGAACTGCAACAAGCCCAGCGGCACGGCATCGAGGATCTCGCCCAGCTCGCAACGACTGGCATTGACGAACAGCCCCACGGGTGTCACGAACGGCGGCAAGGCCTGAACGATCGCCCGCGCCTGCTGCACCGTCACCGCCCGCGGACTCTTGGCGTAGAACACCAGCCCGATGGCATCGGCCCCGGCCTCGACCGCCGCCAGCGCGTCCTCGACGCGGGTGATCCCGCAAATCTTGCTGCGAACGACGGGCATGGCGGCTAAAACCTCAGGCAAATCCGTGAAAGTCCCGGATGGTAACAAATGCTACGAAGGGCGTCAGCCGTCGAGTTCCGAGAAGCCGGTGAGGAAATGTGGCCCGATGTAACGCTCCGGCAGCTCGAATTCATCGCGATATTCCACCTGCACCAGGTACAGGCCAAACGGATGCGCCGTGACGCCGCCGGAACGGCGGACGCGACTGTCGAGCACCTCCTTGACCCACTCCACCGGCCGCTCGCCGGCGCCAATGGTCATCAGCACGCCGGCAATGTTGCGCACCATGTGATGCAGGAAGGCGCTGGCGCGGATGTCGAGCACGATCATTTTGCCGTGACGGGTCACGCGCAGGTGATGCAGCTCCTTGATCGGCGACTTGGCCTGGCACTGGCCCGCACGGAAAGCGCTGAAATCGTGGACGCCGACCAGGTATTGCGCGGCCTCGGCCATGCGCTCGACGTCCAGCGGGCGGTGGTTCCAGGTGATTTCTTCGTTCAGGTGCGCCGGACGGATCTGATCGTTGTAGATCACGTAGCGATAACGCCGGGCGATGGCCTTGAAGCGGGCATGGAAATGCGCCGGCATCACCTTGGCCCAACTGACGCTGACGTCATGGGGCAGGTTGATGTTGGCGCCCATGACCCAGGCTTTCATCGAGCGTTCGACCTGAGTGTCGAAATGCACCACCTGGCCGCAGGCATGCACGCCGGCATCGGTCCGGCCGGCACAATGCAGCGACACGGGCGAGTCGGCGACTTTGGACAGTGCGTTTTCGAGGGTTTCCTGCACCGTCAATACACCAGACGCCTGGCGCTGCCAGCCACGGTAGCGCGAGCCTTTGTATTCAACGCCCAAGGCGATCCGGAAAAAGCCGTCGGCCGCCATTTCGGCGGCCGGGTTGTCTATGTTTGCCAAGGAATTACAGCCTGCTGAGTACGCAAAGGCGGGCATTATAAGGCCGGCGGGGCGGGATGCCAGTGCAAAGGGTGGTCCTGGGTTGGATCGACGGGCGCCATCGCGAGCAAGCTCGGCTCCCACAGGGATCTGCTCCCACAGAGATCTGGGTGCTATCCCTTGTGGGAGCTGAGCTTACTCGCGATGAGGCCAGCCCAGACACCAAAAATCCCGCTGTAAACAAAAACGGCAGCCTCACCGGCTGCCGTTTCTGTCTATCTGCTGACTCACACCAAACGCGACAACATCTCCTGCGCTTCGCTCTTCTGAGTCGCATCGCCTTCGCTGAGGACTTCGCCTAGGATGTCGCGGGCGCCGTCGTGGTCGCCCATGTCGATGTAGGCCTGGGCCAGATCGAGCTTGGTCGCCACCTCGTCGGTACCACTGAGGAAGTCGAAGTCCGGCTCGTCTTCAGCACCAACCAGGGCATCTTCAGCGGTAAAGGTCGGCTGGGCCAAGCTGTCGGACAGACGATCCAGTTCGGCGTTCACATCGTCCAGCTCGGATTCAAAAGCATCCTTCGGCCGGTCATGGGCATCCATCTCGTCGGCAAGGGACAGATCAAAATCTGCCGGCAGTTCGAGATCGTCGGCCGGCGTATCGTCCAGGGCCGGCGTTTCAGCTGCTGGAAGGTCCAGACCCTTGAGATCGTCACCCAGGTCCAGCAGGAAGTCTTCATCATCGAGCGCCGGGACCGGAGTCGGCGCGTCTGCACCCAGGTCCAGGTCGAATTCCGACAGGTCGTCCAAGCTCTCGTTGGCTTCAGTCTGTTGCTTGAGCACCGACTCGAAACTCAGGTCGTCGTCTTCCGGGAAAGCGTCCAGCTCGGCGACAGGCTCCGGCGCTGACGCGACCGGAGTCTCCAGGTCGTCCAGGCTCAGGTCGAAGGCGCTGTCCAGCTCCTCGTCGGTGGGCGATTTGTCCTCCAGCAGGTCCTTGACGTACTGCGCGTCCAGCTCTGCAGCCACTGCCGCCGCGGCCAGGCCGGCGGCGGTAGCGACCACCATGGCCGGGAAACGGCTTTTCAGCTGTTCGACCTGGGCGAAGTTGTCGCCATTGGCCACCAGTTGGCGCTCCTGGGCCACAAAGGCGTCGCGGTCGCCCTGCAGACCGTAAACTTCCATCAACTTCAGGCGCAGGTCACTGCGCTGGGGTTCGGCCTTGATGCCCTGCTCGAGCAGGTCAGCGGCCTGATTCAAGCGACCGCGGTCCATATGGGACTGGGCCTGGGGCAGCACGTCGTCGGAGCGATCGGCCGCCGGAGCCACCAATGGCGCGGCGATAGGCGGCGTGACCACCACAGGCGCGACCACCGGGGCCGGCTTGGGTGCTGGCGCAGGAGCCGGCGCGGGTTTTGGCTCAAGCTTTACGCTAGGCGGTGGAACATCAATGCCCTCGAAGCTGCTCGGGGGCAGATCGAACTCCGGGGAGAAGTCAGCCTCCTCCTCGAGGGCCCGGGCCATGCGCAAGTGTTTTTCCGCTTCCTGCTGGGCCTTGCGTCGACGGGCGAGCAACAACAGCAGCAACAGTAAAAGCAGCGCGCCACCGCCAATCAACCCCAACAGGATCGGATTGGTCAGCAGGTCGTTGTATTTTTGCTCGTTGGACGCGGCAGGCGTCGGCTCGACCGGTATGGCAGGTGGCGCCGCTTCCGGGGTCGCTTCTGGCGCAGGTGCAGGCGCAGTCGTCGGGGCCTGTGCCGCTGGCGCAGGGGTCAGCTCTGCGGACATTGCCGGGGGTGCCTCGCCTACCGGCGGAACCGCGGCACCTTCGGCCTGCATCTTGGCCAGTTGATTGTTCTTCAGCTCGATCAGGCGCTGCAGTTTGTCCAGTTGGCTCTGCAGATCCGCCATGCGGCTTTTCAGCTCTTCGTTGTCCCGGCGAGCCGAATCGAGGCTTTCCTGGGTAACCGCAAGTTTGTTGGCCAGCGCCTGGGCATCGCCAGCAGCGCCCTTGCCCTTGCCGCCCGCTTTCGCCGAGTCGGCCGACACCAGGCTCAAGTTGTCACGCCCGGCCGCCTGTGCCGGTGCGCCTTCGCCACGGCCACGCTTGGTGGCATCCAACTGTTGCTTGCCAGCACCCGCCACGCCGCGACGCCCCGAGCGCCAGGCGGCGTTCTGCGCAGCCACTTCGGCGATGGCCTGGGGTTGCGGCAACGCCGTGCTTTGCACCGGATCCGGCAGGCGCAACACCTGGCCGGTCTTGAGCAGGTTGATGTTGCCGTTGATGAACGCGTTCGGGTTCAACGCCTGGATCGCCAGCATGGTTTGCTGGACCGACCCACCGTTGCGCACCTTGGCGGCGATTTCCCACAGGGTATCGCGCGGCGTGGTGGTGTATTGGGAAGGCTTGGTGGCCCCGGTGACCGGCGTGGCCACGACCTGGGGCGGTTTTGCCCGGGCCGCGTCGGCGGCCTGCGGCGAGAATTTGGAGGGATCGAGCAATACGCTGTAGTCGCGCAGCAGGCGGCCGTTGGGCCACATCACCTGCACCAGGAACTTGACCATGGGCTCGGACAGCGGTCGGCTGGACGTGACCCGCAGGACACTCTTGCCGTTGGCGTTGATCACCGGGGTGAAGCTCAAGTCATTGAGAAAAGCCTGGCGGTCGACCCCGGCCTTGGCGAAATCGTCGGGCGAGGCCAGGCTCGGCACGACTTCGGCGGCGGTCAGTTGCTGGACGTCGAGCAACTCGATCTCGGCGACCAGGGGCTGGTTCGGCGTCGACTTCAGGGTCAATTCCCCGAGCCCGAGCGCTTGCGCCATACCGGAGGACAGCGCCGAGGCGGCCGCTATTGCTAACACCAGTTTGCGAACTTGAACCATAGCCTCTTCCTTTGTTTGAACATTCCTCGGCCAGCGAGAAGGTATTGATGCCGCTGCCGTAAGGCATTGCGCGCAGCCCCTAAACGACGGTGCGCGCGATCATTTCACTCATGCCCCGGGAAAGTCCCCCAGAGGGATGTTCGCCTTCAGCACTCCGGCCAAGCATAGCGCCCAGCTAGAATCATTCGACAAATTGATGCCAAGTATCTTTTACAGCAAGTCTTTTATCAACAACTCAGCCACCTGCACGGCATTGAGGGCCGCGCCCTTGCGCACGTTATCCGCCGTCAGCCACATATTCAGCTCAGCCGGATCGTCGATCCCCCCGCGCACACGACCAACGTAGACCACATCCTGCCCCACCGCATCACCCACCGCAGTCGGGTAGTCGCCCGCCTCCACCAGTTCGATACCGGGTGCCGCTTCCAAGGCCGCGTTGACCTTGGCCAGGTCGACGGCGTTCGCAGTCTGCACGGTCACGCTAAAGCTATCGCCAAAAAACACCGGGGCTTGAATGCAAGTGACGGAAATCTTTAACAAAGGTTGATTCAGCACCTGGCGCAACTCACGGACCAGACGCTTTTCCAGCGACGTATGGCCCTGCTCGTCCGGAGCGCCAACCTGGGCCAGCAGGTTGAACGCCATCTGCCGGTCAAAGAACTTCGGCTCCAGCGGACGGACGTTGAGCAGCTCGGCGGTCTGGCGCGCCAGCTCGCTCACGGCCACGCGCCCCTGGGCCGACACAGCGAGGCTGGCGGTCAGGCTGATGCGCTGCAGATCGAGGCACTCGCGCAGTGGCGCCAGCACGACCGCCAGGACCGTGGCCGATGCGCTGGGACTGCTGACCTGCAACGGCTTGCCCAAGCCGGCCAGGACCTGGGCATTGGCTTCCGGCACGATCTGCGGCGCCCGCTCGGGCGGCAAGGCCCCGGACAAATCGATCAGCGCGCAGCCCGCCGCAGTGGCCCGCGGGGCGAAACTCAGGGTCACCGCCGGGCCGGCGGCGAAGAACACCAGTTGGACTTTGCTGAAATCGAATTCGTCGACCTCACGCACCCGCACGTTTTTGCCGCGAAACATCACCGAGCTGCCTGCCGATTCGCTGCTGGCCAGCAGGTGCAGGTTGCCGACCGGGAAGTCCCGCTCTTCGAGAATCTGGACGAGGGTTTCGCCGACAGTACCGGTGGCGCCGATCACGGCAATATCAAAGGACTGGCTCATGGGTCTACCTCAGGTAAACGTGGGGAGCGGCACTTTACCGGGTGGTGGGTATGCAGGCAATTGGCTAGGGGAGTTGCAGTGCCTGGGCTGGCCTCATCGCGAGCAAGCTCGCTCCCACATGGGATCTTCAGTGATTGTAAAACCTGTGGGAGCGAGCTTGCTCGCGATGAGGCCAGCCCTGACACACAACCGTCTCCCAATAAAAACCCGCGCCTCTCACAAGGCACGGGTTCTTTCACAACAGCAGTCGATCAACGCTCGAGCAGGATCCGCAGCATGCGGCGCAGCGGTTCGGCCGCGCCCCACAGCAGTTGGTCGCCGACGGTGAAGGCACCGACGAACTGCGAACCCATGTTCAATTTGCGCAAACGGCCCACCGGCACATTCAGGGTGCCGGTGACCTTGGTCGGGCTCAGCTCCTGCATGCTGGTTTCGCGGTTGTTCGGCACCAGTTTGACCCAAGGGTTGTGCTGGCTGATCAGCCCTTCGATGTCGGCGATCGGCACGTCTTTGTTCAGCTTGATGGTCAGCGCCTGGCTGTGGCAGCGCATGGCGCCGATGCGTACGCAGATGCCGTCCACCGGGATCGGGCTCTTGAAGCGACCGAGGATCTTGTTGGTTTCGGCCTGGGCCTTCCACTCTTCCCGGCTCTGGCCGTTGGGCAGTTCCTTGTCGATCCAGGGGATCAGGCTGCCGGCCAGGGGCACGCCAAAGTTCTCGGTCGGATAGGCATCGCTGCGCATCGCCTCGGCGACCTTGCGGTCGATGTCGAGAATGGCGCTGGCCGGATTGGCCAGGTCATCGGCAACAGCGGCGTGGGTAGCACCCATCTGCTTGATCAGCTCACGCATGTTCTGCGCGCCGGCACCGGACGCGGCCTGGTAGGTCATGGCACTCATCCACTCCACCAGACCGGCTTCGAACAGGCCGCCCAAGCCCATCAGCATCAGGCTGACGGTGCAGTTGCCGCCGATGTAGTTCTTGGTGCCCGCGTCCAGCTGCTGGTCGATGACCTTGCGGTTGACCGGGTCGAGGATGATCACCGCGTCGTCCTGCATGCGCAGGCTGGAGGCAGCGTCGATCCAGTAACCCTGCCAGCCGGCTTCACGCAGCTTGGGGAACACTTCGCTGGTGTAGTCGCCACCCTGGCAAGTCAGGATCACGTCGAGGGTCTTGAGCTCTTCGATGCTGTAGGCATCCTTGAGCACACCGGTGTCCTTGCCCACGGACGGGCCCTGGCCACCGACATTGGAAGTGGTGAAAAACACCGGCTCAATGAGATCGAAATCCTGCTCTTCCAGCATTCGCTGCATGAGCACGGAACCGACCATGCCGCGCCAACCGATCAGACCTACACGTTTCATCGCAACTACACCTATACAAAAGTGGGCCACCGTCGAAGCGGTGGGCCCGAAAGATTACAGATTCCGCAGCGCGGCGACTACTGCATCGCCCATTTGCTGCGTACCGACTTTGGTACAACCTTGCGACCAGATATCACCGGTGCGCAAGCCTTGGTCCAGGACCACGCTGACGGCTTTTTCGATCGCGTCGGCGGCATCGTTCAAGTTGAAGCTGTAGCGCAGCATCATCGACACCGACAGGATGGTCGCCAACGGGTTGGCAATGCCCTGCCCGGCGATGTCCGGCGCCGAACCGTGGCACGGCTCGTACATGCCCTTGTTGTTGGCGTCCAGGGAGGCCGACGGCAGCATGCCGATGGAGCCGGTGAGCATCGACGCTTCGTCGGACAGGATGTCGCCGAACATGTTGTCGGTGACGATCACGTCGAACTGCTTGGGCGCACGCACCAGTTGCATGGCGGCGTTGTCGACGTACATGTGGCTCAGCTCGATGTCCGGGTAATCCTTGGCCACCTGCTCGACCACTTCACGCCACAGTTGGCTGGAAGCCAGCACGTTGGCCTTGTCCACCGAGCACAGTTTCTTGCCACGCACGCGGGCCATGTCGAAGCCGACCCGGGCGATACGGCGGATTTCGCTCTCGCTGTACGGCAGGGTGTCGTAGGCCTGGCGCTCGCCATTATCCAGCTCACGGGTGCCACGCGGGGCACCGAAGTAGATACCGCCGGTCAGCTCACGCACGATGAGGATGTCCAGGCCCGAGACGATTTCCGGCTTCAGGCTCGACGCATCGGCCAGTTGCGGATAAAGAATCGCCGGCCGCAGGTTGCCGAACAGGCCCAGTTGCGCGCGAATCTTCAGCAGGCCGCGCTCAGGGCGGATGTCGCGTTCGATCTTGTCCCATTTCGGGCCGCCCACGGCGCCCAGCAGCACGGCATCGGCGGCACGGGCACGGTCCAGGGTTTCGTCGGCCAGGGGCACGCCGTGCTTGTCGATGGCGGCGCCGCCGATCACGTCGTGGCTGAGTTCGAAGCCCAGGCCATACTTGTCGTTCGCCAGCTCCAGGACCTTGACCGCCTCGGCCATGATTTCCGGGCCGATGCCGTCACCTGGGAGAATCAGAATCTGCTTGCTCATGCTTTCCTCGTTTGCTCTGTCGACACGGGCCTGGGTTGCGTACCCAAGACCTGGCCGGGAAAAATGCTATCGCTCGGCCCACAGCACCAGTACATCTGTACTGAACGAACCATCGGCCTCAATCTCAAAATATTCTCGCACTTCATTGCCCATCGAACGCTGCAGTTGGAGAATCGCCCCGCGCATCACCTCGGGCGTACGCATGCGTTCGACCCAGGAGTGGTACTCCAGGCGCAGGCGCAGGCGCGAGGTGCTGCGGGTGTGCAACCCCGCTTCGCTGACCTGGCGCAACCACTCGCCGGCCGAATAATCGCGCACATGGCTGGTGTCACGCAGCACTTCGATGCTTTGCAAGTAGGTGTCCAGCAACGGCGTACCCGGCGACAGGATGTCGATGAACGCCATCATCCCGCCCGGCTTGAGCACCCGTCGTACTTCCCGCAACGCCAGGCCCAGGTCGCTCCAATGATGCGCCGAATAACGGCTGAACACGAAGTCGAACTCAGCGTCGGCGAACGGCAGGCGCTCGGCGGCGCCCCGTACCGTGCTGATGTTGCCCAGGCCACGCTCGGCCGCTGCCGCGGTCACAACATCCAGCATCTGTTGGGACAGATCGTAGGCCACCACTTCACCGGCCAGGGGCGCCACGTGGAAACTCACATGACCGGCGCCACAACCCAGGTCCAGCACACGGGCATCGCCACGACCGGCCAACGCAGCCTGTAGCAGCGCGAACTCAGCACCCTGGGCGTGCACGGCACTGCTCAGATAGGCCGAAGCCTGTTCGCCGAATTGCTTTTGTACAACCTGACTGTGGGCGGTGCTGGTCATGGGATTTCCTTATGGTTTTTTATTGCCTGGGCGGCCCCATCGCGAGCAAGCTCGCTCCCACAGGGGATTTTGGGTGTTCACAAAACACCTGTGGGAGCGGGCTTGCTCGCGATGAAGCCGGTACTGCCTACATCAATCCATCATGCATCGCGAAACAACCAAGGCTGGCTCGCCCGGTGCTTGGCCTCGAACGCGGCAATCGCCTCGCCGTCCTGCAGCGTCAAGCCGATGTCATCCAGGCCGTTGAGCAGGCAGTGCTTGCGGAACGCATCGATCTCGAAACCCAGCACCTTGCCATCGGGACGGGTCACCGTCTGGGCGGCCAGGTCGATCTGCAGTTGATAGCCGGGGTTGGCCTCGACCTGCTGGAACAGCTCATCCACGTCAGCATCGCTGAGGATGATCGGCAGCAAGCCGTTCTTGAAGCTGTTGTTGAAGAAGATGTCGGCGTAGCTCGGCGCGATGATGCTACGGAAGCCGTACTCTTCCAGGGCCCATGGCGCGTGCTCGCGGCTCGAACCGCAGCCGAAGTTCTCCCGGGCCAGCAACACGCTGGCGCCTTGGTAGCGCTCGGCGTTGAGCACGAAATCCTTGTTCAACGGCCGCTTGGAGTTGTCCTGGTACGGCTGGCCGACATCCAGGTAGCGCCATTCGTCGAACAGGTTCGGGCCGAAACCGGTGCGCTTGATGGACTTCAGGAATTGCTTGGGAATGATCTGGTCGGTGTCGACGTTGGCACGATCCAAAGGCGCGACAAGACCGATGTGCTGGGTAAAAGCTTTCATACTGCGCTCCTTCAGATCAATTCGCGGACGTCGACGAAACGGCCGTTGACGGCCGCCGCGGCGGCCATGGCCGGGCTCACCAGGTGCGTACGGCCACCGGCGCCCTGACGGCCTTCGAAGTTACGGTTGGAGGTGGAGGCGCAATGCTCGCCCGACTCCAGGCGGTCAGGGTTCATCGCCAGGCACATCGAGCACCCCGGCTCACGCCATTCGAAACCGGCCTCGAGGAAAATCTTGTCCAGCCCTTCCGCTTCGGCCTGGGCCTTCACCAGGCCCGAACCCGGCACCACGATGGCCTGCTTAATGGTCGAGGCCACCTTGCGGCCCTTGGCGATCACCGCAGCGGCGCGCAGGTCTTCGATCCGCGAGTTGGTGCAGGAGCCGATGAACACGCGATCGAGCTGGATGTCGGTGATCGCCTGGTTGGCGCTCAAGCCCATGTACTTCAAGGCACGGACGATGGAGTCGCGCTTGACCAGGTCCATTTCCTTGGCCGGATCCGGTACGTTCTGGTCCACGGCCAAGACCATTTCCGGGGAGGTACCCCAGCTGACTTGCGGCTTGATCTGCGTCGCGTCGAGCTCGACCACCGTGTCGAACTTGGCATCGGCATCGGAGACCAGGTCTTTCCAGGCCTCGACCGCCATGTCCCATTCCGCGCCTTTGGGCGAGAACGGACGGCCCTTGACGTACTCCACGGTTTTTTCATCGGCGGCCACCAGGCCGACGCGGGCACCGGCCTCGATGGACATGTTGCAAATGGTCATGCGGCCTTCGACGGACAAGTCGCGGATCGCGCTGCCGGCGAACTCGATGGCATGGCCGTTACCGCCGGCGGTGCCGATCTTGCCGATCACGGCCAGGACGATGTCCTTGGCAGTCACGCCGAACGGCAACTTGCCTTCGACGCGCACCAGCATGTTTTTCATTTTCTTGGCCACCAGGCACTGGGTGGCGAGCACGTGCTCGACCTCGGACGTGCCGATGCCATGGGCCAGGGCGCCGAAAGCACCGTGGGTCGAGGTGTGCGAGTCGCCGCAGACCACGGTCATGCCAGGCAAGGTCGCGCCCTGCTCCGGGCCGATGACGTGGACGATGCCTTGGCGCACATCGTTCATCTTGAATTCGACGATGCCGTATTCGTCACAGTTATCGTCGAGGGTCTGGACCTGCAGGCGCGAGACCTGGTCGGCAATGGCTTCGATGCCGCCCTTGCGCTCCGGCGTGGTCGGTACGTTGTGGTCCGGGGTCGCGATATTGGCATCGATGCGCCACGGCTTGCGCCCGGCCAGGCGCAGGCCTTCGAAGGCTTGCGGCGACGTCACTTCGTGAATGATGTGACGGTCGATGTAGATCAGCGCCGAGCCATCGTCGCGCTGCTTGACCAAATGCGAATCCCAGAGCTTGTCGTAGAGCGTTTTGCCGGCCATCAGACGGTTTCCTCATCAGCTTGTTTCTATGCCCCGGGCCTTGAACGAATCAATAACCCCTTGGCTTGTGAGGCTGATCCTATGGGGTTACATTAAATAACTCAAATTCATATTTTTCATGCTTTGCATAACCAACTGGAATCCGACCGGAACCGCCATGGACCTCGCCAACCTCAATGCTTTTATTGCCATCGCCGAGACGGGCAGTTTCTCCGGCGCCGGCGAACGCCTGCACCTGACCCAGCCGGCCATCAGCAAGCGCATTGCCGGCCTCGAACAACAACTCAAGGTGCGCCTGTTCGACCGCCTGGGCCGTGAAGTGGGCCTGACCGAGGCCGGCCGGGCCCTGTTGCCGAGGGCCTACCAGATCCTCAACGTGCTGGACGACACCCGCCGCGCCCTGACCAACCTGACCGGCGAGGTGACCGGGCGCCTGACGCTCGCCACCAGCCACCACATCGGCCTGCACCGCCTGCCTCCTTTATTGCGCGAGTTCACCCGGCGTTATCCCCAGGTGGCGCTGGATATCCAGTTCCTGGATTCGGAAGTGGCCTACGAAGAAATCCTCCATGGCCGGGCGGAACTGGCCGTCATCACCCTCGCCCCCGAGCCCCACACGCTGGTAAGGGCCACGCCAGTGTGGGACGACCCCCTGGATTTCGTGGTCGCCCCGGAGCATGCGTTGCTGGAAAACAGCGCGGTGAGCCTGGCGGACATTGCCTTGCATCCGGCGGTGTTCCCAGGAGGCAACACCTTTACCCACCACATCGTGCAACGGTTGTTCGAGGCCCAGGGCCTGACGCCAAACATCGCCATGAGCACGAATTATCTGGAAACCATAAAGATGATGGTTTCCATCGGCCTGGCCTGGAGCGTTCTGCCGCGCACCATGCTCGACGAACAGGTCGCGCGCATTCCTTTGCCGGGCATACAGCTCAGTCGCCAGCTAGGCTATATCTTGCACACCGAACGGACGCTATCGAATGCCGCACGGGCTTTCATGGCCTTACTGGACGCACAAATCGATTTGCCAGGGACAAAGGCATAGGTTGTGCCGCCTGTAGGGCCTTGGATGCTTGTGCTTAATGCCCAAAACCGCCCAGGGTTCGCTAGAAATGCCCAAACCTGCTGACCATCTCCCGCCCCTGCCGCGTATTCAGGCGCTCGACCCGAAGCGGTCCGAGCAAAGCTGGGACAGCGCGCCACAGTTACTGGCCGCCCTGAACGGTGCGCGGCTGGGCGCTTGGTCGTGGGACATCGACAGCGGCCAGATCAGTTGGTCCCGCGGCACCCAGGCATTGTTCGGCTTCGATCCGCGCCAACCGTTGCCGGCGGACGTGGACTACCTCGACCTGCTGTTGCCCGAAGACCGGGCCAGGGCCGTGCGCGCCTTTCACGCGGCAGTGGCTGGGGCGCCGCTGGAACAGGCGATGCATCACCGCATTGTCTGGCCCGACGGCAGCCTGCACTGGCTGGAAATCAGTGGCAGCGTGCTACCCGACAAGCATGGCCGGCCGCGCATGATCGGGGTGATTCGTGAAATCACCCATCAGCGCGAGCGGGAACAGGCGCTGCGCAGTTCGGAAAAACGCTTCGCCACGCTCTTTCATCTGTGCCCGAACATGGTCTTGCTGACCCGTCAGGAGGACGGGCTGATCAGCGAGGCCAACCAGTATTTCGAAAGCCTGTTCGGTTGGCCGGTGCATGACGTGATCGGCCGTACCACCCTGGAACTGGGCCTGTGGGTGGACCCCAAGCAGCGGGCGAAACTGGTGGAGGCAACCAAGGCCAAGGGCGAACTGGTCAGCATGGAAGTGGAGTTCCGGGCCAGCAACGGCCAGATTCATAACGGCATTCTGAGTGCGCAGAAAGTCGAGCTCGAAGGCCAGCCGTACCTGCTGAGCACGTTCCTCGACACCACCGAGCGCAAGCTCGCCGAACAGGCCCTCAAGGACAGCCAGGAACGCCTGGACCTGGCCCTCGACTCTGCGCAACTGGGCACCTGGGACTGGCACATTCCCAGCGGCATGCTCTACGGCTCGGCCCGGGCCGCGCAGCTCCATGGCCTGGAACCCAGGCCGTTCCATGAATCATTCGATGCGTTTTTCGAGGGGGTTCCCACCGAAGAACGCAACAACATGCGCAACGCCTACCGCAGCCTGCGGGAAGGCCCGGCGGGCAACTATCAATTGACCTATCGCGTGCAACTGCCCGACGGCAGCTCGCGCTACCTGGAAAGCCGCGCCCGCCTCTACCGCAACGACGATGGCAGCCCCTTGCGCATGGCCGGGACCTTGCTGGACATCACCGACCAGGTGGAGCGCGAACAAAGCCTGGCCGCCTCGGAAGAGAAATTCGCCACGCTGTTCCAGGTCAGTCCCGACCCGATCTGCGTCACCCACCAGGACAGCGGGCGGTTCCTCGAGATCAACTCCAGTTTCACTCAGACCTTCGGCTGGACCACCAGCGACGTGATTGGCCTCAGCGCCGACGAAATCGGCCTCTGGGGTGGCTCGGGCAGCAGTCTGCAACGCATCGAACGGGTGATCCGCGAACAATCGCTGAACAATGTCGCCATCGTCGTCCACCACAAGAACGGCCAGCCACTGACCTGTGTGATTTCCAGCCGGCAAATCAACGTCGGCAACCAGCCGTGCATCGTCACGACCTTGCGCGACATCACGCAGCAGCAACGCTCCGAAGCCGCCCTCAAGGCCAGTGAAGAGAAATTCGCCAAGGCGTTCCATTCCAGCCCCGACGCCATCACCATCACCGAACACCAAAGCGGTCGCTACCTTGAGGTCAACGACGGCTTCTGCCGGTTGACCGGCTACCGCGCCGACGAAGTGATTGGGCATACGGTCTACGAGGTAGGGATCTGGGCCGAAGAAAAACAACGCGCCGCCCTGCTGGCCGAATTGCAACTCAAGGGCCGCGTGCACCACCAGGAGATGCTCGGGCGCAATAAACGTGGGGAAATCCTCACGGTGGAGGTCTCGGTCGAGCCCATCACCCTCAATGAAACCGAGTGTCTGCTGCTGACAGCCCGAGACGTGAGCCTGCTGCGCAACGCCGAAGCCCAGATCCGCCACCTGGCCTACCACGACTCGCTGACCAACCTGCCCAACCGGGCCTTGCTGATGGACCGCCTGAGCCAGCAGATCGCCCTGCTCAAGCGTCACAACTTGCGTGGTGCCCTGCTGTTTCTCGACCTGGACCACTTCAAGCACATCAACGATTCCCTCGGTCACCCGGTGGGCGATACGGTGCTGAAAATCATCACCGCACGCCTGGAAGCCAGCGTACGCCTGGAAGACACCGTGGCGCGGCTGGGTGGCGATGAGTTCGTGGTGCTGCTCAGCGGCCTGGAGGGCTCGCGAAACGAGGTCAGCAAACAGGTTCAGGCCCTGGCCGACACCCTGCGCGAACTGCTCTCGGAACCGATGTTTCTCGATGGCCAGCGACTGCAGGTCACGCCGAGCATCGGTATCGCGTTGATCCCCGACCACGGTTCCACCCCTACCGATCTGCTCAAGCGCGCCGACATTGCGCTGTATCGCGCCAAGGACTCGGGACGCAACACCTCGCAGATGTTCCACACCACCATGCAAAAAGCCGCCAGCGAACGGTTGCGCATGGAAACCGACTTGCGCCTGGCCCTGGCCCGTGGCGAGTTCAGCGTGCATTTCCAGCCTCAGGTCGATGCCCGGGACAACCGCATCATCGGCGCCGAAGCCTTGGTGCGCTGGCATCACCCGGACCTCGGTGCCCAATCGCCCAACGAGTTCATCAAAGTGCTGGAGGACAGTGGCCTGATCCTCGAAGTCGGGACCTGGATCCTCGATGAAGCTTGCGACGGCTTCAAGCAACTGATCGCCAAGGGCAAGATCGATCCGCAGCGATTCAGCCTGTGCGTGAACATCAGCCCACGACAATTCCGCCAGAGCGACTTCGTCGAACGCATCGAAAGCAGCCTGGCCACCCACGGCCTGCCCTGCTCGCTGCTGAAACTGGAGATCACCGAAGGCATCGTGATCCAGAACCTGGACGACACCATCGCCAAGATGCGCCGGCTCAAGAAGCTGGGGGTGAGCTTCGCCATGGACGATTTCGGCACCGGTTATTCGTCGCTGACCTACCTCAAGCGCCTGCCGGTGGACACGCTGAAAATAGACCAGTCATTCGTGCGCGACGCCACCAGCGACCCCAACGACGCCGAAATCATCCGCGCCATCGTCGCCATGGCCCGCAGCCTCAACCTGGTGATGATCGCCGAAGGCGTGGAGACCCTGGAGCAGTTGCATTTTTTGCAAGGGCTTGATTGCCATTTGTACCAGGGTTACCTGCACAGCCGGCCGTTGCCGCTGGAGGCGTTTGAGCGGTTGTTGCCGTGACTGTGTGGCGAGGGGATTTATCCCCGCTGGGCTGCGAAGCAGCCCTAAAAGCAGTCGCCTCGGTGTGTCAGGCCTAAACAGCGTCGGCTGTTCTTTTTTGGGGCCGCTTCGCAGCCCAACGGGGATAAATCCCCTCGCCACAATGAGTCTTCCACTGATCTCCAGAATGAAGAAGGGCGCCATCTGGCGCCCTTCTTCAGTTGCGATGCATCAGTTTTGCAGCGCGGGTTGCTGCTGCGCACCGTTGATCGGGATGCGCTTGGCTTTCGCCTCTTCCGGAACCACTCGCAACAGGTCGATGCTCAACAGACCGTTACGCAGGCCGGCGGATTTGATCTCGATATGATCGGCCAACCGGAAGGACAGCTTGAACGCACGCTGGGCGATGCCCTGGTGCAGGAAGGTGACGCTGTCGTTGCTGGCTTCACGCTTGCCGCCACTGATGGTCAGCACACCTTTTTCCACTTGCAGGTCCAGGTCTTCTTCCTGGAACCCGGCGGCGGCGACCACGATGCGATACTCGTCATCACCATGTTTTTCCACGTTGTAGGGTGGATAGCTGCTGCCTGGTTCGTTGCGCAGGGCGGTTTCGAACAAGTCGTTGAAGCGATCGAAGCCTACCGAGGAACGGAACAGAGGGGCCAGCGAAAATGCAGTACTCATGATTCAAATCTCCTGAAAAATTCAGCAAGTTTTTTTGTCTCCGCGACCCGAATTCGGCATCGCGTAACCCCTATCTAGGGTCCGCCAAAAACTTTTCAAGAGGTTTTTTTGAATTTTTTTCAGGCCGCTTCGGTGCGCTGAACACCCAATAAATGCCCCACCGCGTCCAGGTCGGTTTCCCGGCGTAGCGCAGTAAACAGCTCCACCGCTTCGGGGTAATTGCGGGTCAGCATCGCCAGCCACTGCTTCAACCGGCCCGGGGCCTGGCGCGGTGTCAACTGCTCGACCACTTGCTGCCAAAAGTCATGGAGCATTGGCTGCAACTCGGCCCAAGACATCTCGACCACATCCTCGCCAGCCCGGGCGGCGGCGATCTGCCGGGCCAGATCAGGGCGGGAAACGAGGCCGCGACCGAGCATGATGTCTTCGACACCGCTGATTTCACGGCAACGGCGCCAGTCCTCCACACTCCAGATGTCGCCATTGGCGAACACCGGCACCTTGACCACCTCCTGCACACGGGGGATCCACTCCCAATGGGCCGGAGGCTTGTAGCCATCGACCTTGGTTCGCGCATGCACCACGATGTGCGCCGCGCCGCCTTCGGCCAACGCCGTGGCACAGACCAGCGCGCCGTCCGGGCTATCGAAACCCAGGCGCATCTTGGCGGTGACGGGGATGTGTTTCGGCACCGCGCGGCGCACGTGTTCGACGATTTCGTTGAGCAGTTCCGGTTCCTTGAGCAACACCGCCCCGCCCCGGGATTTGTTCACGGTCTTGGCCGGGCAACCGAAATTGAGGTCGATCACCTCTGAGCCCAACTCGCACGCCAATGCCGCGTTTTCCGCCAGGCACACCGGATCGGAGCCGAGCAACTGCACCCGCAACGGCACACCGGCAGCGGTCTGGGCACCGGTCAGCAGCTCAGGGGCGAGCTTATGGAAATAGGCCGGCGTGAGCAGACGATCGTTGACGCGGATGAACTCGGTGACACACCAGTCGATACCGCCAACACGGGTCAGGACGTCCCGCAGGATGTTGTCGACCAACCCCTCCATGGGCGCCAGGGCAATTTGCATGGAAACACACACTCAACGAAAAAACGTGCGGCAGTTTACCGGATTTTGCCCCTGACATCGGAATTCACCATCAATCCCTGTGGGAGCTGAGCTTGCTCGCGATGGCGGTGGGTCAGTCCACGAGGATGCCGGACGGTTCCAGGGCGGGACCATACCCCTCGATGAATTCCTGCGGCATACGCTTGGGCCGGCCAGTGGACAGCTCGATGCAGACGAAGGTGGTCTGGGCCCGCAGCAACGTGGCGTTGTCGCTGGGACGGATCAGCTGGAAATGCCGGGTCATTTTCAGGCGCTGGTCCCAGTCGACGATCCAGGTCGCCAATTGCAGTTCGTCGCCTTCATAGGCGGCCGCCAGGTAATCGATTTCATGCCGCACCACCGCCATGGCCCGGTCCAGGCGCCGATACTCCACCAGATCCAGGCCCAGGCGCTGGGAATGGCGCCAGGCACAGCGCTCGAGCCAGGTGACGTATACCGCGTTGTTGGCGTGGCCCAGCCCGTCGATGTCTTCGGCGTTGACCTGAAGATCAATGATGAATGGCGTTGCCCGATCCCAGCCCATGCCCCTCTCCCGGTCGAATTTGAATCGGGGCAGTGTAACGGATCCTAGCTCGACCGCCATCGCGGACAAGCCTTGCTCCCACAGGTCAAGCCGATTGCCGCGCTTGCAGACTGCGACCGGCCAACAGTGATAACACCCCATCAATGACACGAGGATCGGCCAGCACCCGCTGATGCCCGCCCTGTGGCAGTCGCAGCAGCCGACTGTCGAACCAGGCCTCATGAATCAATTGCGACTCCTTGACCGAGACCGATGTGTCGTCCTCGGCATGGACGATCAACCCCGGCACGTCCAGCTGGTAATGCGCCACATCCATCTTCGAGGCGGGCATGCCCACGTCGCTTTCCACCTGGCGAATGAAGGCCGAACGCGCCTTGGGCGGCAGGCCCATCATCCGGGAGAAACCGCGCAGCACTCCAAGAATGCGAGCGGGCGCGGCGATGCTGACCAGCGTCTCGGTACGCAACCCCAGCTGGACCGCCAGCATGGCGCTGGCGCCGCCCATGGAATGTCCGATCACCGCCTGCAACGGCGGCAGCTCGGCGGCGGCTTCGAGCATGGCCCTGGCGAACAACAGGACATTCGCCTCGCGACCCGGCGAACGACCGTGGGCCGGACCGTCCAGCGCCACGACCGTGTAACCAGCGCCCACCAGGGCCGTGATCAGCGCCGCGAACTGGGTCGGCCGCCCTTCCCAACCGTGCATCAACAAGACCGCCGGGCCTTTGCCCCAACGCAAGGCCGAGAGACCGAAACGCAAGGTGATACGCTCAGACGTCGCCAGCATCGGCAGCTCCCAATCCCGCGGCGGCAAGTTTCGAGGACGCATGAACAGCGAACGCATCTGCTTCGCCACCAGGCGCGGAGCCACCCAGCCAAGCGTGCCATTGACACTACGTATCCAACTCAACCTGTCCATCGCTCATCTCCAGGGCTTGCGCCTCAGCTCAACGCACCGCCGACTTGGCGGCGCGCAACAAACGATCCGATAACTCTCCCGGGCCCAATGCCCGCGCCAGGGCCAAACCACCGACCATCAAGGCGATGTCGGCCAGGGCCTTGTCGGCGTCCTCCGGGCTGGCCGCCAATTGCGCGACCATCAACTCGATATGCTCATTGAGCACCTCACGAAACGCATCCGGCAGCCGCCCGAGCTCGCCGACCGACGCCGGAATCGGGCAGGCTTGCTCGGTGGAGTCGCGGTGCTTTCGGGAAAGATAGAATGCGGCGACCAACGCACGCCGCTCTTCGCCTGTCAGCTCACCGTCCATATCGGCGATCAAGCCGCGGCGCCGATTGAGCAATTGCTTGAAGGCCTCCAGCATCAAGGCATCCTTGCTTTCGAAATGAGCGTAAAAGCCGCCTACCGTCAGCCCGGCCGCGCCCATCACCTCGCCCACACTCGGCTCCGCCGGCCCACGCTGGATCAACGCATCGCTGGCGGCCTTGAGAATGCGTTCACGGGTTTGTGCCTTTTTATCGCTCATCGTCGCCTCCGAATATTACGACTGAAATATTATCCATGTAATAATTTTCCGCAAGCGGAAAATTTCACCGCTGGTCAGAAGACTTTTTCAAAGGATAAGGGAATTGGCCAAACGCCAGACAAACAAAAGGGTCATTCAAGAATTGAATGACCCTTATAAAATCCCGCAGAGCGGGTAATCGTGGCGTCCCCTAGGGGACTCGAACCCCTGTTACCGCCGTGAAAGGGCGGTGTCCTAGGCCACTAGACGAAGGGGACACAAACCTTCTAACTTGATCAGCGCTGAGAACTGATCGATTCAAGGCCGGTGTGGCCAGACCTTGAACCTGTAATTGGTGGAGCTAGACGGGATCGAACCGTCGACCTCTTGCATGCCATGCAAGCGCTCTCCCAGCTGAGCTATAGCCCCGGATTTTTCGCCTCGCGGCGGAGCGACATCTTGCAACATCGCTTCTGTAAAACTGGCGTCCCCTAGGGGACTCGAACCCCTGTTACCGCCGTGAAAGGGCGGTGTCCTAGGCCACTAGACGAAGGGGACGCAAACCCTTCTATACAACTGATCAACGCTGAGTGTTGATCGCTTCAAGACCGGTGTGGCCAGGCCTTGAAGTGTAAATTGGTGGAGCTAGACGGGATCGAACCGTCGACCTCTTGCATGCCATGCAAGCGCTCTCCCAGCTGAGCTATAGCCCCTCATCGCTGAGGACGGGGCGAATCTTAAGGGCGTATCGGAGGTCTGTCAAATTTATTTTCAACAAATTTGAAAATTTTTTGCCGGGATAACAATCACTTACCACCCTCCCCAGTAAAACTGGGACTTCGCCTGTTTCGTAGGAGCTGACGAGCGAAGCGAGGCTGCGATCTTTTAATCTTTCGCTTGAGATTCAATTAGCTGGGGAAAGATCGCAGCCTCGCTTCGCTCGACAGCTCCTACAGGGCCATCAGGCGATCGCGCCCAACAGTTTTTCCCACTCCTTGTTCTCCTTCTTCGACACGCCACCGAGCAGATCGATGGCCTGGCGCAGGCGGAAACGGGTCAGGTCCGGCCCGAGAATTTCCATCGCATCAAGCACCGATACCGAGCTGGCCTGGCCGGTAATGGCGGCGAACATCAGCGGCATGGCGTCGCGCAGTTTCAACTCCAAGGACTCGACCACGGCCTGGATGGTCGCAGTGATGCTGTCCTTCTCCCACTGACGCAGGCTTTCGAGCTTCCACAGGATCAGTTGCATCAACTGGCGCACCTGGTCGCCGGAGAGCTTCTTGGACTCGAACAGCTTCGCGTCCGGCGTCACGCCACCGGCAAAGAAGAAGCCGGCCAGCGGGGCGATCTGACTGAAGGTCTCTACCCTGCCCTGCACATGGGGCGCGATCTTCATCATGTACTCAGGGTTCAACGCCCACTTCTGCACCCGTGCGGCGAACTCTTCCACCGGCAGGTCCCGCAGCCACTGGCCGTTGAGCCACGACAGCTTCTCGATATCGAAGATCGGCCCCCCCAGGGAGACCCGCGACAGGTCGAAATGCTCGACCATTTCCTGCAGCGAGAACTTCTCGCGCTCGTCCGGCATCGACCAGCCCATGCGCCCCAGGTAATTGAGCATCGCCTCGGGCATGAAGCCCATGCGCTCGTAGAACGTCACCGAGGTCGGGTTCTTGCGCTTGGACAGCTTGCTCTTGTCCGGGTTACGCAGCAGCGGCATGTAGCACAGCTGCGGTTGTTCCCAGCCGAAATATTCGTAGAGCAGGATCAGTTTCGGCGCCGACGGCAGCCATTCTTCACCGCGCAATACGTGGGTGATGCCCATCAAGTGATCGTCGACCACGTTGGCCAGGAAGTACGTCGGCAGGCCGTCGGTCTTCATCAGCACTTGCATGTCCATGCGATCCCACGGGATCTCGACATCGCCACGCAGCATGTCCGGCACCACGCAGACACCTTCGCTCGGCACTTTCATGCGGATCACATGGGGCTCGCCGGCCGCCAGGCGACGGGCGACTTCTTCCTTGGACAGCAGCAGCGCCCGGCCGTCGTAGCGTGGGGTTTCGCCGCGGGCCATTTGCTCGGCACGCATCTGGTCCAGCTCTTCGGCGGTGCAGAAACACGGGAACGCATGCCCCATGTCCACCAACTGCTGGCAATACTGCTTGTAGATGTCACCACGCTCGCTCTGGCGGTACGGACCGTGCGGGCCGCCGACGTCCGGGCCTTCGCTCCAGTCGATCCCCAACCAGCGCAAGGCATCGAAGATCTGTTGCTCGGACTCGCGAGTCGAACGCAACTGGTCGGTGTCCTCGATCCGCAGGATGAACTCGCCGCCATGCTGCTTGGCAAAGCAATAGTTGAACAAAGCGATGTAGGCGGTGCCGACATGGGGATCGCCAGTGGGCGAAGGCGCGATGCGGGTGCGGACGGTGGTCATGGCATGTCTCAAAAAGAATATGAAAAGCGAAGGTCAAACAGGGGGCGAATGGTAACAGGCGATGGCGGGCCGGCTCCAGTGAGAGCGGGATTTGTGTGGTCAGTCGTCAGACCGAGTTACCCCCATCGCGAGCAAGCTCGCTCCCACAGTTCGATCGAGCCACCCAATGATCCCCTGTGGGAGCGAGCTTGCTCGCGATGAGGCCCTTAAGGTCGCCACACAACCTCAGACGGTCAGCAACCGCTCCCGCAACTTGCCAATCTCATCACGCATTTGCGCCGCCGCTTCGAACTCCAGATCCCGGGCCAACTGGTACATCTTCTCTTCCAATTGACGGATACGCTTGGTGATCTCGCTCGGTGAGCGCAGTTCGGCCTCGTAGCGGGCGCTCTCTTCGGCCGCCTTGGCCATGCCCTTGCGTTTTTTGCTGCGTGAGCCTGGCACGGTGGCGCCTTCCATGATGTCGGCGACGTCCTTGAACACGCCCTTGGGGGTGATGCCATTGGCCAGGTTGAAAGCGATCTGCTTGTCGCGACGGCGCTCGGTCTCGCCGATGGCCCGCTCCATCGAGCCGGTGATGCGGTCAGCGTACAGAATCGCCCGACCGTTCAGGTTACGCGCCGCGCGACCGATGGTCTGGATCAACGAGCGTTCGGAGCGCAGGAAACCTTCCTTGTCGGCGTCGAGAATCGCCACCAGCGACACTTCCGGCATGTCCAGGCCTTCTCGCAGCAGGTTGATGCCCACCAGCACATCGAAGGTGCCCAGGCGCAGGTCGCGGATGATCTCGACCCGCTCCACCGTATCGATATCCGAATGCAGGTAACGCACTCGCACACCGTGGTCGGCCAGGTAATCGGTGAGGTCTTCGGCCATGCGCTTGGTCAGCGTGGTGACCAGCACCCGCTCCTCCACCGCCACGCGCTTGCTGATTTCCGAGAGCAGGTCATCGACCTGGGTCAGCGCCGGACGCACCTCGACTTGCGGGTCCACCAGCCCGGTCGGTCGCACCACTTGCTCGACCACCCGCCCGGCATGCTCGGCTTCGTAGTTGCCAGGGGTGGCCGAGACAAAAATCGTCTGCGGGCTCACGCTTTCCCATTCGTCGAAGCGCATCGGCCGGTTATCCAGCGCCGAGGGCAGGCGGAAGCCGTATTCCACCAGGGTTTCCTTGCGCGATCGGTCGCCTTTGTACATCGCGCCGACCTGGGGCACGCTGACGTGGGACTCGTCGATCACCAGCAAGGCATCGGCCGGCAGATAGTCATACAAGGTCGGCGGTGGCGCACCCGCCGGACGGCCCGACAGGTAGCGCGAGTAGTTTTCGATGCCGTTGCAGTAGCCCAGCTCCAGGATCATCTCCAGGTCGAAGCGGGTTCGCTGTTCCAGGCGCTGGGCTTCCACCAATTTGTTATTCGAACGCAGGTACTCCAGGCGCTCCTGCAACTCGGCCTTGATCCCCTCGATGGCGTCCAGCAGGGTTTCCCGGGGCGTCACGTAGTGGCTCTTGGGATAGAACGTAAAGCGCGGCAACTTGCGGATCACTTCGCCGGTCAGCGGATCGAACGCCGAGAGACTCTCCACCTCATCGTCGAACAGCTCGATGCGGATCGCTTCCAGGTCAGATTCCGCCGGGTAGATGTCGATCACATCGCCCCGCACCCGGAAGGTCGCCCGGGCGAAATCCATGTCGTTGCGGGTGTACTGCAAGTCCGCCAGGCGCCGCAGCAAGGCGCGCTGGTCGAGTTTGTCGCCGCGATCCACGTGCAGCACCATCTTCAGGTAGGTTTCCGGGCTGCCCAGGCCGTAGATGCACGACACCGTGGTGACGATGATCGCGTCCTTGCGCTCGAGCAGCGCCTTGGTCGCCGACAGTCGCATCTGTTCGATGTGGTCGTTGATCGAGGCGTCCTTCTCGATGAAGGTGTCCGACGATGGCACGTAGGCCTCGGGCTGGTAGTAGTCGTAGTAGGAAACGAAGTACTCCACGGCGTTGTTCGGGAAAAACGCCTTGAACTCACCGTACAACTGCGCCGCCAGGGTCTTGTTTGGCGCCAGGACCAGGGTCGGGCGCTGCACCTGGGCGATCACGTTGGCAATGCTGAAGGTCTTGCCCGAGCCGGTCACACCGAGCAACGTCTGGTGCGCCAGCCCGGCTTCGATGCCTTCGACCATCAGGCGGATGGCTTCCGGCTGATCGCCGGCGGGCTGGAAGCGGGTGACTAGCTGGAATTCAGACATGACATAACCTCTGGATTCACCCCTGTCGGCCAGCCGACAGGAACGAGAAAGACCGAAACGACTGATGTCGCCCGAGGAAAAAGCTGGGATGCACACAATGTGGAGGTGAATGCCTTCGCTTTCAAGACGAACGTCCTACACGCCTTGAAGGCTTTGACGCGGCGAAAGGACTAACGGTCGAAAAAAATCGAAAAAACTTAGCCTAAAAGCCGAATCGCCTGTCGCCGTGCCGGATGATGGCCTCTATACTAGCTCCCCGTTTGTGCACCGCTCTAGTGCATTCGGCTGGAGCGTCACACGTCCCCTCATTCTCCATTCAGAGCCGCGCACTAATGAGCCTGTTTTCCGCTGTCGAATTGGCACCCCGCGACCCCATCCTGGGCCTCAACGAAGCTTTCAACGCCGACACCCGTACCAATAAGGTCAACCTGGGTGTAGGTGTTTACTGCAACGAGGAGGGGCGCATTCCACTCCTGCGCGCCGTGGTCGAGGCCGAGACGATTCGCGTGGCTCAGCACGTTTCCCGTGGCTACCTGCCAATAGACGGCATTGCCGCCTACGACCAGGCTGTGCAGACCCTGCTGTTCGGCAAGGATTCGCCGCTGATCGCCTCCGGTCGCGTCATCACCACCCAGGCTGTGGGCGGCACAGGCGCACTGAAGATCGGTGCCGACTTCCTCAAGCAACTGCTGCCTGGCGCGGTCGTGGCCATCAGCGACCCGAGCTGGGAGAACCACCGCGCCCTGTTCGAAACCGCCGGCTTCCCGGTGCAGAACTACCGCTACTACGATGCCGCCACCCACGACGTGAACCGCAGCGGCCTGCTGGAAGACCTCAATGCCCTGCCCGATCGATCGATCGTTGTGCTGCACGCCTGCTGCCACAACCCGACCGGTGTGGACCTGAGCCCGGAAGACTGGAAAAACGTGCTGGCCGTGGTCAAGGCCAAGAACCACGTACCGTTCCTGGACATGGCCTACCAGGGCTTTGGCGCCGGTATCGACGAAGACGCGGCGGCCGTGCGCCTGTTCGCCGAATCGGGGCTGACCTTCTTTGCCTCCAGCTCGTTCTCTAAGTCGTTCTCGCTGTACGGCGAGCGCGTCGGCGCCCTGTCGATCGTCAGCGAATCGAAAGAAGAAAGCGCCCGTGTGCTGTCCCAGGTCAAGCGCGTGATCCGCACCAACTACTCCAACCCGCCCACCCATGGCGCCAGCATCGTCGCCGCCGTGCTCAACAGCCCGGAGCTGCGGGCGCAGTGGGAAGCCGAACTGGCCGAAATGCGCCTGCGCATTCGCGGCATGCGCGACCAGATGGTCGACATGCTGGCCAAGGCCGCCCCACAGCACGACTTCAGCTTCGTCGCCCGCCAGAGCGGGATGTTCTCCTACTCCGGCCTGAGCGTTGAACAAGTGACGCGCCTGCGCAACGAGTTCGGCATCTATGCCCTGGACACCGGCCGCATCTGCGTGGCCGCACTAAACCAGAACAACATCGATGCGGTGACCAAGGCCATCGTTCAGGTGATCTGAAGGTCGTTGGGATGAAGAACGGGAAGCCATGGCTTCCCGTTTTTTTGTCTAAGCCTATGAAAACAGGCACACACCAGAACCTGTGGCGAGGGGATTTATCCCCGCCGGGTTGCGAAGCAGCCCCAAGGTGCTTGAAGTTATTAACCTGCTACATCCGTTGCTGATTTCAGGGCTGCTACGCAGCCCAGCGGGGATAAATCCCCTCGCCACAAAAAAGCATCCAGCCCCGCATTTCCTATACGAGCAAATGCATCGAGACTACAACTCCGTCGCCCGCTGGCTCGCCGCATCGTCATAGATGACATACAACGACTCGGCCACCTGGCTCTTGATCGCCTTGGTACTTTCCAACCCCAGGACAAAACCCTCGGCCTTGCCCCCGGCACGGTTCAGTTCTTCGGCCGTGCTGGCCTGGGCGATGGCGTCGTACAGTTTCTCGGCGTGAGGCCCCACACCCTTGGGCAAACTGATCTGGGCGGTGCTCACAAACACACCTCGGCGCAACGGGCTGTGTGAAGTGGTAACAGGTGGTTCATGGCGCGTACCTCAATGTCGGCGAATGGCCGGCAGCGCATCCTGCCACTTCCGGGCAACCATGGTAGCCCTCTCCCGCCCTTGCGGTAACTGCCAATCGCTGATTGACCGTCAATGGGCACCGGGAATGCGCCGTCCGCCAATAGACGCTTGACTTCTCTTTTCCAATCAGTAACATACGCGCCATTCCGCGATAGCTCAGTTGGTAGAGCAAGTGACTGTTAATCACTGGGTCCCTGGTTCGAGTCCAGGTCGTGGAGCCAGACAGCAACACCAAAAAGCCCCTGAATCGAAAGATCCAGGGGCTTTTTTGTGGGCGAAAAACAAGTGGATGGCCATATAAGCCTGGCCGAGGTCGCTGCCGGAACAATAATCCGGCGCCAAAAAGGCAATATGGTCCGGATCCTGCTTTCTTTTTCCGACAACCCAAGCTGTCACGTGAGCGTCATGACAGGGCTGCACACTCGCACTGTCCGCCAATAACAGCTTCAAAACAACAAGGACGAAGCTATGCCCACGCAAAATCCTCACCGCATTGTCGGCCTGTGCACCTCCAGCAAGGTGTACAACGTACTGACCGAACTCAAGCAACTGGAAGGCCACCGCAGCGCCAAGTTCCTTTCCCTGCTGGCGGAAAACCTGGTGCGCAAGGGCCTGCTCAACGAGCAGGAAGTGGTGCACATGCTCGATCTGGTCGTCGATTGAGCGGCATCGATTCCTACTATTGAGCCAGTTGATTTTCCGTCCCTCACCCTGAGCCGTAAGGTAGCCCCATCGATTGATGGAGGTTTCCCATGCCCAAGGTTCAAATCATGTCTGTCATTGGCAGCGCCGTCCCCGCCCCACTCCGGGAACTCGGGCTGCTGGCCTGCTGGTACCTGGTGCAGGACGGCGTGACCATCAGCGGTCCGCTGACTTCACTGCCCGCCGCCCAGGCACTGTCGCAACGCATCGGGCCCTATCTGTTGAGGGCCTAGGGCAACTGCACACGCGGCGTGCTTTCGACGAACAAGGCCCAGCAGGACATGAACAGCGCGGCGATCAGCGGCCCGATTACGAAGCCGTTGAGCCCGAACACCGCCAGCCCACCCAGTGTCGAGACCAGCACCATGTAGTCAGGCATCTTGGTGTCCTTGCCCACCAGGATCGGCCGCAGGAAATTGTCCACCAGGCCGATCACGAACACCCCGAACAGCGTCAGCACCACGCCCTGCCAGATCGCCCCCGAGAGCAGGAAGTACACCGCCACCGGTGCCCAGACGAGGCCCGCCCCCACCGCCGGCAACAACGACAGGAACGCCATCAGCACCGCCCAGGGCAATACCGTCGGAATCCCCAGGATCCAGAAGATCAGCCCACCCAGCGCACCTTGGCTGATGGCGACCAGCAGGTTGCCTTTCACCGTGGCCCGTACCACCCGATTGAATTTCAACTGCAGGCGGCGCTTTTGATGCTCCCCCAAGGGAACGGCCATGCGCACTTTGCGCACCAGCTCCGCGCCGTCGCGCAGAAAGAAGAACAGCAGATAGATCATCACGAAGAAGCTGACCAGGAACTGAAAGGTGCCCTGGCCGAAACTGAAGGCCTGGGTGGCGAAGAACTCACTGCCCTGCATCGCGCTCTTGACGATCTTGTCGCGCAAGCCGTTCAGGTTGCCCAGGCCGAAGCGGTCCAGCAGGTGCTGGAAGTATGGCGGCAAGGCATCCTTGAAGCGGGCCAGGTAATCGGCAATGTCCAGCTCGCCGCTTTCCAGGCTCTTGTACAGCGCCGCGCCTTCCTGGACCAACAGCGTACTGATGATGATCACCGGCAAGATCGCGCAGACCACACAGATGCTCAACGTGACCAGCGAGGTGACATTGCGGTGCCAACCGAACTTCAGCTGCAGGCGGCGCTGCATCGGCGCAAAGACGATACCCAGGATCACCGCCCAGAACACCGCACCGTAAAATGGTAGCAGAATCCAGATGAAGGCGACCGTGACCAGCACCAGGAGCAACATCTGGGCTTTGTTTTGCAACATCTTTCGATTCATCAGCTTTCCATGTCCAAAGGCGGGATACACATTAGTCCGCCAGGACTCGCCGGAGTGCCTTCACGTTTTCGCTGCACATTGATTCAGGTCAATAAGGCCCGGCCGGCCCTGGCGTACCCTCCCCGCTTTTTGCGACCTGACCCCACCATGACTCTTGCCGCCCCCGAACTGCTGGCGCCCGCCGGCACCCTGAAAAACATGCGCTATGCCTTCGCCTACGGTGCCGATGCGGTGTACGCCGGCCAGCCGCGCTACAGCCTGCGGGTGCGCAACAACGAATTCGACCACGCGAACCTGGCCTTGGGCATTGCCGAGGCCCAGGCCATGGGCAAGCGCTTCTACGTAGTGGTGAACATCGCCCCGCACAACGCCAAGCTGCGCACGTTCCTCAAGGACCTGGAGCCGGTGATCGCCATGGCGCCGGACGCATTGATCATGTCCGACCCGGGATTGATCATGCTGGTTCGCCGGCATTTCCCGCAGATGCCGATCCACCTGTCCGTGCAGGCCAACACCGTCAATTGGGCGAGCGTCGAGTTCTGGCAGCAGCAGGGCTTGAGCCGGATCATCTTGTCCCGGGAATTGTCCCTGGAGGAAATCGCCGAGATCCGCGAGCAGGTGCCGGCCATGGAGCTGGAAGTGTTCGTCCACGGCGCGCTGTGCATGGCCTACTCCGGGCGCTGCCTGCTTTCGGGCTATATGAACAAGCGTGATGCCAACCAGGGCAGTTGCACCAATGCCTGTCGCTGGAAGTACTCGGCGCAACCGGCGGTGGAAAACGCCGTGGGCGACATTGTGCAAACCTATCAACCCGAACCGACCCTGGGCCTCGGCGCGCCCACCGACCAGGTGTTCCTGCTCCAGGAAGCCAACCGCCCGGACGCCTCCCTGCCGGCCTTCGAGGACGAGCACGGCACCTACATCATGAATGCCAAGGACCTGCGGGCCGTGCAACACGTCGAACGCCTGGCCCGCATGGGCGTGCATTCGTTGAAGATCGAAGGCCGGACCAAGTCGCACTTCTATTGCGCCCGCACCACCCAGGTGTATCGCCGGGCCATCGATGACGCGGTGGCCGGTCGGGAATTCGATCGCAGCCTGATGACCGACCTGGAGTCCCTGGCCCAGCGCGGCTACACCGAAGGTTTTCTGAGGCGCCACGTGCACGACGAATACCAGAATTACCAGAACGGCAGCTCCGTCTCGGAGCGCCAGCAGTTCGTCGGCGAACTGACCGGCGAGCGGCGCGAACGCCTGGCCGAAGTACGGGTCAAGAACCGCTTCGGCCTGGGGGATCACATGGAACTGATGACCCCCAAGGGCAACTTTCACTTCGACCTGCACCAGTTGCAGAACATCAAGGGCCAGGGCATCGACGTGGCACCGGGGGATGGGCATGTGGTCTACCTGCCCATCCCGGATGCGGTGGATCTGCGGTTTGGGTTGTTGATGCGGGATGTGCGGGAGTTGCCTGCCGGATCATGAAACTGTGGCGAGGGGATTTATCCCCGTTGGGCTGCGAAGCAGCCCCAAAAAAAATCAAATACGGCTTACCTGATGCACAACGTAATCTACCTTGGGGCTACTTCGTAGCCCAACGGGGATAAATCCCCTCGCCACAATGGTGTATGACTTGAGTTGGCGGAACGACTTACCCGGCAGAAACTGCCGAAGGCTGCGATCCTTCTTTCCCGATAAGACCCGGTTGCCCAGGTGAAAACATCTGGATCGAGAGCGAAAGATCGCAGCCTTCGGCAGCTCCTGAGGGTCAGATCCGGAACTGCCCCACCAGTTGCCCCAGGCGCTGGCCCAGGTCGGCCAGGCTGCGGGAGGTCTGGGCGCCAAGTTGGGTTTCGTCGGCGACGCTGTCCACGGCCACGGCGATCTGATGCACGCTGCGGTTGATTTCCTCGGCCACCGCGGTCTGTTCTTCGGCGGCGCTGGCGATCTGGGCGTTCATCGAGTTGATGGTGCCGATCAGCTGCGCCATGGTGTCAAGGGAGGCGCCCGCCTCGTTGGCCCGCTCCGAGGTGCCATCGCCGGCCTCGCTGGAACGACGCATCGCTTCCACCGCCGCATGGGTGCCGGATTGCAGACGGTCGATCATGCCCTGGATTTCCTGGGTACTCTGCTGGGTCCGGCTGGCCAGAGCCCGCACTTCATCGGCTACCACCGCGAACCCACGCCCCGCCTCGCCGGCACGCGCGGCCTCGATGGCGGCGTTGAGGGCCAGCAGGTTGGTCTGCTCGGCGATCGAACGAATCACCCCGAGCACACTGACAATCGAGGCCACGTCCTGCTGCAGGCTGTCCAGAGACACGCCGCTGCTGCGGATATCGTTCACCAGCGCATGAATCTGCTGGATGCTGCCGGCCACCACACGCTTGGCGGACTGGCCTTCTTCGTCGGTCTGCTGGGCCGCGACGGCGGCGCCCTGGGCACTGCGGGCGACTTCCTGGGCAGCCGAGGACATCTCGTTGATCGCCGTGGCCACCTGATCGGTTTCGTGGCGCTGACGTTCCATGGCCTGCTCCGAGCGCTGGGCCTGCTCGGAAACTTGCGTCACCAGGCCGGTCAGTTGCGAAGTCATGTCGGTGATCTGCCGCACCAGGCCGTGGATCTTGTCGACGAAGCGGTTGAACGAACCGGCCAGTTGGCCCAGCTCGTCCTGGCTGGTGATGGTCAACCGACGGGTCAAGTCACCCTCGCCCGCGGCGATGTCGTCGAGGTTGTCCTTCATCAGGTGCAGGGGACGCAAGATCGTGTTGGCGAGCACCAGGCCCACCACCGCAATCACCAGCAACACCACCGCGGCGATCCCGACGATGCTCAAGATCACGCCTTGCAGGCGATCGTGGACCTTGGCCTCCACCAGTGCCACCTGGGCTTCGATGCCGTCCAGGTTGACCGAGCTACCGACCGCGAGGTCCCACTTGGGCAGGTATTCGGTGTAGCCGAGCTTGGGCACCAAGTCCTTGCTGCCGGGCAGTGGCGAGCTGTATTCCAGATAATGCGTTCCGTCCTTGGCGACTTTCACCAGGTCACGGTTGACGTAGACACCGTTCGGGTCGCGGTTGTCCTTGAAACTCTTGCCCACGCCATCGGGGCTGTTGGCCTTGAACAGACGAATGGTCTCGGAGTCGTAACCGAAGAAGTAGCCATCCTTGCCATAGCTGATATTCGACAGCAGCTTGATCGCCTGGGCACGCGCTTCGTTATCGCCAGGCGCGGCGGCATCGTAGAGCGGCTTGATCGCGGTAAGGCCCACCGCCACGTAGTTCTGCAGCGTGGCCTTGGCCTCGCTGAGCAGGCGCTCACGGGTCTGCTGGACCTCTTTACCCGCTTGTTCCTTCAAGATGAAAGCCGTGGTCAGGCTGATGATCACGGCGGACAGCAATACCGGCAGTATCGCAAGGGACAGGACTTTAGCCTTCAGGCTCAGGCGCATGCTGTTCACTCTTGTTGGTTTTATTGGCGTGGTTAGCTGTATTAACGGCACCGCACGGCAAAACTGTAGGACAAGGTGAACGGTTCGTCGGCAGAGTCGTTGAATGCACGAGCCTCATCGCGAGCAAGCTCGCCCCCACAGTGGATCGGTGTGAACACAAACATTGTGAACACCGCCGCACCCTGTGGGAGCGAGCTTGCTCGCGATTGAGGCGACTCGGTCTCGAGGCTACAACACCATCGCCGCCACCCAACCAAACGCCAGCAGCGGCAGGTTGTAGTGGATAAAGGTCGGGACCACAGTGTCCCAGATGTGATGGTGCTGGCCGTCGATGTTCAGGCCGGAGGTCGGGCCCAGGGTCGAGTCCGAGGCGGGCGAACCCGCATCGCCCAGGGCGCCGGCAGTGCCGACGATGCAGACGATCGCCAGCGGGCTGAAGCCCAGTTGCAGGCACAGCGGCACGAAAATCGTCGCCAGGATCGGCACCGTGGAAAACGACGAGCCGATGCCCATGGTCACCAGCAGCCCCACCAACAACATCATCAGCGCGCCGATGCCCTTGTTGTGGCCGATCCAGGCCGCCGAGGTCTCCACCAGGCTCTGGACTTCACCAGTGGCCTTCATCACTTCGGCGAAGCCTGAGGCGGCGATCATGATGAAACCGATCATCGCCATCATCTTCATGCCTTCGGTGAACAGGTCGTCGGTCTCACGCCAGCGCACCACACCCGATACCGAGAAAATCAGGAAGCCGGCCAGGGCGCCAATGATCATCGAGTCGACCAAGAGCTGGATGGCGAACGCCGCGACAATCGCCAGCCCCGCCACCAGCAGGGTCATGGGGTTGTAGCGCACCGCCACCTGCTCGACCCGGGCGATCCTCTTCAGGTCGTAGACGCGTTTCTTGCGGTAGCTGAACAACGACAGCAGCAGGCCGAACACCATGCCCAACGCCGGAATGCCCATGGCGTGGGTGACGTTGATGCCACTGACGTCCACGCCGCTGCGGGCGATGTTGGCCAGCAGGATCTCGTTGAGAAAGATATTGCCGAAGCCCACCGGCAGGAACATGTACGGCGTGATCAGGCCGAAGGTCATGACGCAGGCAATCAATCGACGGTCCAATTGCAGCTTGGTCAGCACATAGAGAAGTGGCGGCACCAACAGCGGGATAAAGGCGATATGGATTGGCAGGATGTTCTGCGAGGCGACCGCGACCGTTCCCAGCAGGCCGATCAGGACCCACTTGACGCCCGTGCCACCGGCGGCATCTTGGCGACCCACCAGGACCAGGGCTTTGTCCGCCAGGGCGTGGGCCATGCCGGACTTGGCGATCGCCACGGCGAACGCGCCGAGCAAGGCGTAGGAAAGCGCCACCGTCGCACCACCGCCAAGGCCGGCGTTGAACGCCTTGAGCGTCGCCTCGATGCCCAGGCCGCCGACCAGGCCACCCACCAATGCGCCGACAATCAGCGCGATTACCACATGCACGCGGGACAGGCTGAGCACCAGCATGACGCCAACCGCGGCAATTACTGCATTTATCATCGTTACCTCAAAGCACAGCGATGGAGAGCCACCGGACAAAAAGGTCGCGACTTTGCAGCAAGCGGCGGCAAGCTGCAAGGGCCGTGGGGCGGGTTTTCAAGTCTCGCAATATTGACTACCACCACCGCCCCCCTGTGGGAGCGAGCTTGCTCGCGATGGCGTCCGTTCAGCCACATAGATAGCCACCGATAGATTGTTGTCGCGAGCAAGCTCGCTCCCACAGGGGGGCGGTGCCATGAGATCAGCGTTTGGGCAGCTCGATGACGACCTTCAAGCCACCCCACTCGCTGTCGTCCAACGCCAGAATCCCGCCCCAGGTGTCGACGATGTCCCGCACGATGCCCAGGCCCAGGCCGTGTCCATCGGTCTGTTCATCCAACCGCGTGCCGCGGCTGAACACCTGGTCGCGGCGGTCCGCGGGGATGCCCGGGCCGTCGTCCTCCACGGCCAGGCTGAAACCCTCGGCCGTCTCGGTCATGGTCAGGCGGACCTCGGCATCGGCCCATTTGCAGGCGTTGTCCAGCAGGTTGCCCAACAATTCCAGCAGGTCTTCACGGTCCCAGGGCAGGTGCAGGCCTGGCGGGGCGACGTAGCTCAGGTGCAGGTGTTCGCCGTGGATCATGTTCAGCGTGGCCAGCAACCCCGGCAGCTCGGCGTCGCAGTCCAGGTGCGCGCCGGGCAAGGCATCGCCGGACAGGCGGGCGCGGTTGAGTTCGCGGTTCAGGCGCTGGCGGACCTGCTCCAGTTGATCGAGCAACAGTTTGCGCAGCTCGGGATAGGGGTCGAGTTTCTCGTTCGACGCCAGGCTTTGCAGCACCGCCAGCGGGGTTTTCAAGGCATGGCCGAGGTTGCCCAAGGCATTGCGCGAACGCTTGAGGCTGTCTTCGGTGTGGGCCAGCAGATGGTTGATCTGCGTCACCAGCGGCTCCAACTCCCGTGGCACCTGCTCGTCGAGTTGCGAACGCTGCCCGCGCTGCAACTGGGCAATCTGCTCCCGGGCGCGGTCCAGGGGACGCAAGGCTCGGCGCACGGTGATGCGTTGCAGCAACAGAATCAGCAACAGCCCCGCCAACCCGAGCCCGAGGCCGATCTGTTGCATCCGGCGGAAGCTGTCACGCACGGGCGTGTAGTCCTGGGCCACGCTGATGGAAATCGCCTGGCCCAGGCGCCGATAGTCGGTGCGCAGTACCAGCAGCTTCTGGCCCTCTGGGCCCAGTTGCAGGTTGCTGTGCAGGCCGGGGTGGTCGAGCCGAGGCAATTCCTGGTCCCACAGGGAGCGGGAGCGCCAGTGCACATCGGCAAAATCGATGCGGAAATAATGCCCGGAAAACGGCCGCTGATAGGCCGGCGACAAGCGGCGCTCATCCAATTGCAAGCCCTGGGGGCCGCGCACCAGGGCCACCAGCAGGTTCTCGCTGTCGTTACGCAGCCCCGCTTCCAGGTAGCGCTGCAGGCCCAACTCGAACAACCACAGGCTGGTTTGCGCCAGGACCAGGCCGACCACCACCATCACACCGATCAGGCCCAGGCTCAGGCGCCGCTGGATGGATCTCACTGTGCCTGCCCGCCGAACAGGTAACCCTGGCCGCGACGGGTTTCGATCACGCTGCGCCCCAGCTTGCGCCGCAGGTGATTGACGTGGACTTCCAACACGTTGGAATCGCGCTCGGTCTCACCGTCGTACAGGTGTTCGGCGAGATGGCTTTTGGAAAGTATCTGCTCGGGATGCAGCATGAAATAGCGCAACAGGCGAAATTCGGCGGCCGTGAGCTGGATGTCGGTGCCGTCGCGGACCACGCATTGGCGGCTCTCGTCCAGGTGCAATCCGGCAGCCTTGAGCGTCGGCTGGTTGACCTGGCCATGGGAGCGGCGCAGCAGCGCCTGGATCCGCAGGTGCAGCTCCTCAGGATGAAAGGGTTTGGTCAGGTAGTCGTCGGCCCCGGCCTTGAGGCCTTCGATACGTTCGGCCCACGACCCGCGGGCAGTGAGGATCAGCACCGGCGTGGCCAGGCCGCCAGCGCGCCATTGGGCCAACACGTCGAGCCCCGGCACGCCCGGCAGGCCGAGATCGAGGATGATTAGGTCGTAGGGCTCGCTGCTGCCCTGGTACACCGCGTCGCGACCATCGGCCAGCCAGTCGACGGCATAGCCCTGGCGTGCAAGCCCGGCCATCAGTTCATCGGCCAGGGGCACGTGATCTTCCACCAGAAGCAGGCGCATCAGTCTTCCTTATCTTTGAGTAAACGGCCGGTCTTGGCCTCCAGGTCCAGTTCGCGCACGACGCCGTCGGTGTCCAGCAGCTCGACCTCATAAATATAGACGCCGTGTTTCTCCTCCAACTCGGCTTCCAGCAGTTTGGCGCCGGGGTGCAGGTCCAGCGCCTGTTGCAGCAGCTGTTCGAGCGGCAGGATCACGCCCTGCTGACGCAGTTGCAGGGCCTCGTCCTGATCCAGGTCCCGGGCCATGGCCAGAGAACAAAACGCCAGCAGCGCCAGCGCCCATCGACCATGGGCGCGTAGATTAAGCTTCATTACGTATCCTGATGATTCTTGAGTACCTCGCCGTTGACGGCATCCAATTCCAAGTCCCACTCGACGCCCTTGGCATCGCGCAAATCCACCTTGTAGAGGTACTTGCCGTACTCTTCCTCCAGCTCGGTGTCGGTTACGGTGGAACCGGGATGTTTGGCCAGGGCCTTGGCGTTGAGTTTTTCAAAGGACAGGATGGTACCAGCGTCTTGCAGTTTGCGGGCTTCGTCCGCGTTCAGGTCTCGTGCCTGAGCCAGGCTCGTACCTAGGGCCATGAGGGTCGCGATGAAAAAGGCAGTCAGGCGGTTCATGGGTTGTCTCCTTTTTTATAATCTTTCACGGGGGCGACTGTATCGGGGTGAACTTAACTGAAACTGAATCGCCATCATGGAACCCACATCAATAATGTGGGAGCGAGCTTGCTCGCGATGGCGGCGGGTCAGCTTGTAACGATGCAGGATGTGCCGCCGCTATCGCGAGCAAGCTCGCTCCCACAGGGTTTTGTGTCGTTATAATCAGCCGCTTACCCGTATTCGAGACCGGTATGACCGCCATCCACATCAAGTTCCCCGCCCTCACCCTCAAGGCCGGCCCCCGTGCGTTCGGGCGGATTCGCCAGACCGGCCTGAACGCCGCCGACGTCGGCATCCTGCCCGGCGCCGCCGGTGGCCCCAAGGCCCTGGGCATCCAAGGGCTGGACCTGGCGCTGTTCGGCGAATGGCTGCCCGCCGCGCCCCGGGAACGCTCGCTGATCGGGGCCTCGGTGGGGGCCTGGCGCTTCGCCAGCGCCTGCCTGCCGGACGCCGCCGAAGGGATCCGGCGCCTGGGCACCTTGTACAACGAACAAAGCTTCGCCAAAGGCGTGACCATGGCCGGTGTCAGCCAGAGCTCGCAGCGCATGCTCGATGACTTGCTCGACGGCCGCGACACCTCGATCCTCGATAACCCGCGGTATCGGCTCAACATCATGGTCGTCAAGAGCCACGGCCTGCTCGCCCAGGATCATCGCGGCCGGCTGGGCCTGGGGCTGTCGTCGGTGATCGCCGACAACCTGCGGGGCCGTGCCCGGCTGTCGCGGCATTTCGAGCGGTTGATCATCCATGACCCGCGCCTGGCCCCGCCCCTGCATCCGCTGAATGACTTTCCGTCGCGTTTCGTGCCGTTGGCCGCCGGCAACCTGCGCCAGGCCCTGCTGGCGTCAGGCTCGATCCCGATGGTGATGGAAGGCGTGCGCGACCTGCCGGGCGCCGGTGCCGGCACCTACCGCGACGGCGGTCTGCTGGACTATCACCTCGACCTGCCCTACAGCGGCGAGGACATCGTGCTCTACCCGCATTTCACCGACCGGGTCATTCCCGGCTGGTTCGACAAGGGCCTGCCGTGGCGTCGGGGCAACGTCGACCGTCTGCAGGACGTGCTGTTGCTGGCACCGTCCCGGGAATACCTGGCACGCCTGCCCTACGGCAAACTGCCAGACCGCAACGACTTCAAGCGCTTCATGGGCGATGACCCGAGCCGCCGCAAATATTGGCGCACGGCGATGGACGAGAGCCGCCGGCTCGGCGACGAGTTCCTGGAGCTGACGGCCAACGGTGGCTTGGGCGAGCGTTTGCTGACCCTTTAGTCAGCACGGTCGCGCAACGCCGTTATCAAACTGATAAACTCCGCCGCCTGCCTCGCGACCGCTACCTTCAAAGAGCCCGAACCTGTGGAAATCTTCAAAGAATTTACCTTCGAATCCGCCCACCGCCTGCCCCACGTGCCGGAAGGCCACAAGTGCGGCCGCCTTCATGGCCACTCGTTCAAGGTGGCGATCCACCTGAGCGGCGATATCGACCCGCACACCGGCTGGATTCGCGACTTCTCGGAGATCAAGGCGATCTTCAAGCCCCTCTACGAGCGCCTGGACCACAACTACCTCAACGACATCCCCGGCCTGGAAAACCCCACCAGCGAAGTGTTGGCCAAGTGGATCTGGAACGAGTTGAAGCCGTTGCTGCCGGAGCTCAGTGCCATCCGCATCCATGAGACCTGCACCAGCGGTTGCATCTACCACGGCGAATAACCACTTTCCTTGCACCCGCTGGGCTGCGCTGTAGGAGCTGCCGAAGGCTGCGATCTTTTGATCTTTCGCTTGGGACTCAATTGTCTGGGGAAAGATCGCAGCCTCGCTTCGCTCGGCAGCTCCTACAGGTCCAGCGGGAGCAAGCTTCCTCGCAACAATCGGTTTTTCCAAAGTAAATGGCATTGGCCTATGCTTGCTCCCCTGAGCCATTTTCAGGGGAGTATCGAGCATGACCCACTGGCCGCTGGATCAAACCTACGACTTCAACGGACACCCCATCCGCTACGCCATCCACGGCGATGGTCCACCCTTGGTGTTTGTCCACGGCACGCCCTTCTCTTCCTACGTGTGGCACCGGATCGCCCCGCTGTTCTTCGCCACCCACCGGGTGCATTACTTCGACCTGCTGGGGTATGGCCAATCCGCGCAACCCGACGCCGACGTGTCCCTCGGCGTGCAAAACCTGTTGCTCGCACAATTGCTGGAGCATTGGCGCCTGGACTGCCCGGACGTGGTGGCCCATGACTTTGGCGGTGCCACGGCCCTGCGCACGCACCTGCTCAACGGCAAGGATTACCGCAGCCTGACCCTGATCGACCCCGTGGCGCTGTCGCCCTGGGGTTCGCCCTTTGTGCAGCATGTCCGCCAGCATGAAGCGGCCTTCAGCGGCCTGCCCGACTACATTCAGCGGGCCATCGTGCCCACCTATGTCCGCGGCGCGATCAAACGGGACATCCCGGACGACGAACTGGCGCCCTACGTGCGGCCATGGCTGGGCGAGCCCGGCCAGGCGGCGTTCTACCGGCAGATCGCACAGATGGACGAACGCTACACCCGTGAAGCCGAGGGCCTGTATCCGAACGTGCGCTGTCCGACCCAGATCCTGTGGGGCGAGGATGACCAGTGGATCCCCATCGAACGCGGCCGGGCCCTGCAACGGCTGATCCCGGGGGCACAATTTCACCCTGTTCCAAATGCCGGACACCTGGTCCAGGAAGACGCGCCGGAAGCCATCGTGGCGGCGCTGTTGCGGTTTCTGCCATTGTCCTCTTGCACCTGAAGAAACCGCATCCCTGTGGGAGCGGGCTTGCTCGCGAAGGGGGTGTGTCAGCCAATATATTCGTACCTGACGCACCGCATTCGCGAGCAAGCCCGCTCCCACAGGGGATCTGCATGCGCAATGAGATCTGTGTTCCAACTTGAATCACTCGCGCACCGCTTTCGATCCCTGCGCCCACCCAATCCCCCAGGATTGTCTATAAATAACCTCGCGATCACCCGTTTGGCACGGCCGCTGCACGCTTGCGATATTCCCCTCATCCGCAAGGACCGCCACATGACTCAGAACGATCCGGGCAACGACTACCCCTTGAGCGAAGTCCCGATGCATGCCCGCAAGGGTCTGGCCTCCACGGCCATGGTGCTGCTGGGCTTCACTTTTTTCACCGCCACAATGTTTGCCGGCGGCAAGCTGGGGGTGGCGTTCGGTTTTGCCGAGATGCTCACCGTGATTGTGATTGGCAACCTGCTGTTGGGCCTCTATGCCGCCGGCCTGGGTTACATCGCTTTCAAGAGCGGGCTCAATTCGGTGTTGATGGGGCGTTTCTGTTTCGGCGAGGTGGGCAGCAAGCTCAGTGACTTGATCCTCGGGTTCACCCAGATCGGCTGGTACGCCTGGGGCACGGCGACCGCCGCCGTGGTGCTGGGCAAGTATTTCGAATTGAGCGAGAGCACCGTGCTCGGGTTGATGGTGCTGTTCGGCCTGGGGTTCTGCGCCACCGCCTACGTCGGTTATCGCGGGCTGGAAATCCTTTCGTACATCGCCGTACCAGCCATGATGTTGCTGCTGATGCTGTCGATGTGGGTGGCGACGGTGAAAGTCGGCGGCTTCGAAGGCTTGCTGGCGGTGGTGCCTACGAGCAGCCTCGATTGGTCCACCGCCATCACGCTGGTGTTCGGCACCTTCGTCAGCGGCGCGACCCAGGCCACCAATTGGACGCGGTTCTCCCGCTCGGCGAAGGTCGCGGTGCTGGCGAGCCTGATCGGCTTCTTCCTCGGCAACGGCCTGATGGTGCTGATCGGCGCCTACGGGGCCATCGTCTATCAGCAACCGGACGTGGTCGAAGTGTTGTTGCTGCAGGGCTTCGCCATGGCGGCGATGGCGATGCTGTTGCTCAACATCTGGAGCACCCAGGACAACACCATCTACAACTTCGCCGTGGCCGGTTGCAACCTGCTGCGCACCCGCCGGCGCAAGACCGTGACCCTCTGCGGCGCGGTGATCGGCACGCTGCTGGCCCTGTTGGGCATGTACGATCTGCTGGTGCCTTACCTGATTCTGCTGGGCACCGTCATCCCACCGATTGGCGGGGTGATCATGGCCGATTTCTTCTTCCGCTGGCGCGGCCGTTATCCACGCCTGGCCGAAGCCCGGTTGCCGGCGTTCAACTGGCCTGGGCTGTTTGCCTATGGGCTCGGCACGGTCGCCGCGTTCAATTCGCCGTGGGTCGCGCCACTGGTAGGAATCGCCACCGGCGCGCTAACGTATGTGCTATTGATCGGCGTAATGGGTATTCGCACCGCTGACGCACCTCTACAAGACCTATAAAGGATTTGCCCGATGCACATCATCAACGCCCGCCTGCGCAACCGCGAAGGCTTGCATGAACTGCACCTGGAAAACGGCCTGATCGCCAACATCGCCCGCCAGACCGAAGCCCCCAGCCTGGGCCCGGAAGACCTCGACGCCGGCGGCAACCTGGTGGTCCCGCCCTTCGTCGAACCGCACATCCACCTGGACGCCACCCTCACCGCCGGTGAACCGCGCTGGAACATGAGCGGCACGCTGTTCGAAGGCATCGAGTGCTGGGGCGAACGCAAGGCCACCATCACCCAGGAAGACACCAGCACCCGCGCCAAGAAAACCATCCAGGCCCTCGCCGCCCATGGCATCCAGCATGTGCGCACCCACGTCGACGTGACCGACCCAGAACTGACGGCCCTCAAGGCCATGCTGGAAGTGCGCGAGCAAAGCCGTCACCTGATCGACATGCAGATCGTTGCGTTTCCCCAGGAAGGCATCGAGTCCTACCGCAATGGCCGCGAACTGATGGAAGAGGCGATCCGCATGGGCGCCGACGTGGTGGGCGGCATTCCCCACTTCGAGTACACCCGCGACCAGGGCGTCAGCTCGGTGAAATTCCTCATGGACCTGGCCGAACGCACCGGTTGCCTGGTGGATGTGCATTGCGACGAAACCGACGACCCGCATTCGCGCTTTCTCGAAGTGCTCGCCGAAGAAGCCCGCAGCCGCGACATGGGCGCCCGCGTCACCGCCAGCCACACCACGGCCATGGGTTCCTACGACAACGCCTACTGCGCCAAGCTGTTCCGCCTGCTCGGGCATTCGGGCATCAGCTTTGTCTCTTGCCCGACCGAAAGCATTCACCTGCAGGGGCGTTTCGACACCTTCCCCAAACGCCGTGGGGTCACTCGGGTCAATGAACTGCTCGAAGCCGGGATGAACGTGTGTTTCGGCCAGGACTCCATCGTCGACCCGTGGTATCCCCTGGGCAACGGCAACATCCTGCGTGTGCTCGAAGCCGGGCTGCATATCTGCCACATGCTCGGCTACCGCAACCTGCAAAGCGCCCTGGACCTGGTCACCGACAACAGCGCCAAGGCCATGGCCCTGGGCGAGCGCTACGGGCTGGAGCCCGGCCGCCCGGCGAACCTGCTGATCCTGTCGGCGGACAGCGACTACGAAGTGATCCGCAGCCAGGGCTTGCCGCTCTACTCGATTCGCAATGGCGAAGTGCTGATGAAGCGGCAGATGCCGGTGGTGGAGTTTGCGCAGCAGCCCGGCTGATTTCCCTGTGGGCGAACTTGCTCGCGACGGCGGTGGGTCAGTTGCATTGATGTTGGATGTAGTGCCGCCATCGCGAGCAAGCTCGCTCCCACAAGGGGATCTTCAGCGGACATAAATGTTGAGTCCGACACAGGGCCCCTGTGGGAGCGAGCTTGCTCGCGATAGCGGTATAAGCCACACCACAAAACCTCCAGAAAGCCCTACGGCACAAGCCGCGCCGTACCAAACAACCTGACCCGCACCAACTCGCCCGCCGCTTCTTCCAGCAAAATCGGCGCCGTGCCGCCGGGCATCACCACCCTCACCACGCCCGCCTTCACCCAGCCCACCCGCCAGGCAGCACTGGCCACGGCGCTGGCGCTGGTGCCCGAGGATGCGGTGGGACCTTCGCCTCGCTCGAACACCCGGGCGGCGATTCGCCCTTCAGCTTCGAGCCAGGCCCATTGCAGGTTCACCCCCATCGGGCACGGCATTCCAGCCCCACCCGGAGGAGCATAAGCGATACGGGTCAGGCTCTGGCACAGCGCCGCAGCACGCATCTGCGAATTGCTCGGCAACGCCTCGGCTCCGTCCACCAGCGTCACGCAATGAGGGTTGCCAATGTTCACGAACTGGCTGTTGCCCCAGGCCGGGTTCAACCGTTCAAGCGCCGCCACACGGCTGACGTCGCACTGGTTGAACATCACACGCTTGACGTCCTGGGCACCGACGGCACCGGGCCCGAACAGCGGTTTGCCCAAGTCCAGCCAGAAGCCTTGGGCGCCTTCGAATTCAGCGGCGCGAACCGAGGTTTGCAGCGGTGACAAGCCGTCGGGTTTATCGTGATGGACCTGCAGCAAGCAATCACCGGTCCCTGCCATCAAGCCCTGCTCTTGCAAGGCCTGGGAGAAAATCGTCAGGCCATTGCCGCTGCGCTCGGCCAGTGTCCCATCGGTATTGACGATCAACAGATCAAAGGGCGGTTCACTCTGGAACGGGCCAATCAGCAACCCATCACTGCGATGCGCCTTGGCATCCGACGGCGCCTCATCCGGCGTCCAGGCGCAGAACGCGTGCACGGCCGCCGTTGCCCAGGCCTCGCGGGTCTGCGCGGCCTGGGCGGCCGACGGAGGCAGATCGATGCCATGGTCACGGACCTGCTGCGGTGAAACGACTCCATAGAGATTTCCGCGTGCGTCGTAGAACGGTGCCATGCATCGGGTCCGGGGGAAGCCAGAAGGGCCGATAGTTTAGGCGAAGCCTGCTTCATACAGCCAAATCTTTGCGCCGTAACCTGTCAGGTTCGACAGATACGCAACTGTCTGGTGAACCCGTACAAGGACCAATGACCCGCGGTGTCCAAGGAGGGGGCTGCAGGGCTTTGGCACCTTGGGGGTCGCGGTGCGGTCAGTGGATATGCAAGCATAGGCCCCTGCCTGCACCACCGCACTGCACGAAAGCCAAGGACGTTTCATGACTGCCATCACCCCCCCGCCCACCTTTGTCCCCGGACGCCTGGAACAGATGTCCACCCGCATCGCCTACCTCATCGCCGGCATCGGCATCGCCGCCTGGGCGCCGCTGGTGCCTTATGCCAAGGTGCGGGCGAACCTGGATGAGGGCACCCTCGGCTTGCTGCTGTTATGCCTGGGGGTCGGGTCGATCCTGGCGATGCCGATTTCCGGCGCGCTGGCGACGCGGTTCGGCTGCCGTCGGGTACTCAGCGGCGGCACGATTCTGATCTGCCTGGCATTGCCGTTGCTGGCGACGATGACTTCCCTGCCCTGGCTGGTGGCGGCGCTGTTCCTGTTTGGCGCCGGGCTCGGCACCGTGGACTCGACCGTGAACCTGCAGGCGGTGATCGTCGAGCGGGCCAGTGGCAAGACCATGATGTCGGGTTTCCACGGCATGTTCAGCCTCGGCGGGATCATTGGCGCGGCCGGCGTGAGCGCCCTGCTCGGCCTGGGGCTTTCGCCACTGGGGGCGACGCTGGTGGTCAATGGCGTGCTGCTGGTGGCGTTGTTCAAGGCGGCGCCGCACCTGTTGCCCTACGGCAGTGAAAGCTCGGGACCGGCGTTCGCCATTCCCCATGGTGTGGTGCTGTTTATCGGCATCCTCTGTTTCATCGTGTTCCTGGCCGAAGGCGCGGTGCTGGACTGGAGCGCCGTGTTCCTGACCACCGAGCGCGCGGTGGATACCGCCTATGCCGGGCTGGGTTATGCCGCCTTCGCGCTGACCATGACCGTCGGCCGCCTGACCGGCGACTCGGTGGTGCATCGCCTGGGGGCCAAACGCGTGATCATCTATGGCGGGTCGATCGCCGCCGCGGGATTCCTGCTGGCGACCCTCGCCCCGATGTGGCAAGCGGCGCTGCTGGGGTATGCGTTGGTGGGTGCCGGGTGTTCGAACATCGTACCGGTGTTGTACACCGCCGTCGGCAAACAGACCCTGATGCCGGAAGCGATCGCCGTACCGGCCATCACCACCATCGGCTATGCCGGTATCCTCGCCGGTCCGGCGCTGATTGGCTTCGTCGCCCATGGCAGCAGCCTGAGCTTTGCGTTTGGGTTGATTGCGTTGTCGCTGGTGGCGGTTGCGGCCAGTGGCAAAGTGTTGAAGGTCTGATGCCTCCACACAACTCTTTGTGGGAAGGAGATTTATCTGTGACAAGGGGGGTTATCTGTGGCGAGGGGATTTATCCCCGCTGGGCTGCAAAGCAGCCCTGAAACCAGTCACCTCACTATGCCAGACAGACCGCATCGGCAGGATTTTGGGCTGCTGCGCAGCCCAGCGGGGATAAATCCCCTCGCCACAAGAATACGCGTCAACCCTGGGTTTTCATCAAAACCCCACACTCGCCTGCACAAAGAACGTACGCGGTGCGCCGACGTAAATACCCGAGTTGTTGTCGCTGGAGCGGGTGTAGTACTGGTGATCGAACAGGTTTTTCACCCCGGCGCCGACTTTCAGGTTCGACAGCTGTGCACCGAAGTCATAGCCGGCGCGCACGTTCCAGAGCACGTAGCCCGGCATGTCGCCGTACTGTCCATCGGCGGTGCCATCGGTGATGTAGTCGCCGCTGAAGCTGCCATCGGCGTTCACGTTGTTGCCCGGTGAACGCTGCTTGGACTGGGCAAAAGCGTCGAGGTTGTAGGTCCAGCGGTTGATCTCATAGCGCAGGCCCAGGTTGGCCACCTGGCGGGAATAGAACGGCAAGTCACGGCCCTTGAAGCTCGGGATCTCGCCTTCGTAAGTCGCGCGGGTGTAGGTGAAACCGGCGTTGGCGGTGAGGCCTTCGAGGCGTGGGTCGAGCGCGGCCATGTCGAAGTTCACCGAAGCCTCCAGCCCCTGGTGCTTGGTCGCGCCCATGTTGGTCCAACCCACGTCGTTGCTGATGTACTGCAACTCGTCGTCGAAGTCGATGTAGAACAGCGTCACTTCCCCGCCCCACACATCATCGTTGTACCGCGTGCCGATCTCATAGGTCTTGGCCTTTTCCGGGCTCAGGCCGTTGGCGGTGTTGTTGCCGTCGCCGCCCTGGCCGAGCTGGAAGTATTGCAGGCTGCCGAACGAGGTCTCGTAGTTGGCGAACAGCTTCCAGGCATCGGACAGGTGATACATCACGCTCAGGGCCGGCAGCGGTTCGTTGCTGTCGATGCTGCGGCGTTTCTCCTGCACGGGGCGGCCGGCGGTGTCGAGCACCGGGCGATCGTGCCATTCGGTGCTGATGCTTTCGAAGCGGATGCCCGGGGTGATGGTCCACTGGCCGACATCGATCTTGTCATCGATATACACCGCGTGGGCTTCAGTGCCGCCGGTACGGTCCTGGTAGACGTGGCCATCGGCCCCCGGACGCACCACCGGTTCGTTATTGCGCAACGCCAGGCGGCTGGCCTCTTCGTGCATGCCTTCCTTGAGGTAGCGATAACCGACGCTGGCTTCCTGGGTGGTGGGGCCCAGGTCGAACACGTGGGACACCCGGGGTTCGATGCCGAAGGTGTAATAAGTGCGCGGGGAGGACACCAGGTTGCGCTGGTCCCGGGAGGCGATGGTGCTGCCACGGTAGCTGTCGGAGTAATAGGTCAGCACTTCGGCCTGGGTGCGCTCATTGATCTGGCGGATCCACTTGAACGACACATCCTTGCGCCGGCCACTGAAGTCGTCCCAGTCGCGGTCGGACTGGTACGGGTCCGCGTCGTACTGGGCCTGGGTCAGGCCGCCGGGCATGTCGGCCTTGGCGTCGTAGTAGTGGAAGTTCAGCGAGAAGTCGTCGACATCGGTCGGCGCCCAATGGGTCTTGAGAATCACGTCGTCGATGTCGTTGCCGTTGTTGCTCTGGCGATACCCGTTGCCGTTGACGCCCGAATACAACAGTGCCACGCCCAGGCCGTTGTCAGCGGTGCCGCCGAGGAAGGCCGTGTCGATGTGCTTCCAGCCGCCGCGCTGGGAGGTTTCCAGGGTGGTGCCGATTTCACCGGTGGCTTTCTGCGGAATGGCACGGGTCACGAAGTTGATCACCCCACCGACGTTCTGCGGCCCATAGCGCACCGAGCCGGCGCCACGCACCACGTCGACGCTGTCCAGGTTGCCCAGGGAAATCGGCGCCATGGACAGTTGCGGCTGGCCATAGGGCGCGAACGCCGCCGGTACGCCGTCGATCAACACCGTGGAGCGTGGCGACAAGCGTGAGGTCAGGCCGCGCACGCCGACGTTCAGGGAAATATCGCTGCCGCCGGTACCGTTGGCCTCTTGCACCTGCACCCCCGGCACCCGCCGCAGCACGTCGCCGACGTTCATGGCGCCCTGCTCCACCATCGCTTGGCGGCGGATCACCGTACGCGCACCGGGGTGGTTCTGCACCACTTCGGCGTTGGCATCGCCGAGCCAGTCACCGACCACCTGGATTTCAGTCGTCCCCAGCTCCAGCGGGCCGGCGTTGGACGCCGAAGGTGCTGGCAACACGGTCACCGAACCCTTATCGATCTGGTATTGCAGGCCGCTGCCCTGCAGCAATTGGCGCAAGGCCGCTTCCGGGGACAAGTTGCCGTCCACCGCCGACGCTTGTTTGCCGGCCACCGATTCGGCACTGAAGAACACTTGCAACGCGGTCTGCTGGGCGAGCTGGGTCAAGGCTTGCCCCAACGGTTGCGCCTGGATGTGAATGGCGGTGGCGGCCTGATCGGCGAACGCCTGGGGCACAGCGGCGCCGACCGCCAGGGTCAGGGCCCGGGCCAGCCAGCGTAAGTGGGTACGATTGTTGTTTTTGGCGGTTGTTTTCACGTCGAACCTTGTCCTGTTGATCGCAAGAATACGCGGCTGTTAATGCAAACCAGTTGCAGTTGGACAAGAAGACGAAGAACTCGGAAAAAACCTGAATCTATCGTGCGATTATTTCCTGGCTGCCGTCATCCAGGTTACGCACGGCCACCGGCAGGATGTTCGGCAGCGCCTTGAGCAGCGCCTCGGGGTCGTCGGCGCGGAACACGCTGGTCAGGCGCAGGTTGCCCACCGCCGCGCTGCCGACCCGCAGGGGCTGGGTGCGATAACGGGAGACTTCTTCAGCCACGTCCTTGAGCGGCGCGTCGTTGAACACCAGCTTGCCATGGCGCCAGGCGGTGAGCGCCTCGGTGTTGACCGTGTAAGGCGTGGCGACTTTGCCCTGGGCATCGATCTGGGTGCCTAGGCCTGCTGTCAGGCTGACCGACTGAGCCGTGGGCGCGGCGCGGCCCTGGACCTTGACGCTGCCCTGCGCCACCGCCACCCGGGTCTTGTCGGCATCGCGGCGCACATCGAAGCGCGTCCCGGTCACCGTCACCTGGCCGTTGCCCGCATTGACGGTGAATGGCCGGCCAGCATCGTGTTCGACGCTGAACAGGGCCTCGCCCTCGACCAGTTCCACCCGGCGCTGACGGTGTGCGAATTGAATACGCACCCGGCTGCGGCTGTTGAGGTCGATCACCGAACCGTCCGGCAAGGCGATATGCCGACGCTCGCCAAGGGCGGTGGCGTATTCGCCGCTGTAGTCGGTGGAAGAACTCAAACCGCTGAACAGCCCCAACCCCAGCGCCACCGCGAACAGTCCGGCGGCGACGGCATAGCGCAGCAGTGGCCGACGCCTGGGACGTTCGGCGGGAGGTTCGCACAGCGCTCGCAGGCGTTCCTTGGGCAGCAGGTCCGTGGCGCTCCAGATACCCTGGAGCAATTGAATTTCGTCACGGTGGTTGGCGTGTTCGTCCAGCCAGGCTTCGAAACGCTGGCGCTCCTCGACACTCATGGCGGGCGCTTGCAAACGCACGAACCATTGCGCCGCCGCATCGCGAACCCTGTCCTGCCCACACGGGCATTCACGGCTATCCATCATGGAAGGTCCTGTGGCTCAGGTGGAAGAAGACGATGGATCATTGGCCTGGTCCGTCCAGGCGATCGCGCAGATGCCGCAGGGTGCGGATCATATACTTTTCCACCATGTTTTTTGACAGGCCCAGGCGCTCGGCGATTTCCGCCTGGGTCAGGCCTTCGATCTTCTGCCAGACGAACACCGTGCGGCAGTTGGCCGGCAGCTCGGCAAGCGCCCGCTCGATCGAGTCCGCCAGTTGGATCGCGTGCATGAAGTGCTCCGGGTCGCCCGAAAACGACTGACCAGGTTCGATGACAGCCTCTTCCATGGCCCCCCGTCGATCTTCGCGCCGATAGCCATCCACTGCAATGTTGCGCGCGGTCTGATGCAAATAGGCCCGTGGCTGCTCGACCCCGCTCGAATCGGACTCAAGCACCCGCACGAAGGTGTCATGGGCCAGGTCCTCGGCCTGCTGGCGATTGCGCAGGCGACGGGTCCAGGTGCCGATCAACTCTTCGTAATGCTCGAAAAAGCCGGGTCTGCGGGGCAGCTTGGGGGTCATCGCGGCGCGCTGTGGAAACGGGGCATGAATAGTAATGGTTACTATTCATACGAAGCAAACCTATTACGGTGCCTGTCGTCCGAAGCTTTAAAGATGAGGATTAAGTCTATGTGGGAGCAAAGCTTGCTCCCACAGGTCAGATGGACTGGCCTCTAGCTGGACCAAGTCTGGCGCACGTCAAGCACACCGCCAGAACGCCACACAGGATCAAGGTCCAACCCAGCGCCTGAAACCAGGCGGCGAGCATCAACGCGCCGCCGATCAACAGGTAATAGAACAAGCCAAACAACGCACCAGCGGTGCCCATGCAGTCGCCATAGCGAACCAGCGCGGCGCCCAGCACGTTGGGTATCGCCATGCCAAACGCCAGCACGATCAACAGCATCGCCACAACAAAACCACCACTGTCCAGCAAGACCTGAACGCTCGTCCCACCGATCAGCAGCGCCACTGCCGCCATCGCCGATAATCGGTCGCCGGCGCCCCCCTGTGCCAGCAAGCGCTTGTTCAGCCAAGCCCCCAAGCCCGAGCCCAGTGCCAGGATCACGCCGCTGTAGCCAAACCACTCAGGGCTCAATCCAAGTCGTTCGAACTGGAACGGCGCGAGGTTGTAGTAACTGAACAGCGCGACGTTGAAGGCGGCGACCAGAAACGACGAGCGCCAGATGGATGGATCCTTGAGCACGCGCCATAGCGTCTTCAATAAGGGTTGTGCAGGGAGACGGGCCGGCAGGGTTTCGGGCAAGACTCGTGCGCACCACGCCAGTAAAATCAATGACAACACCAATAGGCCGCCGAGTACGCCCTGGTAACCAAAGAGTCGTACCAGGCTGGCGCCACTGAACAAACCAATCGCCGGGCTGGCGGCGAGGGCAATACCGATCACTGAAAAAAACTGGCCCAGTTGCGCGCCTTGGTAGCGATCACGCAGGACCGTCTGGGTCACCACCGAACCGACTGCCGCCCCAAACGCAGCCAGGGCCTGAACGGTCAGCAGCGCATCGAAGGTGTCGACATTCAACCCCAGCATCGTCGCTGCAGCATACAAGGCCAACCCGCTCAACATGGCGGGTCGACGACCGATGCGGTCACACAGCCGTCCCCACACCGCTACCCCCAGGGCGAACCCCAAGAAAAACGTGGATGACAGCTGCGCGGCCATTTCTGCGCTGACGGCAAAACTCGCGCTGATGTCTGCCAACGCTGGGCTGTAGAGGGTTTGGGCAATTTGCGGAAACATTACCAAGGCAATTGCCAGGCAAAGGGAAGGTCGCGAAATCATGCAGGCCAAGCTCGTTCCAAGAAGGGCGACCAGTCTATGAAGCCATGACTGTCGTATTATCCGAAGCTCGACAAATAATCCTTGAAATCGGACAAGTTATGGCCTGGCTCGACGCTCATGCCCTATTCGACCCCGACCGCCACGACGCGCCGGTGATCGGTCTCGCGGCAACGCTGGATCACCATGACTCCGGCGTGCATCGACATCAGCGCGGGCAACTGCTGTTCACACGGCAGGGCTGCACACGTATTACCCTGGCGCAGCAGCTGTGCCTGCTGCCACCATCGCGAGCGGCCTGGATTCCGCCGTTGATCTCCCATCGTGCCGTGATGCAACAGAGCGTGGACTATCGATCGATTTACCTGACAGCATCGCTGTGCGCTGACTTGCCTTCACACGTGTGCATCATTGACGTATCACCATTGCTACGCGCCGTACTTGAGCCGATCACCGACGCAGCGTTCGACAGCGACTGGACACAAGGCCGTAACATGCATCTGCTGGGGTTGTGCCTGAATGAAATCCGCGAAGCACCTCAACAGCCGATGCTGCTGCCGCTGCCTCAGGACAAACGCCTGGCACCTCTGCTCGCGGCACTGCAGCATTTGCCGCCGACATTGAACGTACTGGAAGCGCAAATCGGGGCCAGTGGCCGGACCATTGGCCGAATCTTTCAAAGGGAAACCGGCATGGGTTATCAACAGTGGCGGCAACAATGGCGCCTGATGCGCGCCATTGAACTGCTCGCCACCGGCCGCAGCCTGAGTTACAGCGCTTTCGAATTAGGCTTTGCCAGCGACAGCGCCTTTATCGCCTTCTTCAAACAAATGACCGGCTTTACGCCAAAAGCCTACTTGGGTTGATTGCCGCCCGGCTTACGCCTCAGGCATCTTGCGAAAGCCCACCGCCAAGCGGTTCCAGCCATTGATGGCGTTGATCGCCACGGTCAGGTCGACCATTTCCTTGGGGCTGAAATGCTCGCTCAGCAGGGCATAGTCGGCGTCCGGCGCGTGGGTGTCGCTCAGGCGGGTCAGGGCTTCGGTCCAGGCCAGTGCGGCGCGTTCGCGGCCGGTGAAGAACGGCGCTTCGCGCCAGGCGGTCACGGCGTACAGGCGACGTTCGGTCTCGCCGCCCTTGCGGGCGTCGGCGGTGTGCATGTCGATGCAGAAGGCGCAGCCATTGATTTGCGAGGAACGCAGCTTGACCAGTTCCAGCAGGGACTTCTCCAGGCCCAGGTTCGAGGCGGCGTTTTCCAGGGCCAGCATGGCTTTAAAAGCGTCTGGGGAAGCGGTGTAGAAATCGATACGCGGTTGCATGGTGAACTCCAGAACAATGAGGTGTAGCGCTACGTTAGCCGTGCAGTGGCGCGGTACAAATAGCCAATTGTTGGGAAGTTCGGGTGGCCAATGGCGAACGCGTCGGGGTTTACCTGAAGGAGGGCTGGAGGCGCTTGCGGCGAGGGAGCTTGCTCCCGCTCGGCTTTGTAGGAGCTGGCGAAGCCTGCGATCTTTTGATCTTTCGCGCCAGACTCAATTGGCAGTGGAAAGATCGCTGCCTCGCTTCGCTCGTCAGCTCCTACAGACCCAGCGGGAGCAAGCTCCCTCGCCACAGGGGACATGGGGACTTCAAGATAGGCTTCAGGCCCGGCTGCGCAGCCACTGCAGGAAGCGTTTCTTGGCGACGGGCTTGGGCAGTTCGCGGGTGAGGTTCTGGGCCAGGTGCATGCGCACGTCCAGCAGGTTTTTCATCGCGTCGTTGATGTCGCGACGGGCCTCGAGGCACGGCTTGAGGTAGCTGTTTTCGATGCGGTACAGGGTGCAGAACGTCTTGGCGGAAAAAGTCGCCAGGGCCGCCTGCTCGGCGACGATTCCGGCTTCGCCGATCACTTCCCCCGGCCCCATGCGTCCGCCCTCCAGTGGCTGGCCGTTGCGCATGAGGGTGACGCTGACCACCCCTGACTCGATGATGAACAGGTGATCGCTGACCTCCCCCGCCGCCAGGATCACATCGCCGGCGCGGAAGGTTTGCAGGGTCATGTTCTGGCTGAAGGTGTCTTTCTCATCCTGGCGCAGGGTGGAGAAAATGCTCGAGCTTTCCAGCAATGCCCGGGGCCGCGACACCGCCTGGGGCGTGGCGCTTTCACTGGTGGACAGCAGGCTCACGCCCGACGCCTGCAAATGCCGGAACGCCAGGTCGAACAACTGGTTGCGCACCGTGCGTTTCAGGGCCATGGAGGCGACAAACCCGCTGATTTCATATTCCGCCCCGCCGCTGCCGCTACTCTTGAGGGCAACGCTGGGGGCCGGGGTCGCGAGCAGGGAACGACAGCCGATCATGGCCCGTTCCAACGCGTCGATCACGGTTTGTGGCCGCGCGTGAGGGCTGACCTGGATGCTGATGGACAGGCCATGGACATCGCTGGGGCGACTGAAGTTGATGACCTTGGCCTTGGCCGCCAACGAGTTGGGAATCACCGCCATGCTGCCCTGGGCAGTCTGCAAGCGCGTGGCCCGCCAGTCGATGTCGGTGACCCGGCCTTCAGTGCCGTCGATGGAAATCCAATCATCGAGCTGATAGGGCTTGGTGGTGTTGAGCACAATCCCGGAGAACACGTCGCTGAGGGTGCTCTGCAAGGCCAGGCCGACGATGATCGCCATGGCGCCGGACGTGGCCAGCACGCCCTTGACCGGCAGATCCAGCACATAGGCCAATGCCGCGATAACGGCGATCAGGAAAATTACCGCACCGAGCAAATCCTGCAACAACCGCCCGGTGTGGCCGACCCGTTGCATCATCGCCGCCACGATCAGTACCGTCAGGGTTCGCGCGGCGAACAGCCACCAGGTGATCTGCAAACCGGTAGCGGCCAGGTGCCGCGGCACATCGTCGACCCACTGCGCCGGGACCATGGGGTTGAGGCCTTCGTTGAACAGCAGCACGCTGAACAACGAAAAAATCACCAGCCTTGCGCCGACTTTCCAATAGATCCGATCCGCACTGACCAGATGCCACATCAGTAGGTCGAACACCAGCAGCGCCAGGGCACAGAGCAGTGGGTGCTCGGAGATCAGAAACAGCATCGGGACAGCTCCAGGAGGGCGATTGGCGAAGATTGGCACAGATTGAACACGCTGTAGAGATCCCCGCAAAACTCCCTGTGGGAGCGGGCTTGCTCGCGAAGGCGGAGTGTCAGCGGGCATTTACTTCACTGACACACCGTCTTCGCGAGCAAGCCCGCTCCCACATTGGCCCTGCGTGACTAGCGTCAATCGTCCATCCGGCCAAAGCGCCCGGAGTGGAAATCATTGAAGGCCTGGTGGATTTCCTGTTCGCTGTTCATCACGAACGGACCATGGCCCACGATGGGTTCGTCGATCGGTTCGCCACTGAGCAGCAACACCACCGCGTCGTTATTGGCTTGCAGGCTCAATTGGTCGCCGGCCCGGTCGAACAGGGCCATCTGCCCGGCCTCGACCCGTTCGCGGCCATTGGCCTGGACCGAGCCCCGCAGCACCACCAAGGCGGTGTTGTGGCCTTCGTGCAGATCAAGGGTGAGGGTTTTCCCGGCATTCAAGCGGATGTCCCAAACGTCGATGGGGGTGAAGGTCCGTGCCGGGCCTTGATGCCCTTCGAAACTGCCGGCGATCAGGCGCAGGCTGCCGGCGCTGTCCTTCAGGGCAATGTTCGGAATGTCGCCCTTGAGGATCGTCTGGTAGCCGGCCGGGGCCATCTTGTCCTTGGCGGGCAGGTTGACCCACAGTTGGACCATTTCCATGAACCCGCCCTGGCGGGCAAACGCTTCGGAGTGGAACTCTTCGTGGATGATGCCGGAAGCGGCAGTCATCCATTGCACATCTCCGGGACCGATCTTGCCGCCGCTGCCGGTGGAATCACGGTGTTCCAGTTCGCCTTGGTAGACGATGGTTACGGTTTCGAACCCACGATGGGGATGCTGGCCGACGCCGCGACGCTCGCTGGTCGGCGTGAATTCGGTGGGAGCGGCATGGTCCAGTAGCAGGAACGGGCTGATGTGCTTGCCCAGGTTGTCGTAGGAAAACAGCGTGCGCACCTGGAAACCGTCGCCGACCCAATGGGGCCGTGGCCTGGTGTAGAGGCCGATGATTTTTTTCATGCCGTGTCTCCAAAATCAGGTACTGCGATTTAATGGACACAGCTTAAAACCCACCCCCTTGAAGCACTAGACGGCAAAAACCGGCCTTAGCGTTCCATTTGGAGAACGATCAAGAACCTGTGGGAGCGAGCTTGAACTGGTCAAGTAATCCCGGACACCGATTACGGTGTTTATGCCGCTTTTTGCTCCATGGCTATTGGCGACAGGTAGTTGTTGTAGCTGTGGAGCCTGGTGCGGTTGTAGTACATGAAGAAACGCACCATGTCCGTTTTTGCCTCCTCGATCAGGCTGTAGCCATTGCGAGGTACCCACTCTGACTTCAGCGTGCCGAAAAAACGCTCTGTTGGAGCGTTGTCCCAGCACTGTCCCCGATGGCTCATGCTTTGCACAATGCCGTGGCGGGTCAGTTCTTCTTGAAACTTGCGACTGGTGTACTGACATCCTTGGTCTGAGTGAAACATCAGCCCTGGGGGACACGTTCGTACCGCTG
>NZ_FMUZ01000037.1:0-53426 GCF_900101575.1 Pseudomonas sp. NFACC37-1 | reverse complement strand
CCCGAGTGGTATTCGCCCTGCTGAAGAACCAGAGCGAATACTTACCGAAAGGCATTTAGGGGGTAGCCCTGCACCATAGAATCTCCCACAGGGGGAATGTTACTGGACGATTTCCTCGCCCTTGATCGTCTGCTCCAGCGCCTGGATGCAGCGTTCTTCGGCGGTGTCGAGTTCCAGTTTCATCTGTTCGATGTCCAGCAATTGCTGTTCGAGCTGTTCCCGGCGCTCGGCGATTTTTGCCAGCATGCTGTGCAGCTGTTTCTGATTGCCGCTGGAGGGGTCGTAGAGTTCGATCAACTCGCGGCACTCGGCCAGGGAAAAGCCAATGCGCTTGCCGCGCAGGATCAGCTTCAGGCTGACCTTGTCCCGCGGCGAATAAATGCGCTCCTGGCCCCGTCGCTCCGGGCTCAACAGGCCTTGTTCTTCATAGAAACGGATGGCCCGTGTGGTGATATCCAATTCGCGGGCGAGGTCGGAGATGCTGTAGGTCTGGCTGCTCATGGAAGCGCTCGAAACGAAAGGGACTGGCGCTAAGCTAAAGGCAGGTTGACGTTCGCGTCAAGCAATGAGGTTCCACACACACAAAACCTGTGGGAGCGAGCGATGGCGTCGGACCAGTCGCCACGGATATTGGCCGGTCTACCGCTATCGCGAGCACGCTCGCTCCCACAGGTTTGATTTTTTAAACCTTATCGAGCTTCTTCTCATGGGCCGTCACTTGTTGGCACAGCTCGATCATCTGCTCGCGCATCCAACGGTTGGCCGGGTCCTGGTCGGTGCTTTCGTGCCAGTAGAGATGGGTCTCCACCGGGGGCACGTCGTTGACCGGGAGCAGGAAGGCGTGCAAATCATGACGTCGTGCAAAGCGCTCGGGAACGGTCATGACCATGTCGGTCTGCTGCAGCACCTGGGAGGCCATCAGGTAATGCTGGGAACGCAGGGCGATCTTGCGCTGGATACCCATCTTGCCGAGGGCCAGGTCGACGTAACCCAGCCCGTTGCGGCGGCTGGAAATGTGCACGTGGGTCTGGGCCAGGTAATCATCGAGGGTGATCTTTTCCTTGCCCGCCAGCGGATGGCCCTTGCGCATGGCGCACACGTAGCGATCTTCCATCAACTTGACGTGGCGCACCTGTGGGTCGGTATTGAGCGGCGCGTCCACGGCGAAGTCGAGCCGGCCGGCGGCCAGTTCCTTGGTGGTTTCACGACGCTTGGACAGGAAACTCTCGATCGCCACGGTCGGCGCCAGGCGGCGCAGGCGCTGGAACAGCAGCGGCAGGATCACGCCTTCGGTGAGGTCGGTCATGCTGATGCGGTAGGTCTTGACGGCCTGCAGCGGGTTGAAGATCCGGCTTTCCTGCACCGATACCCGCAGCAGCGACAAGGCATTGCGTACCGGGCCGATGATGTTCTGGGCCATGGGCGTCGGCACCATCCCTTGGGCGGTACGCACGAAGAGCGGGTCGTTGAAGGTCTCGCGCAGACGCGCCAGGGCATTGGACACGGCTGGCTGAGTGATGCCGACGATCTGCCCGGCACGGGTCAGGTTGGCTTCGGTGTAGATCGCATCGAAGACAATGAAAAGGTTGAGGTCGACCTTGCTCAGATTCATGGCGCTGCACTCTTGTTCTTGGGCTTGTTGTGAGGTGCCGGGTGGCGATGCGAATCAGTGAAACATATATCGGTGATGAATGTTAATACACGCTGAGAATAGGTTAGGTAAATTTTCGTAGCTGAACTAGCATCGATTTCATGACCTAAAACAACCTCTGCCAAGAAGGTGCTGCTCATGGATTTTGCCTATTCCCCCAAGGTTCAGGAACTGCGTGAACGCGTCACGGCGTTCATGGATGCCTATGTCTACCCGGCCGAAGCCGTGTTCGAACGACAAGTGGCCGAGGGCGACCGCTGGCAACCCACGGCCATCATGGAAGAGCTCAAGGCCAAGGCCAAGGCAGAAGGCCTGTGGAACCTGTTTCTGCCGGAGTCCGAGTTGGGCGCCGGCCTGACCAATCTGGAATATGCGCCGTTGGCAGAGATCATGGGGCGCTCGCTGCTGGGGCCGGAGCCGTTCAACTGCTCGGCACCGGACACCGGCAACATGGAAGTGCTGGTGCGCTACGCCAACGAAGAACAAAAGCAACGCTGGCTCGAGCCGCTGCTGCGCGGCGAGATTCGTTCGGCCTTTGCCATGACCGAGCCGGATGTGGCCTCTTCGGACGCCACCAACATGGCTGCCCGCGCCGAGCGTGATGGCGACCAGTGGGTGATCAACGGCAAGAAATGGTGGACCTCGGGCGCCTGCGACCCGCGCTGCAAGATCCTGATCTTCATGGGCCTGAGCAACCCCGATGCGCCGCGCCATGCCCAGCACTCGATGATCCTGGTCCCGGTGGACACCCCCGGGGTCAAGATCGTCCGGCCGTTGCCGGTGTTTGGCTACGATGATGCGCCTCACGGGCATGCCGAAGTGCTGTTCGATAACGTGCGGGTGCCGTACGAAAACGTCCTTCTGGGCGAAGGCCGCGGTTTTGAAATAGCCCAGGGTCGACTCGGCCCAGGTCGGATTCATCACTGCATGCGTTCCATCGGCATGGCCGAACGCGCCTTGGAATTGATGTGCAAACGTGCCGTCAGCCGCACCGCTTTCGGCCAGCCGTTGGCGCGCCTGGGCGGTAACATCGATAAGATCGCCGACTCGCGGATGGAGATCGACATGGCGCGCCTGCTGACGTTGAAGGCGGCGTACATGATGGACACGGTGGGCAATAAGGTGGCGAAAAGTGAAATCGCCCAGATCAAGGTCGTCGCGCCGAACGTGGCCTTGAAGGTTATCGATCGGGCGATCCAGATCCACGGTGGTGCCGGGGTTTCCAACGATTTCCCGCTGGCCTACATGTACGCCATGCAACGCACCCTGCGCCTGGCCGACGGCCCGGATGAAGTCCACCGCGCCGCCATCGGCAAGTTCGAGATCGGCAAGTACGTGCCCAAGGAGCTGTTGCGTAGCGGCCGCTGAAGGCCTGTTTCACCCTGGCAACGCCATCGCGCTCACCACAAATCCCCTGTGGGAGTGAGCCTGCCCGCGATGGCGTTGGCACATCCAACACTCATGCAAGCTGAACCGCCGCCATCGCGAGCAAGCTCGCTCCCACAGTGGGTTTGCGGTGCGACGTCTATCTCGGGCGAACCCACACTCCCTGTGGGAGCGAGCTTGCTCGCGATGGCGGCCTCCAGGACAGTGAGCCTTCTTACTCCTTGACGCTCATGTACTCCTCGGCCCAGCGGATGTAGTCCTCAGGCTGGGTGTAGGTGTGGGTCAGTTCGGTGGCGCTGAGGTCCGACGCCTGGGTGAAGATCTGCCGCTGTTCGCGAAGGCTGTCGTAGGTGGCCTTGATCGCGGCGAAGTAGGCGCCGTGGCCGTCGATGGTCACGCGGACGCCCAAGTCGGCCAGGCGCTTGTCGTCGCGCAGCAGTGGATTGCCGTAGGTGACAAGCATCAACGGCACCGTCAGGTTTTCACTGATTTTTTCCAGATGATCGAAGTCTTGCACGCCCACCATGCAAATCCCGTCGGCCCCGGCACGCTCATATTGCTGGGTCCGGCTGATGATTTCCTGGACCGGCAAGATCCCGGCGTTGGTCCGGGCGATGATCGCCATTTCCGGATCGACGCGTGCTTCCAGCGCTGCCCGAATCTTGCCGACGCCCTCGGCGACACCGATCAGGTCGGTGGATTTACGCCCGAACTGGGCCGGCAGCAAGGTGTCTTCGATGGTCAGCGCCGCGACGCCGGCCCGTTCCAGTTCAATGATGGTGCGCATCACGTTCAGGGCATTGCCGTAGCCATGATCGGCGTCGGCAATGACCGGCAGCTGGGCCACGCGACCGATACGGGTGGCCTGTTCGGCAAACTCGCTGAGGGTGATCAGGGCGAAGTCCGGCGCGCCCAATACTTGCAACGACGCGACCGAGCCTCCCAGGATGCCTACTTCAAAACCCAGGTCGGCGGCGATGCGCGCCGACATCGGGTCAAACACCGAGGCGGTGTGGTAGCAGGTCTGGGAAGCCAGCAGCTGACGAAAGTTGCGACGCAAATCTTGATGGGAAAGCCTGGACATATGAGTTCCACCAATGGAATGGAAAGGCTTGAACAAAAGTGTCAACGCCGAAAGATCCAAAGGCTATCACGTGGCAAGCGTAAAGATGATGACGAATGTGTATGGGCGATGCGTTCGCTGCATGGGAAAAGGCCGCAACCCGGTGAGTCTGCGGCCAGCGAAAGCGTCCTTGGTGTGTCGCTCAGTCTGAGGTTGGCACGCTCCACAGTTGCTTGATCTCGTGGATGTTTGCAACGTTGAAGCGAGTGGGGAACCCGGGGATGGTGCATTGGATTTCGTTGATCAACTGCGTTGCGGTGTCGATCACCTGAGTGCTGGCTCGCAACAAGGGCGTTTCCTCCCAGTCTTGCATCAGGTCATTCATGTTTTTCTCCTTCTTTTAAATACCGGACAACGAAATGACTATCCGGTGTTGAGCAATGACAATGTGTCGGTGAATAGCGCGATTTCTTGCGTCGCTACACCCGGGTGAAGCGGTCGGTAGTCCTTATCGAAACACCAGGCTTCATCAAGTTTGAGCCAATGTTGCGGATGAACGAGCAGACTCAATGAGGCCGACATTGACATTGGCGGGATCTGTCTATGGATTTCTTTGAGTGCGGGCATGTACAGCACTTCGCCGGGTGCAAGTTTTAGTCGTCGCTCTTTACCCAGGCGCGGTTTCTTATTCTTTTGCAGCGGTAGGTCGTCGAGTATCTCGCGGGTGATCGTGGTATAGCCGTCACCGCTGTAGCCGACGGCATAAATCTCGAAGTCGTGACTGTGGTTCAGGTGATAGATGAACGTTTCTTTTTCATCAGGCGTTCTTGCCGGTGCCCAGAAGTTCAAGCGAAGACTAAAAGAGTCATTGCGGTACAGGACAAACCCATAGGCGTTATAGAGGCTGCTGCGTGTATCAAAGCCGTCTCGTTGGATCGTGGTATACAGATGATCGCTCAACAAAGTGCGGTTTTTGGCCAACTGTTGCAAGTCTTCGATAATTCGGGATTTATCTCGCCGCAGGTCATGGGTTTTCAATCGCTCGACAAAGGCTTGCAGTTTCATGCCGCCTGCTCGAACGGTTGGAGCAAGTTGTCCAGGCGCGAATTACGGTGTTTTTTCAGCAGCGTAATGTAGCTCAAGGCGTCCTGGGGATTGGCCCGATAGAGCACCTGGAAGGCTTTCCACGCCACGGCCGGGTGATAGTGGTAGACCAGCTCCCCGGCGACGCGGCGGCGTTCGGGGTCTTGAACCGTTTCGAGCAGTTCCAGGCTCACCAGGTAGCGGGCGGCGCTGTCGTCATGGGGTAGCCAGGCGACCTTGCGTAACGAGGCACGATCGAATACTCCGATGTCTGCACTCCTGTCTGGCAGATTGATCCTTCCTACCAGCCCGGTGTTCGTTTGCGCTGGGCGGCAGTAGTCAAAGAGTGTCCGGCTGCCGTCGATCACCAGCGGGTTGTTTTTATCTATGTGTACGCTGTCGGCCTTTTCAAGCCGATGCCCCTTGAGGGTATATCGCTGTACGTCGAATGGTCGATCAACGGCGAACAGAATACTTCGGCCGGGTATTGAATACAGTTGCGAAGAGACATCGACGGATGTCAGTGGCTTGATGCTGATATTGCCAATGTTCGTGCAATGTAACGTGATGGTGGCGGTGTGCAGGTTAGTAATATTCATGATGGCTGCACGTCGAGAACGGGCATCGGTAAATGTTGGCTGGTTGTTCAGCTCGGCAATTAATTGATTGATTTGCGCGGTCATGTCCAAAGTTTTTATTTGTTCTGCAATCTCGTCAGGCGGCCGGTGTGTGGAAATCAGAGTCTTGATCATGAGCGGGTTCGTTACAGTAGGGCGATGGGCACAAGTATGGTTTTGGGAGGGGGTGGAGGCAATTATGGAATTGTCGGGAAGTATTGCCGATGAACAATACTTGAGTTGTTAAAGACTCGTTAACGCTGCGCTTTTGGTTGGACGATAAGATCGGCCGCCGGGGCGGCGGTGATCGGATATCGGTGTACGAGGCACGAGAGAGGCTATGCCGCCACTGCCTGCTGCCCCTGCCTGAGCAACGCCACGGCGCGTACCGTATCACCCGGTTGCACTTGCAGGCGTTTGGCGGTGAGGCGATCGACGAGCAGGCTGTTGCCATGCAGGCGTGCGCGGGCGCTGGTTACGCGGCAGTTTTCCAGGCGCCGGTTGTGAATCAGCCAGACCGGTGCCTGTTCGTCCGGAGTGCCAATGGCCAGGGTCAGCGTCTGGCTGTCGCGTACGCTGCGGATTTTCGACACCGTTGCTTCGATCACCGGGCCACCGTCGAAAATGTCGATGTAGCCCCTATGGCTGAAACCTTCGGCACTGAGGATCTTCAGGGCCGGTTCGGTGTTCGGGTGAGCCTTGCCGATTACCGCCTGGGCCTGTTCGGTGAGCAGGCAGGTGTACAGCGGCTGGCGCGGCATCAGCTCGGCGATGAACGACTTGTTGCCCATCCCGGACAACTGGTCGGCGTAACTGAAATCCTTCTGGAAAAAATGCCGTCCCAGGCTGTCCCAGAACGGCGAACAGCCTTGTTCGTCGGCATGGCCCCGCAGCTCGGCAATGAGTTTTTCGCCGAACAGCTGGGAAAACTCGGCCACGAACAGCAGACGCGCCAGGGACAGCAGGCGTCCGTTGTGCCCGTGGCGTTGCTCGGGGTGCAGGAACAATGAGCAGACTTCCGATTGCCCGGACATCTCGTTATTGAGAAACAGCGTCGGGATCTGCCGCTGGATTCCCAACTCCGGCGCCGAACTGACCGTGACCCCGACCCGATAGTTGTACCAGGGCTCACGCAGCCCCACCGCCCCGGTCAGGGCGCTGATGCCCACCACCTGCCGGTCATCGTCTTCGAGCACGAACAGGTAGTCGGCGTCGGCACGTTCGACTTGGCCGGCGAAGGTCCGCTGGGCCCAGCGAACGCGGTGGGCCAGACGCTCTTCGTTGGCCGGCAGGCTGGTAAACCCCGGGCCCGCGCAACGGGCCAGGTCCAGCAAGGCAGGCAGATCGGTGATGGCCACCGGACGGACAATCATGATGCAGCTCCTTCATCGTGTCGGTCCAAACGTCGGTGCAGGCCATGGGATCGAGTGAGGTTCATAGGGCAATCACCCGGATCCGCGCGCCATCCTGGATGTCCAGGGCCGTCAGCATGGCGGGCGACAGGGCCACCGGGCCGTCGGCGCCGACGTCCAGATCGGCGACGATGGCCCGGTAGTTGCCAAGGTGCTCGTTGCTCACCAGGTACAGGCCCCGTGCGTCAATTTGCGGGCTTTGCCTGGCCGTAGCGGTGCGACTTTGTGCGATGGAACGGATATTGGCGATACGGGCATGCAAGGTTGGCCCGCCGTCGAAGATATCGACGTAGCTGTTGGTCTCGAAACCTTCGCGCTCGAGGATGTCGAAGGCTTCCTGGCCGTCGGGATGCACCCGGCCGATGCAGGCCTGGGCTGCGGGCGGCAGCATGGGCACGTAGATCGGGTACTGCGGCATCAGCTCGGCGAGAAAGGTCCGGCTTTGCAAGCCACACAGCCGTTCGGCTTCGACGTAGGGCAGGTCGAAGAAGTGCTGGCCGATGGCGTCCCAGAAGGGCGACTGGCCGTCCTCGCTGCTGAAACCGACGATTTCGGTGATGACCGATTCGGCAAAACGCTGGGGGTGGGCGGCGATGAACATCAGCCGGGCCCGGGACAGCAGTTCTGATTCCGGCGTGCGCACCCGTTCGGCGTCGATGTGGAAGCCACGCAGCAGTGTTTGCCCGTTGAGGTCCTGGCACAGTGACAACGCGGGTACGCCGTGCTGGATGTTCAACTCCCGGGATTCGCTGGAAAACGGCCGGTTGCGCAGGCTGTAGAACGGCTCGTTGCAGCCGGTGCTGGAGAGGATTTCCGAACAACCGACCAGGCGCCCGGATTCCAGGTCCTGCAAGACGAAAAAGTAATTCTCTGCCCCTGGCCCTTGCACATCGGCTGCGAACGAGGCGCACGAGTCGAGGATTTTTTCCTCCAACCGCCGGGTATCGTCCGGCAGCGACGTGACGCCCACCAGGCTGTCACGGGCCAGTCGTTGCAGTTGCGGCAGATCGGCTAATTGAACTGGACGTAATGCCAGCATGGATTGCACTCCTGTTCCCAGAGAGCCCGGTGACTGGCACCGGGCTTGACGATCACTGTCGATGTCCACGCGTTACAACCTGGCTGGTCGAACCCTGCGACCGCCGCTTCTCATTGACCCGCCGGATCGGCCAGGGCGGTACGACCGCCGAATTTGTTGAGCAGGCACAGATAGACCACTCCCGCGGCGATCCAGATCAGGCCGAGTTTCTGCGCTGCCACACCCATGTTGTACATGATGGCCGCGACGATCACGAAGCCGACCAGCGGGCAGATCAAGTGACGAATCAATTGGCCGGACCGCTGGCGGCGCCAGTAATGGTTGATGACCGTGATGTGCAGCAACATGAAGCCGCTCAGGGCGCCGAAGTTGACCAGGGAGGTCAGGGTGTCCACGGCGTTGATGAACAGGTAGCAGATCAGCAGCGACAGCACCGCCACCAGGTAGATGCTCATGTAGGGGGTGTTGTGTTTCGGATGGACCTTGGCCAGCACCTTGGGCAACTGGCCGTCCCGGGCCATGCCGAACAACAGGCGCGACACCGCTGCCTGGGAGGTGATCGCTACTGCTACGCCCCAAGCCAGGGCGGTGGCCACCGCGGTCAAGGTGGCCAGCCAACTGCCGGCCGCCAATTCGGCGATTTCATAGAAGGCGGTATCGGCGGACTTGAAGCCCATGCCGGCTGCCAGATCGGTGGCGATCCAGGTCTGCACCACGAAAATCGCCCCCATCACCAGCAAGGTCACCAAGGCAGCCTTGCCGACGCTGCGGCCCGGGTCGCCCTTGATTTCTTCGGCCAGGGTGGAAATGGCGTCGAAGCCCAGGAACGACAGGACCGCGATGGACACGGCTTGCATCAGCAGGGCGAAGTTGAAGTGTTCCGGGCTGTACAGTGGCGCCAGGGTCAGTTGGCCGTGACCGGCCCCGCCGTGCAGGGCATTCCAGGCGTAGAACAGGAAAATCCCCAGCACCACCAGCTGTGCCAGCAGGAAAATGATGTTCATCCGTGCGGTGAACGTGATGCCCCGCAGGTTGACGAAGGTCGCGCTCACCAGGAATGCCAGGATGAAACCGACCTTGGGAATGTCCGGGTACAAATGGTTCAGCGCCATGGCGGCGTAGACATAGAGCAGCGGCGGGATCAGCAGGTAGTCCAACAGCATCAGCCAGCCAGCGATGAACCCGACGTGTGGGTTAAGGCCTCGTTGCGCGTAGGAATAGACCGAGCCTGCCACCGGAAAGGCCCGAGCCATACTGCCGTAGCTCAAGGCGGTAAACAGCATTGCCACCATGCCGATGATGTAGGCCAGCGGCACCATCCCTGGGGCTTCGGCGTTGACGTAGCCATACACGCCGAACGGTGCGATGGGGATCATGAAAATCATCCCGTATACCACCAGGTCTGTCAGCGACAGGCCGCGTTTCAATTCCTGTTTGTAGCCAAATGCCTCGATGCTCATGAGCCGTTTTCCTTTTCAGCTGTGTGGGTTGCACTTGCTTGCTGTCTGTCGCTGGTCACTTGCCGCTGCCGCTACAGCAGGGGCGCCAGGTAGGCGCTCCAGGTCCGTACCCCCTCGGGGCTGCGCAACTGGTCGTTACGCACTTCGATCAGCACCGAATCCAGGCCGCGACCATCGCCGTGCACCGGGACCGTCATGTCGGTCAGGGGGTTGATCTTGTAGGGTTGGTTGCCCGCTGCCCGCAGCGAATGCCGGCTCAGTCCGTCGACGATGCGCTGGGCGTATTCCTTGGCTTCGCCGAACAGCACGCCGGCTTCCAGGGCGCGTGGCTGGCCATAGAACACCGGGGTGAAACTGTGGATGCCCACCACGCGTACCGGCCGGTTGGCGGCCAGGCGCCGGTCGATCAGCGCCCGCAAGCGATCATGAAAGGGATGGAACAGGCACTGCTGGCGATATTCGCGCGTGGCCTCGTCCAGGTCGTGGTTGCCCGGAACCTGGTAGATCTCGCTCTGGGGCGGAATGCTGTCCGGCACGTGCAGCGGGCGGTTGAGGTCGATCAACAGCCGTGAGTAGTTGGCCGACAGCAAGGTCGCACCGAGGGTTTCGGACAGGCGTTCGGCCAGCAGCAGCGCGCCGATGTCCCAGGCGATGTGCTCCTGGGACGCGGTTTCATCCAGGCCCAGGTCATTCAGCGCCACGGGAATGAAACGGCTGGCGTGTTCGCACACCAGCAGCACCGGGTGGTCGGATTCCTCCCGGGTCAGTCGATAGGCTGGCCTGGTGTAGAGGCCCGATTCAGCACACTCAATAGATTCGTGCATAGTGCTCGCAACGCTCGGCAGGTGAGAGCGCCTGGGTCAAGGCCTGCTCCTGGGCCTTCAAGGCGAAATAGGTTTCGACCAGCGGGCCGGGCAGGGTCTCGAGCAGCGCCCCGCTGTGGCGCAGGCAGTCCAGTGCCTGGGCCAGGGTTGTCGGCAGGGCGATAATGCCACGGGCGCGACGTTGTGTTTCGTCCAGCTCATCGGGTATTTCATCGGTGACAGCCTGCAGTTCTCGCCGTTGCTGGATGCCCAGTCGCCCGGCAATCAACAGCGCGGCCATCGCCAGGTGCGGTGAGGCGGTGGCGTCCATGGCGCGAAACTCCAGGTTGTACTGGTTCGCCAGCGGCTTGCCACCCAGGCTCACCGTCGGGCAGATGCGCAGCGCCGCTTCGCGGTTGCGCTGTCCCAGGCACGCATAGGATGCGCTCCAATGATGAGGTTGCAGGCGCTCGTAGGACAACGGCGTCGGTGCGGTCAGCGCGCACAGCGCCGGCAGATAATGCAGCACACCCGCGGCCCAATGCTGGCCGAGGCTGGACAAGCCATTGCTGCTGGCGGCGTCATGCAGCACCGGGTCTGCGCTCAGGTCTTGCAGGCTCAGGTGCAGATGCACGCCGTTGCACACGGCATTTTCCGAGGTCTTGGGGGCAAAACTCACGTCCAGGCCCATCTGCCGGGCGATCTCGCGGGTGATTTCCCGTACGTTCACCGCCCGATCGGCAGCGGCCACGCCCAGGGTCGGGCGGCAGGTGATCTCGTATTGCTGCTTGCCGTATTCCGGCAGGAACATTTCCGGTTCGACGCCGCCGGCCCGCAGGGCACTGAGCAGCCACCCGGCGAACCCGGCCTGCTGGCGCTGGGCCTGGAGGCTGAAGGCCAGGCGATCAGGCTGCGCAGGCGTGGCAGCCAGGTTGAATTCATGCTCGAACGCGGCGAAAACCTGCAGGCCCAGTTCGCTGCGATAACGCTCCACTTCGTCCTGCAGCAGCGTGCGCGGGCAGGCGCTCCAGGGCCGGCCATCGGTCTCCCGGATATCGCAATGGATGAAGTCCAGGGCAGGCGCCTGGGCGTCGGGGCCATTGTTGACGGTCACCCGGCTGGACAGGTCCGGTACCAGTCGCAGGTCGCCATAGGCGCCCCAAGGGTTGGTCGAGGCGATGACATCCTGGGGCGTCAACGCGCTGTTGGCCGGCACCCAGCCGCAACCGGCCGTGATGTAGTGGGGCAACTCATCGCTGGGAAACGAGCGCCCGCGGGTCACGCCGATCAGGTCGGTGGTCACCAGGGTCGTGACCGGCAGCGGTGCTAGGAGGGCAGCGTCATCAAGACGGCTCATGGCTGCATCTCCTGCAAACGAGCGAGTACGGTGTCGGTGTCGGTGATCCAGCAATAGCCCTTGATCGCGTTCAGGCACGCCAGGTGCCGTTGTTCGGTGTGGGTCGCACAGGCGTCTTCCACCAGCGTGACCAGGTAGCCGCGGTCGGCGGCGTCACGCACGGCCATGTCGACGCACTGGTCGGTGACGATCCCGGCGACGATCAGGTGCCGGGTCTGCAGGTTGCGCAGCACGTAATCGATGTTGGTGGAGTTGAACACCCCGGAGGAGGTCTTGGGCAGCACGATTTCGTTTTCCTGCGGCGTCAGCTCGGCAATGATCTGCGCCTCGGGGCTGCCCTTGGGCAGGTGCATGTCCGACAGCTTGTGATCCAGGGAGCGGTCGCGGCCATCGGCGGTGAGGCTTTCGATGTGGGTGTGCAACACGTTGTGCTGCGCCGTGCGCATCGCCTCGAGCAAGCGCTGCTGGTTGGGAATGACCTGCTGGCGGGCCCGCTGGAGGAAATACTCGGCCTCGGGGCTGTGCAGGTGGGCATCGAATTGTGGTTCCAGCCAGGCGCGTTGCATGTCTACCAACAGCAGGGCCGTGTGCTGGCGGGTGAACGGCAAATCCCGGGGCGAGTGGTGGGGGAGCGAGAACATCCTTATTTTTCCTCCAGCAGGTGCGTGTTGAATTCCGTGCGCAGGGCATCGATGCCTTCCAGGCGTTCGGCCAGCTCGGGGCATTGCAGGGTCAGGCAGGCGATCAGGGCCTCGACCTGGGCCAGCGCCGGCACCAGGCTGTCGAAGGCCGACGCCGATTCCACCGGGGCGCTGATGATCAGGTCGGCCAGCTCGCGCAACGGCGAAGCATAGACGTCGCTGAACAGGACGACCCGGGCGTGCCGCGCCTTGGCCGCGCTGGCCACGCGCAGGGCCTGGGCCTGGTAGCGGCGGTAATCGAAAATCAGCACCACGTCCTGGCGCTGCACGTCGAACAGGCGGTCAGGCAGTTGGGCATTGTCTTCCAGGGCAAAGCAGCCGGCGCGCAGCAATCGCAAATGGTTGAGCAGGTAATGGGCCAGGAAGCTGCTGAAGCGCCCGCCGAAGCAATGCACCTGGTGGCGGCTGTCGAGCAACCACTGCACGAGAATGCGCACGTCTTCGGGTTGGGTCAGGGCCTGGGTGTCGACGAGGTTGCGTTGGCTGGCGGCCAGGTACTGGCTCCAGGTATCGCCTTGCTGCAGTTTGGCCCGCGGTTGCAGCAGCGTGCGAGGGGAGCGCAGGCGATGGTCCATGTCACTGAGCAGCGCATCCTGGAATTCGGCATAACCGCCAAACCCGAGTTTTTTCACCAGCCGTACGATGGTCGGGTCGCTGACGCCGGCATGGTCTGCCAGGCGTGACATCGGACCGAGGCCGTTGCGTGGGTAGTGATCGAGCAGGGCACGTACGACCTTGCGTTCCGACGGCGTCAACACCAGGCCGGGATCGGTGATCAGGTCTCTGAGGGGCGGCATCCGTGCTCCTTGCCTGGATGAATGTTGAATTTATTTCATAATTACTGAAAACAGTATTTATGTAGCTGGTGCTACATGTCCAGTGGTTTTTACGTTCCGTTTAAAATGCTCCAAAGTTGTGCGAAAACCCTGTAGGAGTTGGTTGCGGCCAAGTGGAATGAGTATGTCAGCCGTTGCATCTTGGACATGTAGGACATAACGCCTTTTTGTCTCACTTATTTGATTTCGTATAAGGTGCTGTACAACTAAACCCGTGAATATCCCGTCCATGCGACCCGTTCGATTACCCGAGAATCCAGTGTGCAAGCCATTCGCCTGACGTTGATCTGCCATGCCCGCACCGTTGCCCAGAAACAGGCGCGCTTCAGTGTGGACGAAGCGCTGGACGCCGAGTGGCTGAGGCGACGTGGGCAGGTCGAGCCTGGCTACCGAAACGTCCGGCAACTGCTGTGCGGGCCGGAACTGCGCACTCGCCAGACGGCCGCGTTGTTCGGCGACGAGTTCCAGGTGGACCCGGCCCTGGCCGATTGCGATCTGGGACGCTGGCGCGGATTGTCCATCGATGAATTGCTCAAGGTGGAGCCGCAGGCCCTGCAAACCTGGCTCGACGATGCCGAGGCGGCCCCCCATGGCGGTGAATCCGTCGCCCGGTTGTGTCGCCGGGTCGGGGATTGGCTGGCCAGCCTGGAAACCCGACCGGGGCATCTGCTGGCCGTCACCCACCCCTTCGTGATCCGCGCAGCCTTGATGAACGTCTTGGGCTGCCCGACCGCCACCTTCAATCGAATCGACATTGAACCGTTGTCCACCCTGGAGTTGCGTTTCAACGGCGTATGGCGATTGCGCACTCAGGAACCTGGCCAGGAGTCGCCGCGATGAAAATGCTGTCAGTCATTGGCATTGGGGCCGGCGATCCGGATCACCTGACGATGCAGGCTGTGAAAGCCTTGAACCGTTTGGACGTGGTCTTCCTCATGGACAAGGGCCCGGCCAAGGACAAACTGTTGGACCTGCGGCGCGAAATCTGTCGACGCTACATCGTTGATCGCCCCTACCGTTTCGTCGAAACCTACAGCCCGGAACGCCAACGCGGCGACCTGGACTACAAGGACAGCGTCGAAGCGCTGAACCGTGCGAAACAGGCCACCTTCGAACGCTTGATCGATGAAGAACTGTCCGATGGGCAGCGGGGCGGTTTTCTGGTGTGGGGCGATCCGGCGTTGTACGACAGTACCGTGCGCATCCTGCAGGCTATTCTCGACGAGGGCCGTTGCGCCTTCGAGTTCGAGGTGATCCCGGGTATCACCAGTGTCCAGGCCCTGGCCGCCCGGCACAAAGTGCCGTTGAACAGCATTGGTGGTTCGCTGGAAATCACCACCGGACGTCGCTTGGCGGCAGGGCAGGTGGGGGACGCGGCGAGTGTGGTGGTGATGCTCGATGCCGAGGATGCCTATCGCCAGGTGAGCGATCCCGATACGCAGATTTACTGGGGCGCCTATGTGGGGACGCCGGATGAAATCCTGATCGCCGGCCGGCTGGGGGACGTGGCCGATGACATCGAACGCACCCGCAAGGCCGCGCGCACAGCCAATGGGTGGATCATGGATACGTATTTGTTGCGTAAGCCTCAATGACGCTTGCGTATCAACCTGTGGCGAGGGGATTTATCCCCGCTGGGGCGCGAAGCGGCCCTAATAAGCTTGGCAAAAATTGGCCTGAAAAACTGAAGGGGCCGCTTCGCAGCCCAGCGGGGATAAATCCCCTCGCCACAGCAGCCCTATTGTTTGGCACTTGATTTCACCCCCTTCCAAACCGCTCCCGATACACCGACGGCGCCAACCCCACGACGCTGCGAAACGCCACGCGAAAGCTCTCCACCGAGCGGTAGCCACACAGTTGCGCGATGTTGTCGGTGTTGTCGCCGGTGCTTTCCAGAAGTTCGCGAGCCCGGGCCAGGCGTTCGTGTTGCAGCCAGGCCTTGGGCGACACGCCGCAGGCCTGGGTGAAGTGGCGCAGGAAAGTACGTTCGCTCATGGCCGCCTGGCTGGCCAGTTCGCGCACACCAAGGGGTTCGTGCAGGCGCTCGCGGGCCCATTGCATGACGCTCGACAGGTCGCTGCGTGGCGTACGGCTGACCGGCGAGGGAATGAACTGCGCCTGGCCGCCCGTACGTTGTGGTGACATGACCAACCGGCGCGCCACGGTGTTGGCGACCTGGACGCCATAATCCCGTGCCACCAGGTGCAGGCAGGCATCGATGCCGGCGGCGCTGCCCGCCGAGGTAATGACCTGTCCTGAGTCCACATACAGCACATCGGGGTCGACCCGGACGGCGGGAAAGCTCTCGGCCAGTTCGTCGGTGTAGCGCCAGTGAGTCGTGGCGCCCAGACCATCGAGCAGCCCGGCGGCGGCCAGTACGAAGGCTCCGGAGCAGATCGACAGCAGGCGCGCGCCACGGGCGTGGGCCCGGCGTAGTGCAGCGAGCAACGCCTCGGACGGTGGCTCGCTGCGGCTGCGCCAGCCTGGCACGACAATGGTCCGGGCGGTTTCGAGCAGTTCCATGCCGCCATCGGCCAATACCTGGAAGCCACCCATGGCGCGCATCGGACCGTCATCGACCGCGACGATCCGATGCTCGTACCAGGGGAAATCGAATTCCGGCCGCTCCAATCCGAAGATCTCGACGGCAACGCCGAATTCAAAGGTGCATAGGCCGTCGTAGGCGAGGATCGCGACCAGACCTGGGAGAGGCTGCATTTGTCGGAAAATTCCCACAGAGTGTCTTGTACGCCACTGTAGCCGCAAGCATCGGGGGGATAAAGTCTCTTCACGCCTTTATCTACCCTTGGAGTACACCCCCATGACCAGCCTGGTTCGCGAAGTGCCTGCCGCCCCTTCCGATATCGCCCTACAGCATTTCAGCCGTCGTCTGTCATTCGAAACGGATTGTTCCGACGTTCACGCCAGCCAACAGGCCGGCAATGTCGACTTTGTGCTGGTGGATGTACGCGGACCGCTGGCTTACGAACGCGGCCACGTCCCCAGGGCGATCAACCTGCCAAGCCGGACGCTCACTGCCGAGGCTTTGGCTGTCTACCCCAAGACCACTCTGTTCGTGGTGTATTGCGCCGGTCCGCATTGCAATGGCGCGAACAAGGCGGCGGTGCGTCTGGCGACCTTGGGGTATCCGGTGAAGGAGATGATTGGCGGGGTTATGGGGTGGCTCGATGAAGGCTTTCGCCTGACCGGCTCGGTGGAGCGTGTGGCGGATCAGGCTATTCGTTGTGACTGCTGACTTGGTTTTTATAGTTTGTGTGTATATCCGTTGCTGCGGTAACGGCTACTTAGGGTTCCGCCCTTACGGCGGGTCACTTTTGGAAGAGCCGGGAGCCGGACCAGCCAAAAGTAACCAAAAGCGCTTTGCCCCACCACTCGGCACCTCGCTTAGGCTCGGTGTGCCCTCACTCCGGCATTGCTCCGTGGGCCCGCCGCGAAGGGCCATCCATGGCCCAGCGCGGCTATCCCGGCATCCATGCCGGGATGCCCACTCCACAATGCCTGCGTTCGTCCATCGTGGTTAACGGGGCGCCCCAGATCAAAATCAAACGCGAGGCGGCCTTATAGCCGGCCTGGTTCTGGGGGAACGTGTTTCCCCTGTGGGGAGTTTGCTCGCGAAGGCGATGTCGCTGTCGATGAGGATATTGAGCAAGCTCGCTTTTCAGGGAAGCTTTATTGCCCTTCGAGTCCGCGCTGTTCAATCACCCCAAAAACATCCGCCACATCCTGGACCATGATCCGAGCGATGTTGGTGATGGTGTTGATGTCGGTCTCGGCTGAATCGCGCAGGGTAGTACAGGCCATGAGCGTCAGGTAGTCGAGGGTTGGCGTGCAGGCGTTCGCTGACGCAGGCGTGGAGTTCGGGCTGCGGGGCGGAGCGGTCGATGAACAGGATGGGTTGGGTGGTGGCGATGGGGGTTAGCGGGGTAAAGCGGTTAGATGATTGATTTGTCGTCATAAGGTTGGGCTCTATCAAGGAAAATGAATTGCCACCTTGTTTGCTGCGAATCAAACGGGTTGCAGTTACGCGCGGGTTCGCAGACCGAGGAAGAGACCAAACCCGGCAGACCCGAAAGTCTCCCACGCGCAACCGCCATAAAATGAACGCGGGCAAGTTTGCCTGAGTTTTCATTCGACGGTGCAAAGTCTCATCCGTTGTTAGGGCTGCGAAACCCTCCCCACTGACCAAAGCCAGCAGGTGAGCCGAACTATAGAAGGGGATTTTTGAGGCAACAACCGACCTGTAGGACGCCCACAAACCCCGTGGCGAGGGAGCTTGCTCCCGCTCGGTGGCGCAGCCGCCGTAAACCCTGGGCATGGGGTTGGTCTGACGAAAATAGGGGGCTGCTTCGCAGCCCAACGGGGATAAATCCCCTCGCCACAAAGGGAGGGATTCCTACGAGATTTTCAGAAGGCCAGGGGGAGCAATTGATTTCAGAAACGGAACGCGGAGCGTCAAAAACTTGTGGGAGTGAGCTTGCTCGCGATGACGTAGGCACAGCCAACATCACCGCAAGCTGGCCCTCCGCTTTCGCGAGCAAGCTCGCTCCCACAGTTGGATCGGAGTACGACAAAAGAGACAGATCGGCTATAAGGTCGCCTCGCTTTGGCCTTTTACCTGGGCAGAGCGTTTTTGGTTACTTTCGCCTGGGCCGGCATTCCGGCTTTTCGAAAGTGACCCGCCGTCAGGGCGGAACCCTGAGTAGCCGTTACCGCAGCAACGGATATACACAAACCAAGCTATTTTTATAACTAATTGTCGCCTCCACACAATTCCCCTCCTGGGCACCCCTCTAGACTCCCGCCCACTTCGGTTCCTCGCTGACCGAACGCTGCCTACGAATCTGCCAATAATGACCCATAAAACCCCTGCACACTCAGGAGCGAAAATGAAGAAGCTAGCCATGTTCGGTGCCCTGGCACTGTCCGTGTTGTCCCTGTCGGCCATGGCCGAAGACGCCAAGCCGATCCGCCTCGGGATCGAAGCCGGTTACCCGCCTTTTTCGATGAAAACCCCCGACGGCAAGCTGGCCGGCTTCGATGTCGATATCGGCGACGCGCTGTGTGAACAGATGAAGGTCAAGTGCGTCTGGGTCGAGCAGGAGTTCGATGGCCTGATCCCGGCGCTGAAAGTGAAGAAAATCGACGCGATCCTGTCGTCCATGACCATCACTGACGATCGCAAGAAAAACGTCGATTTCACCATCAAGTACTACCACACCCCAGCGCGCTTCGTGATGAAGGAAGGCTCCAACATCAAGGACCCGCTGACTGAACTCAAGGGCAAGAAAGTCGGTGTGCTGCGCGCCAGCACCCATGACCGTTTCGCTACCGAAGTGCTGGTGCCCGCCGGTATCGACCTGGTGCGCTACGGCTCCCAGCAGGAAGCCAACCTGGACATGGTCGCCGGCCGCCTCGACGCCATGCTGGCCGACTCGGTGAACCTCGACGAAGGTTTCCTGAAAACCGACGCCGGCAAAGGTTTCGCCTTCGTCGGCCCGACCTATGAAGATGCGAAATACTTCGGCGGCGGTGCCGGCATTGCGGTGCGCAAGGGTGATAAGGCCCTGGCCGATCAATTCAACGCAGCCATCACCGAAATCCGCGCCAACGGCACGTACAAGAAAGTGCAGGACAAATACTTCGCCTTTGACGTCTACGGGCATTAATCGGTAGGCGCTGCGGTAGGAGCTGTCGAGCGAAGCGAGGCTGCGATCTTTCCTCTGCCAGTTGAGTCCTGAGCGAAAGATCAAAAGATCGCAGCCTCGCTTCGCTCGACAGCTCCTACACAGCTCCTACACCTGGTCATTCGGAGATTTCATGCAACGCATCGACCATACCCTGCCATGGAGCCACCTGGGCACCGAGCGCCGGCTCAGTGTGTTTCGCTACGGCCATGGGCCGCGCAAGGCCTACATCCAGGCCAGCCTGCACGCCGATGAGCTGCCGGGCATGCGCACCGCCTGGGAACTCAAGCAGCGGCTCAACGACCTTGAGGCCCAGGGCTTGCTCAAGGGTGTGATCGAACTGGTGCCGGTGGCCAACCCCATCGGCCTGGATCAACACCTGCAAAGCGCCCACATGGGGCGTTTCGAACTGGGCAGTGGCAAGAATTTCAACCGTTCCTTCGTGGAACTCAGTGCGCCGGTGGCGCAACGCATCGGTGATCGCCTGGGGGACGATCCGGCCGCCAATATCACCTTGATCCGCCAGACCATGGCCGAGGTCCTCGATGACTTGCCTCCACCCCCTTCGCAACTCGAAGCGCTGCATCGCCTGCTGCTGCGCCATGCCTGCGACGCCGACATCACCTTGGATCTGCATTGCGACTTCGAGGCAGCGATCCATTTGTATGCCTTGCCACAGCAATGGCCGCAGTGGCGTTCTTTGGCCGCACGCTTGAAAGCCGGTGTGGCGTTGCTGTGCGAGGATTCGGGCGGCAGTTCGTTCGATGAATCCTGCTCCTCGCCCTGGTTGCGCCTGGCCAAGGCCTTTCCTGCGGCGGCGATCCCACCGGCGAACCTGGCGACGACGCTGGAGTTGGGCAGCATGGGCGATACCCGGGTGGAGCAGGCCCAGGCCAATTGTGAAGCCATCCTCGGGTTTCTCGCCGAGCAAGGTTTCATCGCTGGGGACTGGCCGCCCGCACCCAGCGAGTGCTGCGAAGGTTTTCCGTTCGAAGGCACGCAATACCTGTTCGCGCCGCACCATGGCGTGGTGAGTTTCCTGCGGGAGGCTGGCGAATGGGTGGAGCAGGGCGATCCGCTGTTCGAAGTGGTCGACCCCCTGAATGATCGGGTCACCACCGTGCGGGCCGGCACCAGTGGTGTGCTGTTTGCCCTGGACCGTGGACGCTACACGCAGCCAGGAATCTGGCAGGCAAAAGTCGCTGGGCGTGAACCGATTCGTACGGGGAAATTGATCAACGACTGATAACTGCTGTCTACCTCACCGCACGCGCCTTGCCGTGCGGCTATCGAAACGATGGAGGAAGATCGATGTTCAAAGCGCTCGCCCTGTTCCTGTTGCTGGTCTCGTCCGGGTTGCAGGCCCAACCTTCGTTGCACACGGACTTGCCACTCAACTACCTGGCCCAAGTCGATGAGCAGGCTCGGAACCGACCCCTGGTGATCTTCCTGCACGGTTCCGGCAGTAACGAGCAGGACCTGTTCGCACTCAAGGACGAGTTGCCGCAGGATTACAACTACCTCTCGGTGCGGGCGCCGAAGAGCATGGAGCAGGATCGTTACCAGTGGTTCGCCAAAAAGGGCGAGGGCGCCTACGACGGTGACACCTCCGACCTGAAGGCCAGTGGCCAGATGCTGCTGGAGTTCATCGACAAGGCCCGGGCCAAGTATTCGACCGACGCGAGCAAGGTCTACCTGGTGGGGTTCAGCCAGGGCGCGATGATGAGCTACGAAGTGGCCCTGCGACACCCCGAAGCCGTCGGCGGCATCGCCGCGATGGGCGGGCGGGTTCTGTCGGCGCTGCGGGCGGAACTGACCCCCGACGAGTCACGACGGACACTGGCGGTGTTCATCGGCCATGGCACGGCCGACCCGATCATTCCCTATCACGACGGCACTGAGGCCAACACCTTCCTCAAGACCCTGGCGCTGGAGCCCGAATTCCATGCCTACCCCGGCGTCGGCCACAGCATCAGTGCCCTGGAGGTGCAGGACCTGCGCGCCTGGCTGGAGCGGCTCAATCCCTGACCAAAATAGAACCCTGTGGGAGCTGAGCTTGCTCGCGATGGCGATGGATCAGCTTGCCTCAAGGTTGGGCGTGCCGATGCCATCGCGAGTAAGCTCGGCTCCCACATGTTCTGGGGGCTTATTGACCGCTGGCGATCTGTTTGACCAAGGCTTCATGACCGGTCTTGTCGCTGGCTCGGGAAATGATCTGCACGACTGCCATGCGCGTGCCGGAGGCACCCAGCAGGGTGGTGTCGAGGGTCGGTCCGCCGCCCTGGGTCGCGCGGGTGTCGAGCTGGCGCAGGCCCAGGCCGGTGCCTTTTTGCTTCAGGCTTTTTTCGCTGAGGATCTTGGCATCCGGCAGGGACTTGAGGCGCTGGGCGGCGAAGTCGGCCATGGTGGTGTCGAGGAACGCGCCATCGTCATCCTTCACATTCGCACCGTCGATGATGATGTTTTCCGCTGCGATCACCACGGTCTTGCTGGTGGCATTGCTGTACATCGTCCCCGTCGCCCCGGCGGTGCCCTGGGCGGCTTCACCGGCGGGCAATGGCGTCGCCGTAAAACCCTTGGGCAAGGTGAAGGTGAACTTGCCGCCCAGCATCGACACCTTCTGCGCCGGTGCATCGCTGGCAGGTTTGGCCGGGGCCGCCTGGGCGGATGCCACGACCAGGCTGGCGATGGCCCCCAGCAACAGGACGGCGGCTTGTTTACTCAGCAATGACATTGAAAATCTCCACGGATGGTCGCGCTTGAAGGCCGATCATCCCATGGGCGTCGTACCGGACTCCAGCAAGAGACCGTCATTTTGACGATGCCGCCTGCACCAGCAGGCGGCGGGTCACCAGCAACATGGCCATCGACACCGCGACGCCCAAGGCAAAGGCCGGCATGCCCAGCACCGGCAGCGCGAGAGCCAGGGTCAGGCAGAAAGCGGCGAAACAATACATGCCGGTGGCCGTCGCCCGCAGCAGTGCGGCGGTGAAGGCCGGCCCGCGGGTTTGTTGGGAGAACACCGCCATCACACTGCCCAGCACCGGGAACACCGCGAGCAGCCCGCTCCAGCGTTCGCCCACGGTGCTGGCCAGCAGTGTCACTGCCAGGGTCAATAGCGCGCCGGCGATCATGCGCAGCAGCAGTCTGTCGGATTTGGCCGCCGGCCCGCTCATCACCGGCCGGACCGTCGGGAACAGATACGGCGCCCCCAGCAGCGCGACCAGGGCGATCAGGCTCGACAACGGCAGCGACGCCGGTAGCCAGGACAGGATCAACGCCACCAAGGCCCAGACGCCTAGCGCGATGCCCAACGCCCAGGGCCAGGCACGACGCTGGGCAACTTGGGCGTACACCACGCAGAAAGCGATCATTGCAAACATGGCCGCCAGTGCCGCGGTCGCCGACTGCGCGGCGAACACCTCGCCTTGCTCCAGGGCCAGGAACAACAGAATCGGCCCCACCACCACTGGCAACCCCGAGAGCCAGCCGGCCACGCTCGGCCCCCAACGCCTGCCCGCCCGGGAAATCAGCAGCAGGAACGCGGGAATCACCAGCAATTTGAGCAGCAGCACGCGGTCATCCTTGTCGGAGGTGGGCCGTCACGTTAGCACCGCCTTGCCCAGGTCATCCACCGACAGCCGACGCGCCATCAATGCCGCGTCGCCGATATTCAATCCGGCCCGGCCCTGAAGCGCCGAGCCAATGCCTCGCGCTCGAAGTGCTCGGTGATGAAGTCGATAAAGGCCCGGGTCTTGGCCGGCATCAGCGTGCGACTGGGGTAGTAGAGGGAAATCACCCCCAGATCGACGTACCAATCCGGTAACAGCCGCACCAGTTCGCCACGTTCCAGCCAGGGCAGGGCGTCGGGCACCACCAGCAGGGTCACGCCCAGGCCGAGCAAGGCGGCCTCTCGCATGGCGACCGGATCATTGAAGATCATGGATTCGGCCAGTTGCACGGCGCATTCGCACCCGGCGGCGTTGCGCAACACGGTCTGGCGTACCCGGCCGGTGCGGCTGGCCCGCAGCACAATGTTGTCCAGGCCGGCGAGGTCCTCGGGTTGCCGGGGCAGGGCGCGTTCGGCCAGGTAGGCGGGGCTGGCGACGGCAATCAGGTGAGCGGGCGCCAGGGTGCGCGATACCACCCCGGGCGTCAGTGCGAAGCCGCCTCCGATGGCCGCGTCGAAACCTTCGGCGATCAGGTCCACCGGGCGGTTTTCGAAATGCCAGTCCGGACGGATCAGCGGATACCGAGCCAGCCATTGCGGCATCAACGGCAGTATCTGGCCGATACCGAAACTTGGCGAGAGGCTGACGCGCAAGACGCCGGCCGGTTCGCCGCGCTCCGTGGTCACCGCACCAATGGCCGCCTGCAGGGCGTGCAGGTTGCCGCCGATGCTGGCCAGGAAATGCTCCCCCGTTTCGGTCAGGGACAGCTTGCGGGTCGAGCGCTGGAACAGCCGCACCCCCAGGTTGCGCTCCAGCATCGCCACGTTGCGGCTCACGGCAGCGGGCGTCAGGGCGAGTAGTCTCGCGGCCGCCGAGAAACTGCCGGTTTCGGCGCTGCGGACAAAGCATTCGAGATTGGCGAGGCTTTCCATGTTAGTCGACCTGATAGTAATGCTTGAAAATGATTCGCCATATTACCGGCTAATAAATGGGTAATGGCAAGACCATCATGTACCTCAACGGCGGACATCACCGCCAGGCTTACTCAACCTTGAGGACACAAGACATGAGCGACATCGACACCATCGGCATCATTGGCGCCGGCGCCATCGGCAGTGCTTTCGCCCGCGCCCTGGCCCGCCAGAACATCAACGTAGTGATTGCCAACAGCCGTGGCCCGCAAAGCCTGGCCGAACTTGTGGCTGACCTCGGTCCAAGCGTGCGCGCCGGAACCGTGGAAGAGGCGGCCGCCCAGCCGATGGTGCTGGTGGCGGTCAACTGGTCGAAGTTGCCCCAGGCGCTGGGCGGTCTGCCGGATTTTGCCGGGCGCATCGTGATCGACGCCAACAACGCGATCGAAGTGCCCGGGTTCAAGGCCGTGGATCTCCAGGGCCGGGCTTCGACCGAGGTGTTCAGCGAGTGGGTGCCGGGCGCACGGGTGGTCAAGGCCTTCAATCATCTGCTGGCGAGCCTGCTGGAGGCAGACCCGACGTCCGAAGGCGGCAAGCGGGTGCTGTTCCTGACCGGTGACGACGGGCAGGCACGGAGTGAAGTCGCGCAGTTGATCGAGCGCCTGGGCTTTTTCGGCGTGGACCTGGGCCCCTTGAGTGTCGGCGCACGCTTGACCCAGTTCCCGGGTGGCCCGCTGCCGGTGCTGAACCTGGTCAAGTTCGACTGAGGTCGCGCCGTGTTCAGCGATCCCAGTAGGGCACTTCGCCAAAACACTCGAGGAAGAAATCGATGACCGTGCGGACCTTCACCGACAGGCGTCGACTGCCCGGCCAGAGGATGGCGATCTGTTGCGGTTCGAGGCTGTTGGACGCCTGGTAATCCTGCAGAACCGGGACCAGCGTGCCATGACGCACGGCTTCGCCGATCAGCCACGATGGGAACATCACCAGCCCCAGGCCTTGTTCGGCGGCCTGGGTCAGGGTGTCGGCGTGGTTGCCGGTGATCGGGCCGCTGACGCTGTAGGGTGTCCAGGCCTGGCCCGGGCGGCGGAAGAACCAGCGCTGCTGACCGGTCACGCCCTTGTAGGCCAGGCACCGGTGGTGAGCCAGGTCCTGGGGCTTGAGTGGCGCGCCGTGGCGGGCCAGGTAGGTCGGGCTGGCGGCGATCTGGAAGCGATGGGGCGCGAGGATGCGCGCCTGCATGCTCGAATCGTGCAACGGGCCGATGCGAAACAGCAGGTCGGCGCCTTCCTGCAGTGGGTCGACGTAGCTGTCGGTCTGCTGGATCTCCAGTTGCAGCTTCGGATAACGCTCGCATAGCTGCCCCAGCCACGGTGTCAGGTGGCGCTGGCCAAACACCACCGGCGCATTGATCCGCACCAGTCCGGACGGCTCACTGTGTTGCTCCTGCAGCGCCTGTTCGGCTTCCTCCAGTTGCACCAGCAGCAGCCGTGCATGATGCCCCAACAGGCGACCGGCTTCGGTGGGGGAGACAGCGCGGGTGTGGCGATAGAGCAACTGTTGGTTCAGGGCCTGTTCCATCAACTGGATCTGCCGGGAAATCGAAGACGGCGCCAGGCCTTCGCGCCGTGCGACTTCCGAAAAACTGCCGTGATCGAGCACGGCGACGAACAATCGCAATGCCTTGAAACCCAGTTCATTGAGGCCGTGCATGGGGCGGGCGTTCCTGTGCGTATTACGCAAAAGTGTTGTCGGGATGCTCGCATTTATTGCACAGCGACACCAGCCGATAATGCCGGCCATCTTTCAAGTGGACAGGTTCTGATCATGCAAACATCTTCACTCAGCGAGGCCGTGCCGGTATCGACGCCCGCCAGACCCCGGACATTGCTGCGCTGGCTATTGCTGCCCCTGGTGATCCTGGCCGGCATGGGCTTGTCGGTGGAAGCCGGCCTGCTGGGGCCGCTTGGGGCCCAGGTCGGGCATCTGTGGGCCACGCTGAGCATCTTCGGCGTCGGTTCGGCGATTCTTTTCCTGCTGTTGTTGCTCAGTGGCCGGCAGCAAGGCCCAGCCTTGCATGAGTTGCCACGCTGGCAATTGATCGGCGGTTTCCTCGGTCCGATCTATGTGGTCGTGCTGACACTCGCCACGCCCCACATCGGCATCGCCATGACCATGATCGCGATTCTCTCCGGCCAGGTGGGCAAAAGCGTCCTGATCGATCATTTCGGCTGGTTCGGCACGGCCCGCAAGCGGGTCAATGGCGAACGCTGGCTGGCGTTGGCCTTGATTGTCGTCGCCCTTGTCCTGATTGCCCGAGGTTGAACATGAACCTGTTTGTTTTGTTGCTGCTGGTCGTCGCGGCCGGTGCGGTGTTGAGTGTGCAGGCGGCCATCAACGGGCGTCTGGGCCAGACGGTCGGTGTGTTGCGCAGCAGCTTGCTGACGTTCACGGTCGGCACGGTGACCACCGGCCTGCTGATCGTGTTTTTCGAACCGGCCCACGGGTTGACGCTGTTGGACATGCCGAAATGGCAACTCAGCGGGGCCTTGTTCGGTGTCGTGTACATGATGGTGATGGTGGGCGCGGTGCCCAGGGTCGGCACTGCCGTGGCCACCGTGGCGGTCATCGTCGGGCAACTGGGCATGGGCATGCTGATCGACAACTTCGGTTGGCTGGGCAACCCGGCCATCGAATTGTCCGGCAGTCGAGTGCTCGCCATGGCCTGCCTGGCGTTGGCGCTGGTGTTCATGTATCGCAGCAATGCCCGTCAGGCCTGAACGGTTCAGTCGGGTTCCACGTTGAGTTGCAGGCTGCCATCGGCCAGGCGTTCAGTGCTGCGCACGATGCCGCTCAGGCGCCGGCCCTCGGCGCTGAACACCACGATCTCGGCCTTGTCCAGGTCGTCCGGCATTGGCGGTTGAACGTGCAGCGCGAACCACACCGGCTTGTCCTCGTCGAGGCGCTGGACGTTGTATTGGCAGTCGATACTTTTGGTCTGGCGGCCGAACAGCGTGTCGAGACCGTAGTCCAGGTGAGTGCTGTCGGCGGCGGAGGGTGTGAGAGGCATCGGCGGTCTCCTGGGGGCGCACGGTTGATGTTCAAATGATCCTGCCCGGGAGGGAAAATTCCATTGGCTGTGCCGTTGGGAACAGCCTGATCTCCGTCACTCAACAACTCTGTGTGGTGAGGGGATTTATCCCCGTTGGAGCGCGAAGCGGTCCTGAACCCCGGTTATCCGGCGGGGCAGACTCGGGGCCGCTTCGCGACCTGGCGGGGATAAATCCCCTCGCCACAAAGGATCCAGGCCCTGAAAGATCAGAGGCCAGGCACGCCGTTCTTCCACGCCGACCAGTTCTTCACAATGTCCTGCACCAGCGGGTTGCCGGTGCGGAACAGGTTTTCCAACGCAGGGACGAACGCGCCCTGGTCGGCGTACTTGAGCAGGTTATCCACTTCATTGCCACCGGGTTCGGGGCGGTCGAAGTCGGACCCGGCCCGCAGCACTGCCAGCCGGTTGATGTCCACCCGACCTTCACGGCTGGCCCGTAGCAAGGCCTCGTAAGTCGAGTTGTCTTCCTGTTGGGTCGTGCAGTAGACGCCTTTGTTGTCGGTGAGCAGGCGGGTCCAGACTTCGGCGCGCTCGCTCAGGCGCGTACCGGAGAACCAAGTGTTGCCGGCCAGGGTGTCGCAGCGGGTCACCACCGGCGGCTGGTTGGCCGGGGCATACGGATACTTCAAGCGCCAGGCTGCGGACTCCTTGCTTTCGGCCAGGGTCACCTGCTGGCTGAGGGCAAAGGCCTTGGCTTGCAGGGCCGGGTTGAGTTCGAAGACTTCTGTCTTGTAGTCCAGCGGCGGCTTTTCGTTCGGCCCCTTGGTGTTGATGCCCAGGTAGCCGGTGGGCCAATCCTTGGGCGCATCCCGCGAATCCAGCTCCCATTGAGTACCGAACTCCACCAGGTAATGGGCCCAGGCGGTTGTGCCCAGTGTGCCGTGGTGCGGGTTGATGCCGGCGATCCCGGCCACCAGGAAATAGCTCTTGCGCAGGTCGAAGGTCGGGGAGAGCGCCAAGGCCAGGGTCGAGGCCGCCGCGTTGGTCTGGCCCATGCCGGTGATCAGCAGGCAGACCCGTTCGGCATTGCAGCGGATCGTCGGGTACTCGGCGGACAACCCTGGTACGCGGATTTCATCCTTGAGCTGCAAGCGATCGATCCAGTTCTGCGCTTCGGGGGCGAACATCGTGATCAGCATCACTTTGGGTTGAAGTGGCGGAGCGGCCCCGGCGCTTGCCGCAAAGAGTGCAGTACTTGCCAGGCCGATTGAAGCAAACAGGCGATTGATCATGTGTTCGTGACCTCCATGGATTCGAAAGGGTGCTGCGACGATGTGCTCAGAATTGATAGCCGACCCCGGCGTAATAGCCCCACCCATCGGAGCGGGCACGGAAGTTGCCATCGCCAAAGTTGAGTTCGCTGCCATCCTGCCAGTTGCCGCCGTTGTGGAAGTAGCGGCCCACCAGAGTGAAGCGCACGTGGGTGAACGCGTACAGCAAGACATTGGTGGCGACCGTGGCGTTGGCGGTGCGGGCCGGGTTGTCCTTGTGCAGGTCCGAACCGAAGTCGAAGTTGGTGAAGCCAATGTACGTCAGTGAGGCACCATTGCTGAACTGGCTGATCGGCACGATGTACTTGAGTTGAGCGCGGTAGCCGTCCCAGGAATATTCATTGCTGGCGCCATAGTTTTCCCATTGATAACGGCCATAGAGGTTGGCCGACAAATTGACCTTTGAGTGAGTGTCGATGTCGGTGCCCAGGCCGCTGTACAGGGTGTTCGCGCGATTGGCGCTGTTGCTGCCGTGATCGTAGATCCAGTCGAACGCCACATACCATTCCTTGAACGGCCCGATGGCCAGGCTGCGGCCGGCCAGGTAGTCGATGGAAATCCGCGGTTCGTGTTCCATGAACACGGGTGAACCGTGGTCCCACGCTCCTTTGTCGTGACTGTTGCCAATGTTGAAAATCTTCGGGATGTCGACGTAGCCATAGAGCTCGAAGGGCCCCTTGCGTCCGAAGTATTCATATTCCAGATAGATATCGTCGACCGGTTGCGGGCCGAAGCTGATGTCCTTGCTGCCGATGAGCGTCAGGTCCTGGTTGTACCAGTCCGACAGGTAGGCGCCTTTTTTCGATGGGGTGGCTTCAGGACTGAGGGTTTCGCCTTGGGCGGACACCTCGGTGGGTTGGGCGTGGGTCGTGGCGCTGAGTAGTCCGGTAACGGCGGTCAGTAGCAGGGTGGTTGCCCATACGCCGGGCGTGGCGCGACACCGGGAAGTGAAGTGCATGGAAAGTCCTTGTTCGTGCGGGCCGAAGCCCGTGTTCCGTGATTGAAAAAAACGTCGATCCGCTGGAGGTGAGCGAATGCGCAAACGTTTGCACATCCCATACCAATTTTATGCAGTGGCTTGAAAATCTTGGGTTTAAGGCAGTTTTCCTGTCCTTTTGGTCAGGCCTGGTGCGCCGAATCCTTCACGCTCGCTTGAAGCAGCACCAAAGTGTTGCACGGGCGAATGCTCGGCACGGCACTGAGTCGGCGGCGTTGCTGTTAGAATCGATCCCCTTGATTGACCGGAGAGATGCCCATGAGCGAGCCGATTCGCCTGACCCAGTACAGCCACGGCGCCGGTTGCGGCTGCAAGATTTCGCCCCAAGTGCTGGAAGTGATCCTGGCCGGCAGTGGTGCGCAGAACCTCGATCCCAAGCTGTGGGTCGGCAATGCTTCTCGCGACGACGCTGCGGTGTATGCCATCGACGAAGAGCGTGGGGTGGTTTCGACCACCGATTTTTTCATGCCGATTGTCGACGATCCCTTCGATTTCGGTCGCATCGCCGCCACCAATGCCATCAGCGACATCTACGCCATGGGCGGTGATCCGCTGATGGCCATCGCGATTCTTGGCTGGCCGGTCAACGTACTGGCCCCGGAGATTGCCCGGGAAGTGATTCGCGGCGGTCGTTCCGTGTGTGACGAGGCGGGTATTCCCCTGGCTGGCGGGCATTCGATCGATGCGCCCGAGCCGATCTTCGGCCTGGCGGTCACGGGCCTGGTGCAAAAGCGCCATATGAAACGCAACGACACGGCCACCGCCGGTTGCCGCCTGTACCTGACCAAGCCCCTGGGCATCGGCATCCTCACCACGGCGGAAAAGAAAGGCAAGCTGCGCGCCGCCGATGTTGGCCTGGCCCGTGACTGGATGTGCACCCTCAATAAACCCGGCAGCCGCTTCGGCAAGCTCGATGGTGTGACGGCGATGACCGATGTCACCGGTTTCGGCCTGCTCGGGCACCTGGTGGAAATGGCCGACGGCAGCCAGTTGACCGCGCGCATCCGCTATGACGCGGTGCCGCGTCTGCCGGGCGTCGAATACTACCTCGACCTGGGCTGTGTGCCGGGCGGTACGCTGCGCAACTACGACAGCTACGCCAGCAAGGTCGGTCGGGTCCAGGAACTGCACAAGCGAGTGCTGTGCGACCCGCAGACCAGCGGCGGCCTGTTGATTGCCGTCACCCCCGAAGGCGAGGAGGAGTTCCTGCGGGTAGCCACTGAACTCGGCCTTGCACTGGAGCCCATCGGCGAGTTGGTCGAGCGACAGCGTTACGCGGTCGAGGTGTCTTGATGAGCCATGACATCACCGACTACCGCGACATTTTCCTCCATGACCGACCGATGATGGACACGCGCGCGCCCGTCGAATTCGTCAAGGGCGCTTTCCCCGGCGTGGTCAATTTGCCGTTGATGACCGACAACGAACGGCAACGTGTCGGGACCTGCTACAAACAACAGGGGCAACAAGCGGCCATCGTCCTGGGGCATCAACTGGTGTCCGGTGAGACCAAGGCCCAGCGCATCCAGGCTTGGGCGGCGTTCGCCAAGGCCCATCCCGACGGTCTGCTGTATTGCTTTCGAGGCGGCTTGCGTTCGCAGATCGTCCAGCAATGGCTCAAGGACGAAGCGGGCATTGATTACCCTCGGGTCGGCGGTGGCTACAAGGCCATGCGCACGTTCTTGCTGGACACCGTCGAACAGGCGGTCGCCGAGTGCGACCTGGTGCTGCTGGGCGGCATGACCGGTACCGGCAAGACCGAAGCGCTGGGCCAACTGGGCAACAGCCTGGACCTGGAAGGGCATGCCAACCATCGCGGTTCGAGCTTCGGCAAACGCGCCACCGGCCAGCCTTCCAACATCGATTTTGAAAACCGCCTGGCCGTGGATGTGCTGAAAAAACGCGCCGCCGGCATCGAACAGTTTGTGCTGGAAGATGAGAGCCGTGCGGTCGGCAGCTGCGCCTTGCCACTGTCCTTGTACCAGCGCATGCAGCAGGTCCCGATGGTCTGGCTGGAAGACAGCCTGGAGCGTCGGGTCGAACGGATCCTGCAGGATTACGTCATCGACCTGTGTGGGGAATTTGTCGCGGTACATGGCGACGAAGGTTTTTCGCTGTTTTCCGAGCGATTGCTGGCAAGCCTGGACAACATCCACAAGCGCTTGGGTGGCGACCGTCACCGGCGCTTGAAGGACATCCTGGAGACAGCCCTGGCCGAGCAGGCCCACAGCGGCGCCGTCGACGTGCATCGCGGTTGGATCGAGGGTTTGCTGCGTGAGTATTACGACCCGATGTACGTGTTCCAGCGGGAAAAGAAGGGCTTGCGGATCGAGTTCTCGGGGGAACAGGCGGCGGTGCTGGAGTATTTGCGCGAGCGGGCGGCCCGGGGAGGGTGACCTGTGGGAGCGAGCTTGCTCGCGATGGCGGCGACACAGCCACCCTTGAGGCAAGCTGACCCACCACCACCACCACCACCATCGCGAGCAAGCTCGCTCCCACACTGATGATCAGGTCGGGCAGGCTTGCTGGCCATTGTCCAAACCTTGCTTATAGCTCTGGCTGGTGAGGCTGGCCTTGCCGTTGTGCCAGGTCAGGGTCAGCACATACAGGGAGTCGAAGTCTCCGGAGGCCCAGTCTTCGGTAATGGTCTGCTCCTTGCCCACCGCCTCACCGGCGACCTTGTTGATCAGTTCCGGCAGGTAGCCATGGGACCAGGCGGTATAGATGGTGGAGTTGTGATACTTGTCGTGCAGCAACTCGTCAGCCAGGTCGCTGGTGTCGTTGGCTGAAAAATTGATGTTTACCGGCAGCCCGAGCTTGATGGCGCTGGGGCTGATGGTCATCAGCGGGCGAATATAGCTGTAGGAGTTGTCCAGCTCACCCTCTTCGACATTGCGGGTCGGGTTGGCCGCGAACACGTAGTCGGCCTTGCCGAATTTTTCCGGCAGCAGGGTGGCCAGGTCGATGGCGCGGTTGAGGCCCTGGCAGTTGAGCTGGCCCAGGCCACCGGCGGGTTTCTCGGCGTGGCGCAGGAACACCAGGGTCTGTACGCCGTCGGCTGGCTGGGCGCGGCTGACGCTGGATTCCAGCGACAGCACCAGGCCACAGACCACAAGCAGCGTCGGCAGCATCAGCCACGAACGGTGTTTGAAGCGTCTGGCGAAATTCAGTGGGTTCATCATCGAATAATAGTCTTCAGCACGCTTGAGTCAGGCTGACAAACCCTGGCACCGCGAAGCGTTTGGCCTCGGGTGTTTTCCCTGTCGTTACGCCTCGTCGGTTCTTTGGGGGCATTGCTCAGAGTCCCTTCGAGCGCTTTGGTTCGATTCCGGTGCACTGTAGCGATCTCCGTCAGGAGATGGGACGAACGTTAACGACAGGATGTTGCTGAATTAAGAAGGGACGACGTGAATTGTGTGACGGGCAGTGATGTCGTCCCCAACATCTTGGATTATCCTCGGGGTTTCCTTCATTTCCGAGCCGACCCCATGCCCGACTTGACGCCATACCTCATCACCCAGAAATGGCCCGCCCAATACCCGGAGTGGATCCAGCTCTACTCCCTGCCAACCCCCAACGGCGTGAAGGTCTCGATCATGCTGGAAGAGATCGGCCTGCCCTACGAGCCCCACAAAGTGGACTTCGCCAGCAACGACCAACTGTCGCCCGAGTTCCTTTCCCTGAATCCCAACAACAAGATCCCGGCGATTCTCGATCCCCATGGGCCGGGGGACCAGCCGTTGGCGTTGTTCGAGTCGGGGGCGATCCTGATCTATCTGGCGGACAAGAGCGGACAGTTGCTGGCCCAGGAGTCGGCGGCGCGCTACGAGACGATCCAGTGGCTGATGTTCCAGATGGGTGGGATCGGGCCCATGTTCGGGCAGTTGGGGTTCTTCAACAAATTCGCCGGCAAGGACTACGAGGACAAGCGGCCACGGGATCGTTATGTCGAGGAAAGCAGGCGCCTGCTCAAGGTGCTCGATGGCCGTCTGCAAGGGCGGGACTGGATCATGGGCGAGCGCTACACCATTGCCGATATCGCCACGTTTCCCTGGGTGCGCAACTTGATCGGTTTTTATGAAGCCGGTGATTTGGTGGGTATCCAGAACTTCCCCAATGTGACGCGGGTATTGGAGCGCTTCCTGGCGCGACCGGCCGTGGCCCGTGGGTTGAAGATCCCGGAATGAGCAAGCCGACGCCCCGCCGATTCGATTACAAACAACTGGATGTGTTCAGCGATGTGCCGCTCAAGGGTAATCCGCTGGCGGTGGTGCTGGGGGCCGATGGGCTCAGCGACTCGCGCATGGCCGCTTTTGCCAACTGGACCAACCTCAGCGAAACCACGTTCCTGTTGGCGCCGCAGCACCCGGAGGCCGATTATCGGGTGCGTATTTTCACCACGTCCACCGAGTTGCCGTTTGCCGGGCATCCGACCCTGGGCAGTTGTCACGCCTGGCTGGAAGCCGGAGGCGTGCCCAAAGGGCAGGAGATCGTGCAGGAGTGCGGCGTCGGCCTGGTCAGGGTGCGCCGCAGCGATCATGGGTTGGCGTTCCTTGCGCCGCCCTTGCTCAAGTCCGGTCCGCTGGAGGCCGAGCTGCTGGAGCGGGTGCGCAAGGGGCTGGGGCTCGCAGCGCAGGCGATTGTCGAGGCGCAATGGGTCGATAACGGTGCCGGCTGGCTGGCGGTGATGCTCAAGGATCGCCAGCAAGTCCTGACGCTCGAGCCGGATTACCAGCAGTTGCTGGACCTGGCCGTGGGCGTGATCGCACCCTGGGATCGGGCCGTGGATGGCGATGAGGCCCACTTCGAAGTGCGCGGCTTTATCGCCGGTGATGGCATGCCCGAGGATCCGGCCACCGGCAGCCTGAACGCCGGGCTCGCCCAATGGATGCTGGGCAAGGGGCTGGCGCCTGCGTCCTACGTGGTCAGCCAGGGGCTGACGATGGGCCGGGCCGGGCGGATTCATGTCGAGCAGTTGGGAGACGAGGTTTGGATTGGCGGTGCAGTCGTGACGTGCATCAATGGCTCGTTGACCTTGTGAGGCGATTATTACCCGGCTGGTAACACTCTGTTTTCCAGCAGGCGTTTGTGCCCTGGCTGGCCTGGGCATAAGCTTCGCTCCCTGTGATCGAGCCGCATTTTTTGCCCAGGAGTCCCATGTCCAGCCAGTTCCCCGAAGCACGTCCACGCCGCCTGCGTCGCAATGCAAGCCTGCGCAGCCTGTTCCAGGAAACCGAGTTCACCTTGAACGATCTGGTGCTGCCGATTTTCGTCGAAGAAGAAATCGATGATTTTGTACCGATCAAGAGCATGCCCGGCGTGGTGCGCATCCCGGAGTCGAAGCTGGCTGGTGAGATCGAGCGCTATGCCCGTGCAGGCATCAAGTCGGTGATGACCTTTGGCGTGTCCCATCACCTGGACAACGAGGGCAGCGACACCTGGCGTGAGCGCGGCCTGGTGTCACGCATGGCCGGGATCTGCAAGGACGCGGTGCCGGAAATGATCGTGATGTCCGACACCTGCTTCTGTGAGTACACCGACCATGGTCACTGCGGCGTGCTCCACGGCGATGAAGTGGACAACGACCGGACCTTGATCAACCTGGGCAAGCAAGCCGTGGCGGCGGCCCGCGCCGGTGCCGATGTGATCGCGCCGTCGGCGGCCATGGACGGCCAGGTCCAGGCGATTCGCAGGGCTTTGGATGAAGCCGGTTTCAGCCAGACGGCGATCATGGCCTATTCCACCAAATTCGCCTCGGCGCTGTATGGGCCGTTCCGCGAGGCCGGCGGCAGCGCGCTGAAAGGTGACCGCAAGAGCTACCAGATGAACCCGATGAACCGCCGCGAAGCCCTGCGTGAATCCCTGCTCGATGAGCAAGAGGGGGCCGATGCGCTGATGGTCAAGCCGGCCGGTGCCTACCTCGACATCATCCGCGATATTCGCCAGGCTTCGAATCTGCCGTTGTCGGCTTACCAAGTCAGTGGCGAATACGCGATGATCAAATTCGCCGCCCAGGCTGGCGCCATCGACGAAGCCCGTGTGGTCCGCGAGAGCCTTGGCGCAATCAAGCGGGCGGGGGCAGACCTGATCTTCACCTACTTCGCCATGGACCTGGCGCTGAGTGGGATCTGATCCCGCATTCCTTCTACTTGCATCAGTGGTGACTGTGCCGCCGTCATCGCGAGCAAGCTCGCTCCCACATTGGGCATAGCCCGCATCCGCTTTTGATCGTATGGTTGCTCCGGAATAACGAACGCGATGGAGCACCATGCAATTCAACCAGTTGATGATCAGCCTCGTGGCGTTGCTGGCCCTGGCCGGTTGCGGCAGCCGTCAGTTGCAGGAGCCCGAGCGCCAGCCCGCCGAGGTCAAGAAGCAGATCGTGCAGTTGTTGCCGGCCAGGACGGTGGATCGTGAAGGCTGGGCGACAGACATTTACGTGGCCTTTGCGGCCCAGCAGATTCCGTCCACGACGCAGAATATCTGCGCGGTCCTGGCGGTGACCGAGCAGGAGTCGACGTTCCAGGCCGACCCGCCAGTGCCGGGGCTGGGCAAGATCGCTCGTCAGGAGATCAACCGCCGTGCGGCGAAGGTGCACATTCCGGAGTTGTTGGTCAGCGGCGCGCTCCAGGTGCGTTCGCCCAATGGCAAAAGCTACAGCGATCGACTCAACGCGGCCCGCAGCGAGAAAGAGCTGAGCGGGATTTTCGATGATTTCATCGGCATGGTGCCGCTGGGCAAGACCCTGTTCGGCGGCTTCAATCCGGTGCACACGGGTGGGCCGATGCAGGTCAGTATCGCGTTTGCCCAGGCCCATGCGCGAGATTATCCCTACACGGTGGATGGCTCGATTCGTCGCGAAGTGTTCAGTCGCCGTGGTGGGATGTATTTCGGTATCGCGCATTTGCTGGGCTATCCGGTGAACTATACCGAGCCGTTGTATCGTTTCGCCGATTTCAATGCCGGGTGGTACGCCAGTCGCAACGCGGCTTTCCAGCATGCGGTGAGTGTAGCGTCGGGCATTTCCCTGGCGCTGGATGGCGATCTGGTTGCCCATGATTCAATCATGCCGGGCAGCACGGAGCTGGCGGTACGCACACTGGGCAAGTCGTTGGGAATGCGCAACCCGACCATTCGCGATCAATTGGAACAGGGCGACAGCCTGGCGTTCGAGGACAGCAAGCTCTACAAGCGTGTGTTCGAACTGGCTGAGCGGGCCGAGGGTAAGCCGTTGCCGCGGGCGGTATTGCCGGGGATCGTGCTCAAGAGCCCGAAAATCACGCGCAAGCTGACCACGGCGTGGTTTGCCAAGCGGGTGGATGAGCGTTATCAGCGCTGCATGGCGCGGGCGGCGGGGCGCTAGCCAGGCATTGAGGCATGAAAAAGCCCGGCGGATGAGGCCGGGCTTTTACTGTGATGGGTTGGGCTTGGGAGTGTTCTGGAGCGGTGTGTCGGGTGAACTGCGCAGCGGCTGTGTGAAGGTTGCGGCCGCTGCGCGCCCGAGCGGGAGCAAGCTCCCTCGCCACGGGGTGTGTTGCACATGATTTGCGATACTTCCAGGCATTGCGGTCAAGCAACTCACGCGCGGTTTTCGATCAGACGGTCAGAGCCACCTTCAGCGACACGGCGTTCCAGCAGGCGATCGGCACCGCCTTCAGCGACACGGTTCTCGATCAAGTGATCGGAGCCACCTTCGGCGACACGGCGTTCCAGCAGGCGATCGGAACCGCCTTCAGCGACGCGGTTTTCGATCAGACGGTCAGAGCCACCTTCGGCAACGCGGCGTTCCAGCAGACGGTCAGAGCCACCTTCGGCAACGCGGCGTTCCAGCAGACGGTCAGAGCCACCTTCGGCAACGCGGCGTTCCAGCAGGCGATCGGCACCGCCTTCAGCGACGCGGTTTTCGATCAGGCGATCAGAACCGCCTTCGGCGACGACGGGGTGCGAGGAGGCGGCAAATACATTAGCGGCCAGTACGGAGAAAGCGAGGCTGAGGATGACTTGGCGTTTCATGATGGTGTGCTCCGGGGGTGCAGTGGTTTGTGTGGGGCCATTGTTGTCCCGGGCGATCTTCAAGAGAACTTCATTGGCATGATGGTGAACATCGACGGCAGTGATAGCTCGTCAGTCCCATCGATGTCGCTTGATCCAGCGAAGCTGCGCCATAACGTGCGCGTCGTCCTCCGGGTGGAACACAGCCAGGTTTGTGGGCTCTACCGGGTAACCCATAGGCAGGAGGCAAGTTCATGTACCAGTTATTCGGTTACAGGCAATCCGGTTCTGCGGCGGTGGAGATTGCCCTGGATCTTTGTGATGTGGCGTATCGGCGGGTCGATGCCTATTCGACCCAGGACAGCGACGCCGCGAAAGCGCTCGCGGCACTCAACCCTCAGAAGCAGGTCCCGACCCTGCAGTTGCCGGACGGTTCGGTGCTGACCGAAGCGGCGGCGATCCTGATTCACCTCGGGCTGACCTTTCCGGCGTCGAAGCTGCTCCCTGATGACCCAACCCAGCGTGCGCAAGCCATACGGGGGCTGGTCTATATCGCAGCCAATTGCTACACGCCCATCGGCATCATCGATTTTCCGGAACGCTGGCTGGACGATGCGGATGAAGCGACTCGGCAGCGCTTGGTAGCGGGCACCCAGCAACGGCTGTACCGCAACTGGGCGTTGTTTGCCGATCAGTTCCCGGCCCGGCCGTTTCTCGGCGGTGCCGAGCCGGGGGCGATGGATATCCTGGCGGCCGTGATCACGAAGTGGAGAAACACGCGGGAGGCAATGCTCAACGCCCGTCCGGCGTTCTACGGATTGTTGGAGCGCATCGACCACCATCCGCGCGTTGCACCGATGCTGTCGTTGCATTGGCCTTCGTAGGAGCTGCCGAGCGAAGCGAGGCTGCGATCTTTGCGCTAACGCTGGAGTCTCAAGCGAAAGATCAAAAGATCAAAAGATCGCAGCCTTCGGCAGCTCCTACGGGTCAAGGACAAGCCATGCGTACAGCCGCCTGCTCAACCAAGTCGACAAATTGCTGGACGTTCTGCTGATGCGCCGTCACCAGTTCGTCGATACTGGCCCCCGCCGGCGTTTGCAGGCTGCTGCGACAGGTGAAGGGGCGGGTATCGCCACCCAGGTTGCGCAGGCGCCATTGCACGTCCATGCGGGCATAGCGGCCGGGGATCGAGTCAAAGCGCTGCACGTCCACCCGCAGCGATGATTTCGGCGCGCCAGGGTTGTTCAGTTGTTCGCCCAAGGCGCTGCGCAGTTCATCTGCCAGGCTGGCGCCCCACCATTCGGTTTCCAGGATCGCCAACCCGCTGTTGCCCTGGCGAATGACCATTTGGGTGCGATCCACCTGGGGTGGGACGCTCACCTGTTCGATGTGGATGTCCACGCCGGCGCGTGACGGGCCTTTCGGTTGAGCCGGGCTCAGGGTGTGGTAATGAATCGGGTCGCTGCGACAAGCACCGAGCAGCAGTGCCATGGCGACCAGGGTAAATTTCAGCGTCAGTGGCATGGGACGGGCTCCTGTACTCATTCTTTCACCGGCAATGTGAGGTTCTGTGCCGGTGCGTCCTTGGGACGGCCGCGAAGCAGCGATTCGGGATGGCGGCTCAGGTAGTCCGACAGCTCGCGCAGCGAGCGCGACATGCGCCCCAGGTCGTCCAGGGTCTGGGTCAGTTGTTCGCGCTGGGGTGAATCTTCGGCCAGGGTCGAGTTGGCCGATTGCAGGGTCTTGCTGACGTCCTGCAAGGTGTTTTGCACCCCAGGCAAGGTCTTGCTGTTGAACTGGGCCAGGCCTTTGCGCAGCTCCACCAGATTGCCATCCAGGTTGCCGGCGATACTCTCCAGTGGCAGCTTGTTGATTCGCTCGACCATCGTCTGCAGTTGTTCCTGCAATTGCTGGAGGCTGCCCGGCAGGGTCGGGATACGCACGGGGCGGGCGCTGGGGTCGAAGACCACTTTTTCGGCCTTGGGGTAGAAGTCCAGCGAGATGTACAACTGCCCGGTCAGCAGGTTGCCGCTACGGGCCTGGGCGCGCAGGCCGCGCTCGACGAAGCTGCCGATCAGGCGGGCACCGGCGGCTTCGTCTTCGGGGTCGTGGTTGAGCGACTTGAGCAGTTTTTCATGGGCCTTGCCCAGGCGCTGGGGGTAGATCACTACGCCGACGTTGACCGGAAAGCTGCGTTGCTTCTCATCGAAGTCGAGGTTGATGGCCACCACCCTGCCGACTTCCACGCCGAGGAACTCTACCGGCGCACCGACGCGCAACCCGCGCAGGGCCTGGTCGAAACGCAGGGCCAGGTATTGGCCCTTGCCATCGGGCGGGGCGAGGGCGCTCTGCTGGTCGGCAAACAGTTCGAAGGTCTTGTCTTCGCTGGCGGCGGTGTCGTTGGGGCTGTACTCCGGTGCCCGGAACGCGATGCCGCCCAGCAGCAAGGCCGAGAGCGATTCGGTCTTGACGGCGAAACCATTGGCGCCGACGTTCACGTCCACGCCGCTGACGTTCCAGAACCGGGTGTTTTCGGTGACATACACATCGTTGGGCGCGTTGATGAACACGTCGATGTTGACGCCTTTGCCGTCGGCGTCCAAGGCGTAGGACACCACCTGGCCCACCGGGATCTTGCGCAGGTACACCGGCGAGCCGATGTCCAGCGAACCGAGGTCCTGGGCGTGCAGGGTGAAGCGCTTGCCCGGTTCGCCATAAGTGATCGGCGGCGGGTTCTCCAGCCCTGTGAAGGATTTGGCGCGTACTTTCGACTGCCCGGCGTCGGCACCGATGAAATCACCGGACAGCAGCGTGTCGATCCCCGAGATCCCGCCAGCCCCGATGCGCGGCCGTACGACCCAGAACACCGAGTCTTCGTGGGTGAAGGTGTCGGCGGTCTTGGCGAGCTTGACTGTGGCGGTGACGTTCTTCTGGTCCTGGCTCAGTTGCACGTCGGTGACCTGGCCGATGACCACGTTGCGGTATTTCACCTGGGTCTTGTTGGCGGTCAGGCCCTGGCCGGTCTTGAAGGTGATGGTGATGGTCGGGCCTTCCTGAAGCCAGTTGTGGACCACCAGGGAAACACCCACCAACACCGCGATGATCGGCACGATCCACACCAGCGACACCGTCCAGCGACGGGTGGTGACGTGGGCCCGGCCGGGGGCGGGTTGTGGCCCGTCAGTGGCTTGCGACTTCATTCATGACCTCCTCGGATGGTTGAGTGTCCCAGATCAGGCGGGGGTCGAAACTCATGGCCGAGAGCATGGTGAACAGCACCACGAGGCCGAAGAACAGGATACCCGGTCGTGGCTCGATATCGCTCAGTGCCTGGAACTTGACCAGGGCGGCCACCAGGGCCACCACCAGCACATCGAGCATCGACCAATAGCCGATGACTTCCACCAGCCGGTACAGCTTCGCCCGCTGGACCTGAGCCCAGGTACTGCGTCGCTGTACGGTCACCAGCAGCAGGGTCAGTACCACGAACTTGATGCCGGGCACCGCGATGCTGGCGATGAAGATGATCAGCGCGATGTCCCAGGCGCCGCTTTGCCAGAACTCGATGACACCGCTGATGATGGTGCTGTCGGCGCCTTCGCCGAGCATCCGGGTGTTCATGACCGGCAGCAGGTTGGCCGGGATGTAGAACACCAGCGCCGCGAGCATATAGGCCCAGGTGCGGGTGATGGCGTCGGGTTTGCGGCGGTGCAGGGCGGCGTCGCAACGGGGGCAGGTCTGGGGGCCGTCGGCCATGTCGCAGGCCAGGCCGCAACTGTGGCACAGGCAGAGGTTCAGGTCGCGGGCCTCTGGCGGGGTGTCCTGCGGCCGGCCGTTCATGGGGCGTCCCACAGGTTGCGGACATCGCGCCCGGCAATACGGATCATCAGCAGGCTCAAGGCCGCCAGGGCGAACAGGCCGATACCCGGGAGCACATCCAGCAGGCCGGCGAGCTTGATCACCGCCACCAGCGCGCCCAGCAAGCACACCTCCAGCATGCTCCAGGGCCGCAGGGTTTCCAGGCTGCGCATGCACAGGCTGAACCCTGGCGCCCGCCGCTGGAGGTAGGCGTGGCCCAGTACCCAGAGCAGCAGCGCCAGTTGGAAGGCCGGTGCAACGATGATCGCCACCGCTGTCACCAGGGCGATGAAGGTGATGGGGCCCTGGCTCAGCGCCACGATGGAATCCCACAACGTCGCGCTGTTGCTCAGACCCTGGAGGCGGATGCTCATCACCGGGTAGAGATTGGCGAACGCCCACAGCACCGCGGCCGTTACGCTCAAGGCCAGGCGCTGCTCGATGGTCAGGCCGTTGTAGCGCTGGATCACCGCGTGGCAGCGCACGCACGTGGCCTTTTGATGCGGGGCGAGCACAACCGGCTCGTACACCGCATCGCAATGTTCACAAATGATCAGTCGGTCGGTGGCGGCCATCGGGATGCTCGCAGGAACAACCCCTTCAATATAGAAGTGTGTTGAGAATGAGCAACCCGATGGAAACGATCATTCGCCGCGAATGTATTGCTCCAGTTGTCGGATCAGGTCGGCCTGTTCGGCGATGGCTTCCTTGACCAGGTCGCCAATGGACAGCAGCCCGACGAGCTTGCCGTCTTCCACCACCGGCAAATGTCGCAAGTGCTTGTCGGTCATGATGCTCAGGCAGGTCTCGACATTCTGGTGCGGGTCGATGGTGATCACGGGGGATACCATGATGTCGCTCACTTTCGTGCCCACGGACGAGCGACCGTGCAGGACCATTTTGCGTGCATAGTCGCGCTCGCTGATGATCCCCAGCACTTTCTCGTCCTTCACCACCAGCAAGGCGCCGACGTTCTTCTCGGCCATGCGCATCAGGGCCTGCAATACCATGTCGTCCGGTGAGATGGTGTGCACTTGCTGGTTTTTATCATCTTTTAGCCGGAGCAACTGCGCGACGGTTTTCATGGGGAAGCCTCGGGTCGGGGTGTTGTTTTTGCTGGTTGTTAAAGCATCGTAGACCCAACGGCGCAGAGCAAGCGGTAAAGCGGCGGCCAATCGTCCAAAAGCGTCATTGCCCGGGAAATTACCACCCATCCCGTGGTCAGGCGCTGTTGTGGCGAGGGGATTTATCCCCGTTGGGCTGCGCAGCAGCCCCAATAAGCTGATGACATCGACCTGACACACCGCGCTGGCAGGTTTTTGGACTGCTTCGCAGCCCAGCGGGGATAAATCCCCTCGCCACAGGTAGAATCGTCGCCTACGCAAAATTCGAGGTTTCAGCGGTGGATTTACAGCAGGGCTTCGTCCTGACCCGGCATTGGCGCGACACCCCGGCCGGCACCGAAGTCGAGTTCTGGCTGGCGACCGACGCCGGTCCCCGGCGCGTGCGCCTGCCGGTGCAGACGTCGGTGGCCTTCGTGCCGCAGATCCAGCGCGGCCAGCTCGAAGCCTTGCTGCAAGGGGAGAAGCAGGTAGAGCTACGCCCCCTGGACCTGCTGGATTTCGAGCATCGCCCGGTGCTGGGCCTGTATTGCCAGCAACACGCCCAACTGATGCGCCTGGACGGCACCTTGCGCCGCGCCGGCGTGGAGGTGTTCGAAGCGGACATCCGGCCGCCGGAGCGCTACCTGATGGAGCGCTTCATCACCGCCCCGGTGTGGTTCGGCGGTAAGCCGGCCGCCGATGGCCTGCTGGTGGATGCCCAGATGAAACCGGCGCCCGACTACCGTCCACCGTTGCGCCTGGTGTCCCTGGACATCGAAACCACCGCCCAGGGCGATTTGTATTCCATTGCCCTGGAAGGCTGCGGCGAGCGCCAGGTCTATATGCTCGGGCCGCCTAACGGCGACGATAGCGGCGTGGATTTCCAGCTGGAATACTGCGAATCGCGCACGCTGCTGCTGAAGAAACTCAACGATTGGTTCGCCCGTTTCGACCCCGACGCGATCATTGGCTGGAACCTGGTGCAGTTCGACCTGCGGGTGCTGCATGAACATGCCCGGCGGCTGGCGGTGCCGTTGCGCCTGGGCCGCGGTGGCGAAGAAATGCAATGGCGCGAGCACGGCGCACGCAACAACCACTTTTTCGCCTCGGCGGCCGGTCGGCTGATCATCGACGGGATCGAGTCCCTGCGGTCGGCGACCTGGAGCTTCCCGTCGTTCAGCCTGGAAAACGTCGCCCAAACGCTGCTGGGGGAGGGCAAGTCCATCGACAACCCGTACCAGCGCATGGACGAGATCAATCGCATGTTCGCCGAGGACAAGCCGGCCCTGGCCCGCTACAACCTCAAGGACTGCGAGCTGGTGACGCGGATCTTCGCCAAGACCGAGCTGCTCAAGTTCCTGCTGGAACGGGCCAGCGTCACCGGCCTGCCAGCGGACCGCAGCGGCGGTTCGGTGGCAGCCTTCACGCACCTGTACATGCCGCTGATGCACCGCCAGGGGTTTGTTGCCCCCAATCTCGGCCAGCGTCCGCCCGAGGCCAGCCCGGGTGGTTTTGTCATGGATTCCCAGCCGGGGCTCTACGAGTCGGTGCTGGTGCTGGACTACAAGAGCCTGTATCCGTCGATCATCCGCACCTTCCTGATCGACCCGGTGGGCTTGATCGAAGGGCTGCGTCACCCGGATGACCGCGAGTCGGTGCCGGGCTTTCGCGGGGCGCGCTTTTCCCGTACTCGACATTGCCTGCCGGCCATCGTCGCGCGGGTCTCCGAAGGCCGGGAGACCGCCAAGCGCGAACACAATGCGCCGCTGTCCCAAGCGTTGAAAATCATCATGAACGCCTTTTATGGCGTGCTCGGCTCCAGTGGTTGTCGCTTCTTCGATCCGCGCCTGGCCTCGTCCATCACCCTGCGTGGCCACCAGATCATGCAGCGCACCCGCCAGTTGATCGAAGCCCAGGGCCATGTGGTGATCTACGGCGATACCGACTCCACGTTCGTCTGGTTGCGTCGTGCCCATGGTCAGGAGGAAGCGGCCAGGATCGGTCGCGAGTTGGTGGCTCACGTCAACCAATGGTGGCGTGAGCAGGTGCGTGCCGAGTTCGGGTTGGAGAGCGCGCTGGAGCTGCAGTTCGAAACGCACTTCAAGCGCTTCCTGATGCCGACCATCCGGGGCGCCGAGGAGGGCAGCAAGAAACGCTACGCCGGGCTGGTGACCCGCGCCGACGGCAGCGATGAAATCGTCTACAAAGGCCTGGAAACCGTGCGTACCGACTGGTCGCCGCTGGCCCGCCAGTTCCAGCAGGAGTTGTACGGGCGGATCTTCCACCGTAAGCCCTACCAGGAGTATGTGCGTGATTATGTGCAGCAGACCCTGGCCGGTGCGTTCGATGATCGGCTGGTCTATCGCAAGCGCCTGCGGCGGCCGCTGGAAGATTACGAGCGCAACGTCCCACCCCACGTGCGGGCCGCGCGGCTGGCCGATGAGTTCAATCAGCGCCAGGGCCGTCCGCGGCAATACCAGAATGGCGGCTGGATCAGCTACGTCATCACTGTCGCCGGCCCCGAGCCGCTGGAAATTCGCAGTGCGCCAATCGATTACGACCACTACGTGACCAAACAACTACAGCCGGTGGCGGATGCGATCCTGCCGTTTGTGGATGATGATTTTTCGACGTTGGTGGGGGGGCAGATGGGGTTGTTCTGAGATTTCCGTGTATTCCTGCAGAACTCTTTGGACCGGGGACATGGTGGATCTGTGGCGAGGGGATTTATCCCCGTTGGGGCGCGCAGCGGCCCCTGAGATTTCGTGGTGCCGATAAAGTTGCGAGTGCTGCGCACTCGAGCGGGGATAAATCCCCTCGCCACAAATCAGTGGGTTGCCGAAGGTCCGTATTTAGGCGTCAGACCATCGCCAACCGCTGCTTGCCCTGGGGCTGGGGAAATATCAGGTCGAGGGCGGCCAGGTCCTGAGACTCGAGCCTGAGACTGGCCGCTTCGGCATTCAGGCGCACATGTTCAGGTTTCACCGCCTTGGGTATGGCAATCACATTGTCCTGGCGCAGCAACCAGGCCAGTGCGACCTGCGCGGGTGTTGCCCGATGGCGTTCGGCGATTTTTCCCAGGGTGTGATCCTTGAGCAGGTGCCCGCCCTGGCCGACCGGGCAGTAAGCCATGATCGGCATGCGCCGTTGCTGGCACCAGGGCAGCAGGTCGAATTCGATGCCGCGCTCCTGCAGGTTGTACAGCACTTGGTTGGTGGCGCAGGCCGGCGAGGCCAGTTCCTCGAGGTCATCGACGTCAAAGTTCGACACACCCCAACGGCCGATCTTGCCTTCTTCGCGCAGGCGTTCGAACGCTTCGACGGTTTCTGCCAAAGGGTACTGCCCGCGCCAGTGCAACAGATAAAGGTCGATGTAATCGGTGTCGAGCCGGCGCAAGCTGCGTTCGCAGGCCAGGGGAATGCCTTTGCGACTGGCGTTGTGAGGGTAGACTTTGCTCACCAGGAAAACCTGGTCCCGCAGGCCGGTGATCGCTTCGCCAACGACGGTCTCGGCACCGCCTTCGGCATACATCTCCGCCGTGTCGATCAAGGTCATGCCCAGTTCGATCCCCAATCGCAGGGCCGCGACTTCTTTTTTGTGATGGGACGGTTCTTCACCCATGCGCCAGGTGCCCTGGCCGATTACCGGTACGGACACACCCGCCAATTCCAGCGTCCTCATGCCTATCTCCTGTTTTTTGCTTTGACGTGTGGCAGCAGGATAGACCAAGTGTTCCCGGATGGATCGTTCCCATGCTCTGCGCGAGCCCGCAGCATCCGAACTCAACACCAACCCGTGGGCGCGAGCTTGCTCGCGAAGGCGTCGGCCCATCCAGCATCATCACAAGCAGACACACCGCTATCGCGAGCAAGCTCGCTCCCACAAGAGCATGGGAACGATTTGGCGGGGGCGTTACTTCGCGGAGAACTTCAACACCATGGTCTGGGTGTAGGTCTGGCCCGGATCAAGCCGCGTCGAAGGGAAGTTCGGCTGGTTTGGCGAGTCGGGGTAGTGCTGGGTTTCCAGGGTGAACGCGCCCCAATGTGGATAGACCTTGCCTTGCTTGCCCTTGACGGTGCCATCGAGGAAGTTGCTGGTGTAGAACTGCACGCCGGGCTCGGTGGTGTACAGCTGCAGGCGTCGTCCGGACTCCGTGTCATACACCTCGGCGGCCAGTTTGGTCACGTCGCCCTTGGCGTCCAGTGCCCAGTTGAAGTCGAAGCCGCCCTGTTTCGGTTCGGCGAACTTGAGTTGGGGGTGATCAGCCTTGATATGGGTGCCGATGGCGGTGGGTTGGGTGAAATCCATCGGTGTGCCGGCCACCGGGGCCAGTTCGCCAGTGGGAATGAGTTTGCCGGTGACCGGCGTGTAGTGGGCCGCGTGCAGGGTCGCGACCTGCTCGAGTATGTCGCCGTTGCCTGCGCCGGCCAGGTTGAAATAGCTGTGGTTGGTCAGGTTCAGCACCGTGGGCTTGTCGGTGGTGGCCTGGTACTCGATGCGCAACTCGTTCTGTTCATTGAGGCTGTAGGTGACGTCGGTTTTCAGTGCGCCGGGAAAGCCCATCTCGCCATCGGGTGACAGGTAGGTCAGGGTGACGCCCACCGAGTCCTTGGCATTATGGGGCTGGGCCTTCCAGACACGCTTGTCGAACCCTTGCGGCCCGCCATGCAAGGAGTTGCCATGGTCGTTCTGCGGCACTTGGTAACGCTTGCCGTCCAGCTCGAAAGCGCCGTCGGCCAGGCGATTGCCGAAACGGCCGATGGTCGCGCCGAAATACACGCTGCCATTCTCCTGGTAACCCTGCACATCGTCGAAACCGAGCACGATGTCGGCGACCTTGCCGTTTTTGTCCGGCACGCTCAATGACTGGAGGATGCCGCCATAGGTGATGACCGTGGCCTCCATGCCATGGCTGTTGCGCAGTACGAATTTTTCCACCGCCGTGCCGTCGTCGGTCTTGCCGAACGCACCGCGTTCATTGGTCAGGCCGGCAGCCTGGGAAGCCGAGGTGGCGATCATCAGAGACACTCCGAGGGCCGTGAGCAGTTGTTTTGATTCAAGCATGGTGACCTTCCTTCCTGTTGTTTTGTTGTTGTTTTAACGCGGGTCGAGTCCGTTACTGGTCGGACAGCGATGAAGGCTTTTATGTCTAGTAGTCTTTCTATTTGGTGGATGAAAAGGGATTTATAGCCATAAATTAAGATTTATCAATTAAAAAGTAAGACTAATTAGGCAGAAAAGACTTTGCCAAAGGTCGAGGATTTTCTCTGGACACTGCACTTTTGCGATTTTTGCCGCTCTATCCATGGCCTGGAAGCGGCGACCCCCATCGCTTCCCCCAGCCCAGATTGAGACTCGATGGCCGGTGTTTTTTCTTCTGTGACGAGGTTGCGCCCGGCCTGCATGGCAGGGTTGGTCGCTGTGTCGATGTTGTTCAGCGGTGGCTGCAGCCATCAACAGGGGCAGGACATGGTCACGCAGTTCAGCAATGCCAAGCCCCAGGAGTTCTTGCAGACCAGTGTCGACCGCATGGCAACGCTGGCCATGCACGACAACCTGCAAAGCCTCTACCTGCTGATGAGCAAGCTTTACCTGCGCAACCCCGAGGAACTGCGCAAATCCGGCTTTCTTGACGCCCGCACCGCAGAAAAACAAGTGCGCATGGCCATCGAGCAGCAACAACCCTTGCCGACCCTGGGTGGCAAGAAGGACCTGGCCGCCCTGAGCTATGCCATGAGCCCGGAGTTTCTCGGTGATCGGGTCGGGGCGTTCATCTATGCCATCGGCAGCATGCTGGTCACCGCGCACGGCAATCGCCTCGAGTTCTACATGACCGACACCATCGACCCGCGTTTTGTCAGCAATGCGGCGCGCAACATCGAAAAAGCCACCTGGCTGCTTAGCCAGCGGCAGAACAAGGACGGCAAGCCGTTGCTGTTTTCCAATGAGATCTCGGAGGAGGGCAGCAACCTGAGTTTTGCCGTCGAGTTCGGGAAAATTGTCGCCCGATTGGACCTGCTGACCCAGATGCTCGACGAGCGCTACCGGCGGATCGGCTTGAATTACGCCCAGAGCCTGCTGTTCCTCAATTTCCTGCCGGTCCAGTGAAATTACGGAAAAGGAATAAAGATAGATCACATCGATATAGGGGGTTATAAGAAAAATCGCTATGCTCGCGGCCAGATTTTTCACGCGGTCGTGCTGAGACGGGTTTAATGGATTTCGGTAATGTCGGTTTAGTCGTTGCGGGCCTGGTGGTCGGCTTCATCGTTGGAATGACCGGCGTCGGCGGTGGTTCGCTGATGACCCCGATCCTGTTGTGGTTTGGTATCAACCCGGCGACGGCGGTGGGTACGGACCTGCTGTATGCGGCCATTACCAAGTCTGGCGGCGTATTGGTTCATGCCAAGAACCGCAACATCGACTGGGCCATCACCGGCTGGTTGACGTTGGGCAGCGTCCCGGCGGTCGGCTTGACCTTGTGGTTCCTCAGCAGCCTGCACAGTTCGCCCGACGCCATGAACGCGGTGATCAAGCAAGCCTTGGGCTTCGTGTTGTTCGCCACCGCCCTGGCAATCCTGTTCAAGAAGCGTTTGCTGCAATTCGCCCACGACCGTGCCGGGGGGCACTACAACCCCTCTGGCGCGCGTCTCAATGTGCTGACGGTCATCACCGGTCTCGTACTGGGGGCGATGGTCGCGTTGACGTCCATTGGCGCCGGCGCCCTGGGCACTGTCGCGCTGTTCATCCTCTACCCGTTCCTGGTCACCAAGCGCCTGGTGGGCACCGAGATCGCCCACGCCGTGCCGCTGACCCTGGTCGCTGGCCTGGGCCATGCGAGCATGGGCAACATGGACTGGCACATCCTGGGTTTCCTGCTGATCGGTTCGTTGCCGGGGATCTACCTGGGCAGTCATTTGTCGGGACGGATCTCCGACGAGCTGCTGCGCCCCTGCCTGGCGGTGATGCTGGCGATGATCGGGTTCAAGCTGGCGTTCTAGAACGATTACCCCGGTCAAATGTGGGAGCGAGCTTGCTCGCGATAGCGGCATGACAGTCAACATCGAAGTCGACGGGGCGATTGCTATCGCGAGCAAGCTCGCTCCCACAGTATCCCCGTTCCAACTCTCGCGCCGCACTCTCCCTACGGTTGCGCAATGATCCCCCTGGCCTAAGCTTCAAGGCAGGCAGGCGCAGTATTGAGCGACTCTCGCGGAACAATCGCCGCCCTGTGCAATCAGTACAGCGTAAATATCAAAAGGAGAGGCGCATGCTCATTCGGTCGTTGACCTTCGCTACCTTGCTGGCCATCGCCGGCCCCCTGTTCGCTGCCGATGGCGACTCACCCTTGGTGGCGGATGCAGGCAGGGCACGCCCCCTGATCGTCATCGCGCCCAGTACAGTCGACCCGGCCTGGGTCAGCCTGAAAAAGGCCTTGGATGAACCGGCAGGCAAGCAGGGTTTTTCCGAGCGCAACATGGTGCTCTACACCGTGCTCAATACCATTGGGCAGCGCGATGGCAAGGACCTGGACCCGCAAAGCACCATGGCGCTGATCCGTTCCCTCAAGCTGGGCGCCGGGGCCCAGACCAAGATTATCCTGGTGGGCAAGGACGGGGAAAAGAAGCTTGAGCATTCCGGGGCGATCGAATTGAAAGACCTCTTCGACACCGTCGATAAACTCCCCGCCGCGGAAAAAGAAGCGACGCCTCCGGCGCCACCTCCCGCTCCGGAGCCCGCTCCGGCCAAGGATGCCAAAGGCACCAAGCCTGGCAAGGCAACCAAGCCGGCGGTGGCGAAGCCATTGGAGGATTGATTTCCAATAGCTCCGAAAGCCCTTGTGGCGAGGGGATTTATCCCCGCTGGGGCGCGAAGCGGCCCTGGAATTTTGGCAATCTGGCGTGTCAGACAGATCGGGGTGACCGCTTAGGAGGGCTGCTGCGCAGCCCAGCGGGGATAAATCCCCTCGCCACAGCGGGACTTGTCGCCCTTGTTATTGGCCATCCAGCGCCATCAGGATCCGGTGCGCCGCCTTCACCCGTTCCTCGATCGGGTAGTTCCTGTTGGCAAGCAGGACGATCCCCATGTCCTTCCCGGGCACGAACGCTGCGTACGCGCCGAAACCGTTGGTGGATCCGGTCTTGTTGATCCAGGCGCCGTCCGGCGCCGGGCGGGGCGGGTCGAGAGATTCGGCTTTTTGTGGGGTCAGGGCCATCTGCGGTGTGTTGCCAGCGAGCAGGTCGTCCAAGGTGAACGGGGCGGGGTAGAACTCCCAGCCGAGCCCCTGATTCATTCCGCCGACCTTGTAGAAACCCGTATGCGTCGTGGCGATGGCTTGCTTCAAGTCCGCGTCCAGTTTTTCAGGTCGCAGGTTGGCCTCGACGAAACGAATCAGGTCCGTTGAACTGGTCTTCACCCCGTAGGCTTCGGAATCCAATGCGCCGGTGCCGACTCGCACGGGCTTGCCGTCCTTTGCATAGCCTTGGGCGTATCGGCCCATCTGATCCCGCGGCACCCGCACATAGCTGTGCTTGAGGCCCAGCCCAGGCATCAGCGTGCGCTCCATCACCTCGTCAAATGGCTGCCCCAGGCTGCGGGCCGCCAGGTAGCCGAACAGGCCGATGCTCGGGTTTGAATAGAGCCGCTGGGTGCCGGCCGGGTAGAGCGGTTTCCAGTTCTTGTAGTAACTGAACATCCGGTCCGGATGATCCGCCTCGTCGGGAAACTGCAAGGGCAGGCCGCCGGCGGTGTAGGTGGCAAGGTCGAGCAGGCGGGTGCCCTCCATGGCGCTGCCGCGCAATTCGGGTGCAAAGCGACTGGCCGGATCCGCCAGGGACAGTTTGCCCTGGGCCTGGGCATAGGCGCCGAGGGTGGCGGTGAAGGTCTTGCTGACCGAGCCGATTTCGAAAAGGGTCTGGTCGGTGATCGGCTTTTTCGTGTCCTTGGAGGCCACGCCGTAGTTGAAATAATGGCGTTGACCGTTGTAGGTAATCGCCACGGCCATGCCGGCGATGTCCTGTTGTTTCATCAAGGGCTGGATGACGGCATTGACCGTGTCTTCAATGCGTTCCTGGGCAGAGCTTACGGATGTCCCGCAGACCAGGAAAAAAATCCCGGCGAGTATCGATCTGGCAATTGGCATGGTGCAGCGTTCTCGTTGGCCTTCCTGGAGGGGCTCAATCTAGGGCGTTTTTGGCGGCCCGGCAATCCGAGGCTATCGGTCCGGGGGGATGTTTCTGAGTCGTCTGACGGGCTCGCGGGAACCTTCCCACAAAACGGTCGGGTTGCCCGGCGCGACCGGACCTCAAGCCAAACCACACAAAGCGGCAGCCGCCGGGTAAACTCGCGGCTCTTTCTAAAGGAGTTCACATGAGTTACTACCAGCCCGGCATTCTCGCCACCCCTGTTCCGCCTCAGGCCCGTCATTTGTTTTTTGCCCTGGAATCGGTCGAGGCATTGCCGGCTGCGCTAGACAAACTCCTGTTGTTGCTCGATGGCCGGGCCGTGATCGGCTTTGGCGAATCGCTGGTCCAGGCCCTGGGCGCCCAGGTCGCTGGCCTGCGGGCTTTTCCGGCGTTGGCCGGCGTAGGCGTAGACAACCCCTCGACCCAACATGCCCTGTGGTGCTGGCTGCACGGTGAGGACCGCGGCGAGCTGATGCACCGCAGCCGCGCCATCGAAGCGGCACTGGCCCCGGCGCTGCGCCTGGTGCAGATGAACGAGACTTTCCGCCACATGACCGGCCATGACCTGACCGGCTATGAAGACGGCACCGAGAACCCCCACGACGAAGCGGCCATCGCCGCCGCCCTGGCCCAGGGTGCCGACGGAGTGCGCGGTGGCAGTTTTGCCGCGATCCAGCAATGGCAACACGACCTGGACGGTTTCGCGGCGATGCAGCCCCATGAGCGCGACAACATCATGGGCCGGCGCCTGAGCGACAACGAAGAAATCGACGACGCGCCGGAATCGGCCCACGTCAAGCGCACCGCCCAGGAAAGCTTTGCCCCGGAGGCATTCGTGGTCCGTCGGTCCATGCCCTGGATCGAAGGCGACCGTGCAGGGCTGATGTTCCTGGCGTTCGGTTTCTCCCTCGATGCCTTCGAGGCTCAGTTGCGGCGCATGAGCGGCCTGGAAGACGGCATCACCGACGGCCTGTACCGCATGAGTCGACCGATCACCGGCGGCTATTACTGGTGCCCGCCGTTGTTGGACGGACGCCTGGATCTGCGCGCCTTGGCCCGGTAAGCGCAGCGGTTTGTGCAAAGCGTGACGTGAACGCTATCCTTGGGCCGGACGTCTATCCGTGGAATGGGAGAAGCAAGTGTGGATAAAGTCATCGTCATCACCGGTGGCGGCCGCGGAATCGGGGCGGCCACGGCGCTGTTGGCTGCCGAGTTGGGCTATCGGATCTGCATCAACTACCAGTCCGATGAAAGCGCCGCGCAGGAGGTGCTCGAACAGGTCCGGGCCAAGGGCGCGCAAGCGATTGCCGTGCGCGCCGATGTGAGCATCGAGGACGAAGTGATCGCCCTGTTCAACCGGGTGGATGCCGAGCTGGGGCGTGTCACGGCGTTGGTGAATAATGCCGGGACGGTTGCCCAGAAAGCCCGGCTCGATGAAATGTCCGAATTCCGCATCCTCAAGATCCTGAAGACTAACGTGCTGGGCCCGATTCTCTGCGCCAAGCACGCGGTGCTGCGCATGTCGCCCCGACATGGCGGGCAGGGCGGCAGCATCGTCAACGTCTCGTCGGTGGCCGCTCGCCTGGGCTCACCCAACGAGTACATCGACTACGCGGCCTCCAAGGGCGCCTTGGACACGTTCACCGTCGGCCTGTCCAAAGAAGTCGCCGGCGAAGGCATCCGCGTCAACGCGGTGCGTCCCGGCTACATCTACACCGATTTTCATGCCCTGAGCGGCGACCCGGACCGGGTCAGCAAGCTGGAGTCGGCGATTCCCATGGCCCGGGGCGGTCGTCCGGATGAAGTCGCCGAGGCGATTATCTGGCTCCTGTCGGACAAGGCTTCCTATGCCACCGGGACATTTGTGGACCTGGGGGGTGGGCGCTGACCCCCGGGTTGTCTGGTCTGGCCCCATCGCGAGCAAGCTCGCTTGTATGGTAGGACTTGAAGGGAGGAGGAGGGACAAAGCTCGATTCTGACTGTTAGCCGCAGTACAGACCGTGGGAGATTTCACCCCTCCTCCTTTCACCCAAGCGCCGATAAAGAATGCATCTGGCCTAGACCGACGATAGGAACAAGCCTGCGCCTCTGGGTGAACCCTTCAAGTGTTCAAACCTTAGCCCGGAGGATTTTCAATGGCAATGCCGGTTTCTGTCGCAAAGCCGATCGTGGGTGTTGATGTCGCCAAAGATGAGTTGGTGATTTATCACGCA
>NZ_FMUZ01000040.1:0-45702 GCF_900101575.1 Pseudomonas sp. NFACC37-1 | reverse complement strand
CTTGGCGCAGCCTGGTGTGGGCCTACGCCAATGAGCAGGTCAACCTAGTGCTGTCTGGCGACCGGCCACAGCCTGGCGTTGAAGAGTTTCTCAATGGACTCCCGTCACTGAACCTGCCCGCGTAGGCCGCACCCCCAATTTACCACCCGCCAACGAGCGGGATTTTTTTTGCCTGGAGAAAAACTATGACTGTTTCCGAAAGGGATCGCGACATCCTGGCTCGCACCTTGTGGGGAGAGGCCCGCGGGGAAGGCCTGGCCGGTCAGATCGCCGTGGCCTGGACCATCCGCAACCGCGTGAACGACGGCAGGGACCGCTCGTGGTGGGGCGAGGGTTATGCCGGCGTGTGCCTGAAGCCGTACCAGTTCAGCTGCTGGAACAAGAACGACCTGAACTATCCCTACCTGAGCGGCGCCAAGCCGATTCCGCCGAAGCAGTTCGCCCAGGCGCAGCGTGCGGCCGACCTGGTGATTTCCGGCACCGAGGCCGACATCACGAAGGGCGCGACTCACTACTACGCCACGACCATGCCGAAGGCTCCGGCCTGGTCGGCCAAGGCCACGCAGACCTTGCGGCTGGGTAATCACGTGTTCTTCAAGGATGTGCCATGAATCCCGTGGGCTTGAAGGCCTGGGCCGTTGGCATGCTGGCGCTCGTGCTGATCGCGGTGGTCGGGACATGGACGGTTCAGGACTGGCGCTACGGAATGAAGTTGGCGGAGCAGGCCGGCTTGCACCAGGCCGACCTGGCAGCCATCAGCAGTGCCGCAGCCGCCCAGGCCCGCGTCGAGCAGGATAAGCGCCTGAGCCTGGAACAGCGGCTGTCGGCCAGCGAACAAACCCACCACAAGGAACTGACCAATGCCCAACGTGACCAAGATCGCCTGCGCGATCGCCTTGCCACTGCTGATGTCCGGCTGTCAGTCCTCCTCGAGGATCCAACCAGTTGCAACGCAGTGCCTGCCACCACCGGCGCCGTCGGCGTGGTTCATGGAGCCCGTCGAGCCCAACTTGACCCAGCGCATGCTCAAAGAATTGTCGCCATCACCGACGCCGGCGACAGGGGGTTGATTGCGCTGAAGGCATGCCAGGCGTATGTGCGTGAGTTGAATAAATAGGGATTGTGATCGTTCGGCAGGACGCCGGAGGCGGGGATAAAAAGGCTGTGTGATGAGAATGTGTCACACGCCGTGATACGATGTGACATGAAGCGCTAAATCTGAACGGTTGTGACGATTGCGGGCGTCGTAACCTATTGATATTGCTTGTCTTTACCTAAAGGCGCATGATTTAGGTTCCAGCGCCGCAAGGTGTGAGAGTTCGAGTCTCTCCGTCCGCACCATACAAGTGGCTATTTAAATAGCAGAAAACGGCGCAGTACCTGAAAGGGGCTGCGCCGTTTTTGTTTTTGGTGGTTCTGTGTTTGGCGTCGGTGCTGTTTTTGCGGTTGTGCGCAGCGGTCGGTTTGTCGCGAATGTGTTTCGTGATGATGCGCGGTATGCCCGTTGGTCTCCTTGGTGGGGCGGGGCGCTGCGTGACCGGACAAGCCGCTTCTATATATAGAAGCGTTGGCGCAGAGCCTTGGACTGAATCGACTGTATTTGCAATCCGGGTGGGGCATGACTGTTTGCCCCATCCTAAATCCGGCGCCTGTTTCCAGCGCGTTTTCAGTAGGGTGACTTCTTGAGTTTGACCTACTAGAATGCATGCCCTTGATTCTGGGGTCGGAAACGCCCGGCCAACGTCTGTGCAACGAGGAATATCCATGCAAGTTTCTGTTGAAAATACTTCTGCTCTTGAGCGCCGCATGAGCATCACCGTGCCGGCTGAGCGCATCGAGACTCAGGTCAACAAGCGTCTGCAGCAGACTGCCCAAAAGGCCAAAATCCCAGGTTTCCGCCCAGGCAAAGTGCCAATGAGCGTGATCCGTCAGCGTTACGAAGCTGATGCGCGTCAGGAAGCCGTGGGCGACGTGATCCAGTCTTCGTTCTACGAAGCGGTCGTCGAGCAGAAGCTGAACCCGGCTGGCGCACCGTCCGTCGAGCCTAAAGTGCTGGAAAAAGGCAAGGACCTGGAGTTCGTCGCCACGTTCGAAGTGTTCCCGGAGTTCACGGTTGCCGGTTTCGAGTCCATCGCTGTCGAGCGCCTGAGCGCTGACGTGTCGGATGCGGACCTGGACAAGATGCTGGACATCCTGCGCAAGCAGAACACCCGTTTTGAAGTGACCGAGCGCGCTGCCCAGAACGAAGACCAACTGAACATCGATTTCGTCGGCAAGGTCGACGGTGAAGTGTTCGCTGGCGGCTCCGCCAAGGCTACCCAGCTGGTACTGGGCTCCGGTCGCATGATTCCTGGCTTCGAAGACGGCCTGGTTGGCGCCAAGGCCGGTGAAGAGCGCGTTCTGAACGTGACCTTCCCCGAGGATTACCAGAACCTGGACCTGGCTGGCAAAGCCGCCGAGTTCACCGTGACCGTCAACAGCGTTTCCGAGCCGAAACTGCCTGAGCTGAACGAAGAGTTCTTCGCCCAGTTCGGTATCAAGGAAACCGGTCTGGAAGGTTTCCGCACCGAAGTTCGCAAGAACATGGAGCGCGAGTTGCGCCAGGCCATCAAGTCCAAGGTCAAGAACCAGGTCATGGACGGTCTGCTGGCCTCCAACCCGATCGAAGTGCCAAAGGCCTTGCTGGACAACGAAGTGAACCGTCTGCGCGTGCAGGCTGTTCAGCAGTTCGGCGGCAACATCAAGCCGGACCAACTGCCGGCCGAGCTGTTCGAAGAGCAAGCCAAGCGTCGCGTCGTGCTGGGCCTGATCGTGGCCGAAGTGGTCAAGCAGTTCGAGCTCAAGCCTGACGAAGCCCGCGTTCGTGAGCTGATCCAGGAAATGGCCTCGGCCTATCAAGAGCCTGAGCAAGTCGTGTCCTGGTACTACAAGAACGACCAGCAACTGAACGAAGTCCGTTCGGTTGTGCTGGAAGAACAAGTTGTGGATACTGTTCTGCAGAAAGCTAGCGTGACCGATAAAGCGGTCTCTTACGAAGAAGCGGTCAAGCCGGTGGAAGCTCCACAAGCCGATTGATGGTTCTGCGGTAAGAAATAAACACCCATAAGCCAGCCTTCGTGCTGGCTTATGCGTATTCAAGACATAACTATTTGGGAGTGACTGCGAGACATGTCCCGCAATTCTTTTTATCAGCAGAGCTCTGACATCCAGGCCGCAGGCGGCCTGGTCCCGATGGTTATCGAGCAGTCCGCCCGCGGCGAACGTGCCTATGACATCTACTCGCGTCTGCTCAAGGAACGCGTCATCTTCCTGATCGGCCCCGTTGAAGACTACATGGCCAACCTGGTCGCGGCGCAGCTGTTGTTCCTTGAAGCGGAAAACCCGGACAAGGATATCCATCTGTACATCAACTCACCTGGCGGTTCGGTGACTGCGGGCATGTCGATCTACGACACCATGCAGTTCATCAAGCCTGACGTTTCCACCATCTGCATCGGTCAGGCCTGCAGCATGGGGGCCTTCCTGCTGGCCGGCGGCGCAGCGGGCAAGCGTCACTGCCTGCCCAACTCGCGGATGATGATTCACCAGCCGTTGGGTGGCTTCCAGGGCCAGGCGTCGGATATCGACATCCATGCCAAGGAAATCCTCCACATTCGTTCGCGCCTGAATTCGTTGCTGGCCCATCACACCGGCCAGAGCCTCGAAACCATTGAGCGCGATACCGAACGTGACAACTTCATGAGCGCCGAGCGTGCGGCCGAATACGGCCTGATCGACTCTGTGATCAACAAGCGTCAAATGCCTGCCTAAGCCGCTCAAAATGCAGGTGGTTGGGATGACCGGCCGCCTGCGGGCTTGAAAAAGCCCGCAATTGCCTTCATCTTGTGTTGCAAGCCTATCGGATTTGGATCGATCGAATGACTGACACCCGCAACGGCGAGGACAACGGCAAACTGCTTTATTGCTCCTTCTGTGGCAAAAGCCAGCATGAAGTGCGCAAATTGATTGCCGGCCCCTCGGTCTTCATTTGCGACGAGTGCGTCGACCTGTGCAATGACATCATCCGCGAGGAGGTGCAGGAAGCCCAGGCCGAGAGCAGCGCGCATAAATTGCCTTCGCCTAAAGAAATCAGCGGCATCCTTGATCAGTATGTGATTGGTCAGGAGCGTGCGAAAAAGGTACTGGCCGTAGCGGTGTACAACCACTACAAGCGCCTGAACCAGCGTGACAAAAAGAATGACGAGGTCGAACTCGGCAAGAGCAACATCCTGCTGATCGGCCCGACAGGCTCGGGTAAGACCCTGCTTGCCGAAACCCTGGCTCGTTTGCTGAACGTTCCGTTCACTATCGCCGACGCAACCACCCTCACCGAGGCGGGTTATGTAGGTGAAGACGTCGAGAACATCATTCAGAAGTTGTTGCAGAAGTGCGACTACGATGTGGAAAAAGCCCAGATGGGTATTGTCTACATCGATGAAATCGACAAGATTTCCCGCAAGTCCGACAACCCGTCCATCACCCGGGATGTTTCCGGTGAAGGCGTGCAGCAGGCCTTGCTCAAGTTGATCGAAGGCACGGTCGCTTCCGTTCCACCCCAAGGTGGTCGCAAGCATCCGCAGCAGGAATTCCTGCAGGTCGACACCCGTAACATCCTGTTCATCTGCGGTGGTGCGTTCTCCGGCCTGGAAAAGGTTATTCAAAACCGTTCCACCCGTGGTGGCATCGGTTTCAATGCCGAAGTGCGCAGCAAGGAAGAGGGCAAGAAGGTCGGTGAGTCCCTGCGTGAAGTCGAACCTGACGACTTGGTCAAGTTCGGTCTGATCCCGGAATTCGTCGGTCGTCTGCCAGTCCTGGCGACACTGGACGAGCTGGATGAAGCGGCGTTGATGCAGATTCTGACCGAGCCGAAAAACGCCCTGACCAAGCAGTATGCCAAGCTGTTCGAAATGGAAGGTGTAGACCTGGAGTTCCGTTCCGACGCGCTGAAATCGGTCGCCAAACGTGCCCTGGAGCGTAAGACCGGTGCCCGTGGGTTGCGCTCGATTCTCGAAGGCGTATTGCTCGACACGATGTATGAGATCCCCTCGCAATCCGAGGTGAGTAAAGTCGTGATCGACGAAAGCGTTATAGAAGGCAAGTCCAAGCCACTGTATATCTATGAAAACAGTGAGCCGGCTGCCAAGGCCGCACCGGACGCATAAGCGTCCCGCTGCCGGAATAAAGAAGGGGCCTTCGGGCCCCTTTGCTTTTAGCGCGTTTTAGACGTGTCTTAGCGCTTGTTTTTTTTCAAGGCTGCCCCCATCTTGGTTTCAAGCTTACTTCCATCTGTTTCCGGCCCTAGGGCCGCCGTAGAGGCGAAATCATGAAGACAACCATCGAATTGCCTCTCCTGCCATTGCGCGATGTCGTGGTGTATCCGCACATGGTTATCCCGCTGTTCGTGGGGCGCGAGAAGTCCATCGAAGCCCTCGAGGCTGCGATGACGGGTGACAAGCAGATTCTTCTGCTGGCTCAGAGAAATCCAGCCGACGATGATCCCGGCGAAGACGCACTGTATCGCGTAGGTACGATTGCAACGGTTCTGCAATTGCTCAAGTTGCCCGACGGTACCGTCAAGGTCCTGGTCGAAGGCGAGCAGCGCGGGACTGTCGAACGTTTCAGCGAAGTGGACGGTCATTGCCGGGCCGAGGTGTCGCTGATCGAAGAAGTCGATGCGCCCGAGCGTGAATCAGAGGTGTTTGTCCGCAGCCTGCTGTCACAGTTCGAACAATACGTGCAACTGGGCAAGAAGGTGCCTGCAGAGGTCCTGTCGTCGCTCAACAGCATCGACGAGCCTGGGCGGCTGGTCGATACGATGGCGGCCCACATGGCCCTCAAGATCGAGCAGAAGCAGGAAATCCTCGAGATCATCGACCTGTCGGCCCGTGTCGAGCACGTGTTGGCATTGCTCGACGGCGAGATCGATCTGTTGCAGGTCGAGAAACGTATTCGCGGTCGCGTCAAGAAGCAGATGGAGCGCAGCCAGCGCGAGTACTACCTGAATGAGCAGATGAAGGCCATTCAGAAAGAGCTGGGCGATGGCGACGAAGGTCACAACGAAATCGAAGAGCTGAAAAAACGCATCGATGCCGCTGGCTTGCCCAAGGATGCTTTGGCCAAGGCTCAGGCTGAGTTGAACAAGCTCAAGCAAATGTCGCCGATGTCTGCCGAAGCCACCGTGGTGCGCTCCTACATCGACTGGCTGGTCCAAGTGCCGTGGAAAGCCCAGAGCAAGGTGCGTCTGGACCTGGCTCGCGCCGAAGACATCCTCGACGCCGACCATTACGGTCTGGAAGAGGTCAAGGAACGCATCCTTGAGTACCTCGCCGTGCAAAAGCGTGTGAAGAAAATTCGTGGCCCGGTTCTGTGCCTGGTCGGTCCTCCCGGCGTTGGTAAAACCTCCCTGGCCGAGTCGATTGCCCACGCCACCAACCGTAAATTCGTACGCATGGCCCTGGGTGGCGTGCGTGACGAGGCGGAAATTCGTGGTCATCGCCGGACCTACATCGGTTCGATGCCAGGAAGATTGATTCAAAAAATGACAAAGGTCGGCGTGCGCAATCCGCTGTTCCTTTTGGACGAAATTGACAAGATGGGCAGCGACATGCGCGGCGATCCTGCCTCTGCGTTGCTCGAAGTGCTCGATCCTGAGCAGAATCACAACTTCAACGATCACTACCTCGAGGTCGACTACGACCTGTCGGACGTGATGTTCCTCTGCACCTCCAACTCCATGAACATTCCGCCGGCATTGCTGGACCGGATGGAGGTGATTCGTCTACCGGGCTACACCGAGGACGAGAAGATCAACATCGCCGTGAAGTACCTTTCGCCCAAGCAGATCCAGGCCAATGGCCTGAAAAAAGGCGAGCTGGAATTCGACGAGGAAGCGATTCGCGACATCATCCGCTACTACACCCGCGAAGCCGGCGTGCGTGGCCTGGAGCGGCAGATTGCCAAGGTCTGCCGCAAGGCGGTCAAGGAGCACGCGCTGGAAAAACGCTTCGCGGTCAAGGTCACTGCGGACCTGCTGGAGCACTTCCTGGGCGTGCGCAAGTTCCGCTACGGCCTGGCCGAGCAGCAGGACCAGATCGGCCAGGTGACTGGCCTGGCGTGGACTCAGGTCGGTGGTGAGTTGTTGACCATCGAAGCGGCCGTGGTACCGGGCAAGGGGCAACTGATCAAGACCGGTTCCCTGGGCGACGTGATGGTCGAGTCGATCACCGCGGCGCTGACGGTGGTGCGCAGTCGTGCTCGGAGCCTGGGCATCCCCCTGGACTTCCATGAGAAGCGCGACACGCACATCCACATGCCTGAAGGGGCTACGCCCAAGGACGGCCCAAGCGCCGGCGTAGGCATGTGCACGGCCCTGGTCTCGGCATTGACCGGCATCCCGGTGCGCGCTGACGTCGCCATGACGGGTGAAATCACGCTGCGCGGCCAGGTCCTGGCGATCGGCGGCCTGAAGGAAAAACTGCTGGCGGCACACCGTGGCGGGATCAAGATCGTGATCATTCCCGAAGAGAATGTCCGCGATCTGAAGGAAATTCCTGACAACATCAAGCAAGATCTTCAGATCAAACCAGTTAAATGGATTGACGAGGTCCTGCAAATTGCGCTGCAATACGCGCCGGAGCCCTTGCCGGATGTGGCTCCGGAGATTGTCGCGAAGGAAGAAAAGCGAGAGTCTGACTCTAAGGAAAGAATTAGCACGCATTAATACGCATTTGCCTGGGGGGCCTTCCTTGACAGTTTTTTAGAGCCCTTGTTATAAAGCGGCTCTTAAGTGTCTGCAGGCCATTCAGCACTCGTTTTTGCTTTCACCAAAAAAACTTAGAATCATCTCAAATAGATATAAGGGGACTTAGAGTGAACAAGTCGGAACTGATTGATGCTATCGCTGCATCCGCTGATATCCCGAAAGCTGCTGCTGGCCGTGCGCTGGACGCTGTAATCGAATCCGTCACTGGCGCTCTCAAGGCTGGCGACTCCGTTGTTCTGGTTGGTTTCGGCACCTTCTCCGTGACTGATCGCCCAGCTCGTACCGGTCGCAATCCGCAGACCGGCAAGACGCTGGAAATTCCTGCTGCCAAAAAGCCAGGTTTCAAAGCTGGTAAAGCACTGAAAGAAGCCGTTAACTAAGGTTTCGTTGAGTTTATCCGGGTCGGGGTCATGCCTGGCTTGGCAGCGGAGCGGTAATGCGACCGGTTGCTACCGGTTTGTGACGCCAGGGCTTGCAGGTGCGAGCCCGGTCCGCTCCGCCAGTTACGAGAAGGCGCATCCTCGGATGCGCCTTTCTTCTATCCGGATTCTACCCACGCTCCACGGTTGCCTAAATTTGAAGTTCAACCGTTTCTGGGGGACGCATGCTGCAGAATATCAGGGACAATTCACAAGGCTGGATTGCCAAGACCATCATCGGGGTCATCGTCGCATTGATGGCGTTGACCGGTTTCGATGCCATTTTTCAAGCCACCACCAACAGCAATGACGCGGCCAAGGTCAACGGCGAAAAAATCAGCCAGAACGAGCTGAGCCAGGCGGTCGACATGCAACGCCGTCAGCTCATGCAACAGCTGGGCAAGGATTTCGACGCCTCTCTGCTGGACGAAAAAATGCTGCGCGATTCGGCGCTCAAGGGCCTGATCGATCGCAAGTTGCTGTTGCAAGGCGCACACGATGCGAAATTCGCTTTCTCCGAAGCTGCGCTTGATCAAGTCATCCTGCAGACGCCTGAGTTCCAGGTCGATGGCAAATTCAGCGCCGAGCGTTTTGATCAGGTGATCCGCCAGCTGGGTTACAGCCGTATGCAATTCCGCCAGATGCTGGCTCAGGAAATGCTGATCGGTCAGTTGCGTGCCGGTCTGGCGGGCAGCGGTTTTGTCACCGATGCCCAAGTGCTGGCATTCGCCCGCCTGGAAAAGCAGACCCGTGATTTCGCCACCTTGAATATCAAGGCCGATCCTGCGTCGGTAAAGCTGACCGATGATGAGGTCAAGGCTTACTACGACCAACACGCCAAGGAATTCATGACGCCTGATCAGGTGGTCATCGATTACCTCGAGCTGAAGAAAGCCTCTTTCTTCGATCAGGTCAGCGTCAAGGACGAAGACCTGCAAGCGGCCTACCAGAAAGAAATCGCCAACCTGTCCGAACAGCGTCGCGCTGCGCACATCCTGATCGAAGTGAACGACAAGGTGACCGAAGCCCAGGCCAAGGCGAAGATCGAAGAGATTCAGGCTCGCCTGGCCAAAGGCGAGTCGTTTGAAGCCCTGGCGAAGGAGTTTTCCCAGGATCCGGGTTCGGCGAACAATGGCGGCGATCTCGGCTATGCCGGTCCAGGCGTCTACGATCCGGAATTCGAAAAGGCCTTGTACGCCTTGAGCAAGGACCAGGTCTCGGCACCGGTCCGCACCGATTTCGGTCTGCACCTGATCAAGCTGCTGGGTGTCGAAGCGCCTGAAGTGCCGACTTTCGCCAGTCTCAAGGACAAGCTGACTCGCGAGTTGAAGACTCAGCAGGTGGAGCAGCGTTTCGTGGAGGCGACCAAGCAACTGGAGGATGCCTCGTTCGAGGCGTCCGACCTGGCACAGCCGGCCCAGGACCTGAAGTTGACCGTCCACACATCGGCCCCGTTCGGTCGTGAAGGCGGTGAAGGGATTGCGGCCAATCGCGCCGTGGTCACTGCGGCGTTCAGCCCGGAAGTGCTGGATGAAGGTGCCAACAGCACCGCTATCGAGCTGGACCCGGAAACCGTCGTGGTGCTGCGTGCCAAGGAGCACCGCAAGCCTGAGCAACTGCCGCTGGACAAGGTGGCAGGGCCGATTCGTGCTCAGTTGGCCAAGGAACATGCCAGCGCAGCGGCCAAGACCCGCGCCGACGAGCTGATCGCCAGCCTGCGCGACGGCAAGACGGCACTGGACAAACCGATTGACGGCCAAGGCTGGAAGGCCATCGAAGCGGCCACCCGCAACCAGGAAGGCATCGACCCAGCGGTGCTGCAAGCACTGTTCCGCATGCCCAAGCCAGAGTCCAAGGACAAGCCGACGTTCAGCAGCGTGACCTTGCCTGACGGCAGTCTGGTGGTCGTGCGTCTGAACGGCGTGAACGAAGCGGCGGCACCGACTGACGAAGAGAAAGCGGAATATCGTCGCTACCTTGCGTCCCGTGTGGGTCAGCAGGACTTCGCGGCCTATCGCAAGCAGTTGGAGAGTCAGGCGGATATCAAGCGTTTCTAATCGCTTGATGCTTTTTCAAACCTGGCTGTGATGCTGCTCACTTGAAAAAACGGCGCTTCTTCAGAAATGGGAAGCGCCGTTTTTTTGGGTTTTTGGGGGAATATCGATGTCTTCGGTAACGGCTCAAGTGAACGGCATCAGGCCAAAATGCCAGGGTTTTTGTATCTGCTTGTTGCCCAAAGGCGGGTGTTCGTCGATCTACCGCCCTAGCGTCTTTTTCCTGCAAACAACCCCCAGTAAACTTGTAACCCCCTTGAAACAAGATTAGCCACGCTGCCAGGTCGCGTTCTGTTGCACAATACGCCCCGGACCGTTTCTCTCAGGATGTTCAATGTTCAAATCATTTCACATGCGCACCGTCGGGCTTGCATTGGTGCTGGCCGCCGCAGCCGGTTGCTCGTCGAAGAAAGCCGCCATCTACGAGCACGAGAACTTCGATGATTCCGGGACGTTCTCGCGCACTTATCCAGTGAGCGACGCGGCGACCTGCGAGGCCGGGCGCCGGGCGTTGCTTAGCCAGGGCTACATCATCACCAGCAGCGATCCGAAGCTGGTCAGTGGCCACAAGAGTTTCCAGCAGACCGGCGAGACCCACATGGAGATCAGTTTCAACCTGGTCTGTGCCGAGGACGGCGGTGCCGGACATCGTGCGACCATGTTCGCCAACGCCTTGCAGGACCGTTATGCCCTGAAGAAAACCAACAACTCCGCCAGCCTGGGTGTGGGTGTGCTGGGTTCGGTGTCGATGCCGATCGGCTCTTCGGACGATTCGATGGTCAAGGTCGCCAGCGAAACCGTGTCGGCAGCCAAGTTCTATGAGCGTTTCTTTGCCTTGGTGGAGCTGTTCCTGCCCCCCGAAGCGAAGAAAGCTGCCGAGAAGGCCGAGAATGCCGATAAGCCAAAAACGGAGCTGGGTGTCCCGGAAACCAAGGCTGAACCGGCCGCCTTGATGCCGGCTCCAGTTGCTGCGCCTGCGTCGGAACCTGTTGCGCCTGCGCCAGCAGCCACTCCGGTAGAAGAGGCTGCACCGGCCCCCGTCGAAACCGCCCCTGCGGTGTCGGAGCCCGTCGCACCGCCGAGCGAGCCAGCGCCGATTGCGCCTGAGTCGTTCGAGTCTGCGCCGACGTCGGAAACCGTGACACCGCCACCACCACCGTCCAGCTCGTTACCGGCCCCGAGCGAGCCGATCCAGCCGCTTCCGGCTTCCTGAGGTCCCCGTGGCAGGGTGTTACGCCCTGTCACACTTCACGCGGTAATTTCCCGACCCTGTGCTACGTTTAATTCATGAAGCCTTTGCTTCATGTTTTGTTCATAAAGCAGCTTTATGCTGATGCCAGCGCCATCAGGCATTGGATTCAATGACAGGGGAAGGACACGTAATGGATGATTATCAGGAAGAGCTGCTGGAATACCAGGCCTATGAACTGGACCCGCTGGAACCCGCCGAAGATGCAACGGAGTTGTGAGAGAGCAAGCTAGCGCTTGAAACTCAACGCCCTCTGTGACTACGACGAAACTCCCCAGGCGTCTGGTCATTCCAGCGCTTGAAGGCTCGCTGAAAGGCCTCGGCTGAGGCAAACCCCAGCAAGTAGGCGATTTCGCCGAACGCCAGTTCGGTATCGCGTATGTAGGTCATGGCCAGGTCGCGGCGGGTGTCGTTGAGGATGGCGCGAAATTGCGTGCCTTCCTCGGCCAGCTTGCGCCGCAGGGTCCAGGTCGGCAGTTTCAGGCGGGCCGCCACTTCTTCCAGGTCGGGTTCCCGGCCCCCGCTGAGCAATGGTCCCAGCAATTGAATGATGCGCTCACGCAGGCTGCGGGTGCGGGTCAGTTGTTCCAGTTCCCGTTCACACAATTGAACCATATGGTGCCAGGTGCTGGGGCAATGCTGTGGGTTGCGCAGGGCGAGGCTGTCCAGGCCCAGTCGCAGTTGATTCTGTTCGGCGCCAAACTGGATCGGGCAGTCACCGAGCGTGCGGTAAGCCTCCAGGTACGCCGGTTCCTCGAATTCGATTTCGATGCGTTCGGGCCGCAGCGCGATGCCGCTGACGCTGGACAGTTGGGCCAGCCAGCCGGCGATGATCGAATCCACGACAAAGCGGTTGTAGGCGTTATACGGGCTGATGGAGTAGAACCGTAGCCAAGCGCCGCGGGCATCCTCATGAAAACTCGATTGGCCGCGATAGTTGGAGCCATACAGCGGCTCGAAGCGGATCATGCAGCGGGCCGCCTCGCGCACGGTCGGCGCCTGGGCTGCGGTAACGCCCGCCAGCCCAGCCTGGCTCAAGCGCCCGAGCTGACCCATGCGCAGGCCCAGGGCCGGGTCCTGGGTCTGTTGAATCGCAGCGTGGCCCAGGCGCATGTAGCGTGGGATCGACAGGCGTGCGCCGGGCTCGGCCAGGCGCGCGGCATCGAGGCCGTACTGCTCCAGCAAAGGCTTGGGGTCTTGCCCATGGCTGGCAATGGCGTCAGCCAGGCTGTGGACGAAGCCTACTGACAGGTCCCCCAGGCGCATCGGCTGCGGCTTCATGGTCACAACCACAGGTTAAGCAGGCGCGCGCCACGGGCTTCGCCATCGGGGAAGTGCTGGCCGTTGTGGCTGATGAAACTCTGGCCGGCGCTGCCGCTGTCCCAGAACTGGCCACGCAGGAACACGCTGACACCGCCCCGGGCCTGGCTGATGGGCAATTGGCCGGTCAATGTCAGGCGATGCCAGGCTTGCCCCTCGCTCACTTCACCGGGCTTGAGGCTCACTTCGCTCGGTGTGGACAGGCCCTTATAACCGCTCCAGGGCTTGTCCCAGGCGCCGCGACCGATGATGAAGGCGGGCACCACGATCAGTTGCGCGCCTTGTTCGTTGAGCTGCCGGTAATGGAGCGGGTACCAGCTGTCGCTGCCGATCAGCACGCCCAGGCGCCCGGCAGGGGTGTCGATGACGAGCGGGGGGGGCGGATGGTCGGCGCCCAGCACATCCTGTTGTTCGAATACCGGATGTCGTTGGCGTTGCGGCTGGCCGATCGGTCGGCCATCGCTGCTGAACACCAGGCTGCTGTTGTACAACGCGCCGCGGCCAATCTTCAGTTCGCCGTCGCTGACGCTGGGCTCGGGCAGCACGATGGAGCCGGCCACCAGGGTGATGCCGAACTCCTTGGCCAGTCCGCCGAACAGCGCTTGATAGTCGCGGGCCATGCCTTCGGCTTTCATACGCAGGTAGGCATCCTCCAGGCGGTTATCGCCTTGGGCGCTGACCAGCGCCTGGATAAACGCCAGCGGATTGCTGACCGCCAGCCAGTGCATGGCTTCCTTCAGGGTGGTGGCCTGGTACAACTCGTCTTTTTCGCCGCCGACCATCAGCCAGGTGCCGATGTGCTCGGGCAGGACCACCACGGTCTTGGCATTGAGAAAACCCTGGTCGCGAGCTGCCTGGAGGTAGGCCGCCAGTTTGCGGTGCAGGCGCTCGGGGCTCTGGTAGTCGGTGGGGAACAGTTCAGGCTGGATGCCCAGCAGGTTGCCGCGGTCGGCGGGCGTGCCTTGGTCGACCGCCAGGTTGATACGCAGGTCTGACAGGTAATGACCCGCTGGACGATCGGTCGTCCACAGTGCGTAGGTGATCAGGGCGGCAATCAAGGCCAGTGAAAACAGCAGGTACAGAAATTTGCGCATGGGGGAACAGTCAGCGGCCGTGTGCAGGTTCGTGATTTTTCATCAGGAGCTACGGGGCAGGGTACGGGAAAACAAGGGATTAGCGAAGGGCGGGCTGATTTGTACGCACGGCAAGCACATGCAAAAGGTGTCCAGGGAATCACCTGAATGGCATTGATGAGGTGCCGGGTGACCTTCGATCCCCCGACAGCTGATCGGTGCGCTGCGCATTTGGATCATTAACTTGTCAGTTACGGTCATTGAGCGCCCGCATCCGGACTCTTACGCTGTGGGCCATGACAGACGCACGCCGCAGAGCTTGCGCTTTTTTCCGTGATCGCCCGTTGTGGAGTTATCGATGACCGCCTCCCATTACCCGCATCTGCTGGCCCCGCTGGACCTGGGTTTCACCACGTTGCGCAACCGTACCCTGATGGGCTCGATGCACACCGGCCTGGAAGAGAAACCCGGTGGCTTCGAACGCATGGCGGCGTATTTTGCCGAACGCGCTCGGGGCGGCGTGGGCCTGATGGTCACCGGCGGGATCGGGCCGAACGACGAGGGCGGTGTCTACTCCGGCGCGGCCAAGCTGACCACCGAAGAAGAGGCGCTCAAGCACCGGATCGTGACCCGGGCCGTGCACGAAGCCGGTGGCAAGATCTGCATGCAGATTCTTCACGCCGGGCGCTATGCCTACAGCCCCAAGCAAGTGGCACCGAGCGCGATCCAGGCGCCGATCAACCCGTTCAAGCCCAAGGAACTGGACGAGGAGGGAATCGAGAAGCAGATCAGCGATTTCGTCACCTGCTCGGTCCTGGCCCAGAAGGCCGAATACGATGGCGTCGAGATCATGGGGTCGGAAGGTTATTTCATTAACCAGTTCCTGGCGGCCCACACCAACCACCGCACCGACCGTTGGGGCGGCAGCTATGAAAACCGCATGCGCCTGCCGGTGGAGATCGTCCGCCGGGTGCGCGAAGCGGTAGGCCCGAATTTCATCATTATCTTTCGCCTGTCGATGCTCGATCTGGTGGACGGCGGCAGCACCTGGGACGAAATCGTCCAGTTGGCCAAGGCCATCGAGCAGGCCGGCGCGACGATCATCAACACCGGTATCGGTTGGCACGAAGCACGAATTCCCACCATCGCCACCAAGGTTCCCCGGGCGGCGTTCAGCAAAGTGACGGCCAAGCTGCGCGGTTCGGTGAACATCCCACTGATCACCACCAACCGCATCAACACCCCGGAAGTGGCCGAGCAGATCCTGGCCGAAGGCGATGCCGACATGGTCTCCATGGCGCGGCCGTTCCTGGCTGATCCAGAGTTCGTCAACAAGGCCGCTGCCGGTCGCAGCGATGAAATCAACACCTGCATCGGCTGCAACCAGGCGTGCCTGGACCACACCTTTGGCGGCAAGCTCACCACTTGCCTGGTCAACCCACGGGCCTGTCATGAAACCGAGCTGAACTACTTGCCGGTGACCCAGGTGAAGAAGATCGCCGTGGTCGGCGCCGGCCCGGCCGGGTTGTCCGCTGCCACGGTGGCGGCCGAACGTGGGCACCAGGTGACGCTGTTCGATTCGGCCAGTGAAATCGGTGGTCAGTTCAACATTGCCAAGCGCGTGCCGGGCAAGGAAGAGTTCTTCGAAACCCTGCGCTATTTCAAACGCAAATTGCAGACCAGCCATGTCGAGCTGTGCCTCGACACCCGGGTGGATGTGGCGCAATTGGTGGCGGGCGGCTACGACGAGATCATTCTCGCCACCGGCATCGCCCCACGCGTGCCGGCGATTCCCGGGGTGGAGCATGCCAAGGTCTTGAGCTACCTGGACGTGATCCTCGAGCGCAAGCCGGTGGGCCGCAGCGTCGCGGTGATCGGTGCCGGCGGTATTGGCTTCGACGTGTCGGAGTTCCTGGTTCACCAGGGCGTCGCCACCAGCCAGGACCGCGAGGCGTTCTGGAAGGAGTGGGGCATCGACACCCACCTCGAGGCCCGTGGCGGCGTGGCCGGGATCAAGGCTGAACCCCATGCACCGGCGCGCCAGGTGTTCCTGCTGCAACGCAAGACCTCGAAGGTCGGTGACGGCCTGGGCAAGACCACCGGCTGGATTCATCGCACGGGCCTGAAGAACAAGCAGGTGCAGATGCTCAACAGTGTCGAGTACCTGAAGATCGACGATGAGGGACTGCACATTCGCATCGGCGAAACCGGCGAGCCGCAAGTACTGGCGGTGGATAACATCGTGATCTGCGCCGGCCAGGATCCACTGCGTGAGCTGCAGGAAGGCCTGGAAGCGGCGGGGCAGACCGTTCACCTCATTGGCGGTGCCGACGTGGCGGCGGAACTGGATGCCAAGCGGGCGATCAACCAGGGGTCGCGGTTGGCGGCGCAGTTGTAAGGCTCAATCCCAGGAAAACCCTTGTGGGAGCGAGCTTGCTCGCGATTGCGGTGAGTCAGTTGCATGGATGTTGGCTGATCTGTCGCTATCGCGAGCAAGCTCGCTCCCACAGTGGGGAGGGGTGAACCTGAAGTCCCCCGCCAGCTGTTAAGATACCGGCCTGTTTCCACCCGGCCTGCCGCCATGCTGCTTCCCGCCCTCGACTGGCATCCCCAACCCCGACTCGAACCCCTTCACCTGGATTGGCTCGCCCGTGCCGGTATCGAAGTGGCGGTGTTGCGCCTGGACCGGATCGATCCGCTGATCAGCGGCAACAAGTGGTTCAAGCTGGTCCATCATCTGCGCGCCGCCCATGAGGTCGGTGCCGAAGGGATCATGAGCCTGGGTGGTGCCTATTCCAATCATTTGCATGCGTTGGCGGCGGCCGGCAAGCGCTTCGGCTTTCCCACGGCCGGGCTGTTGCGCGGTCATCCCCAGGAGACGCCGACGGTGCGCGACCTGAAAGCGTTTGGCATGGACCTGCACTGGTTGGGTTATGGCGGATACCGAGAGCGGCACGCAGCGGATTTCTGGGGACCGTGGCAGCTCCGCTACCCACATTTGCATCCGGTGCCCGAGGGCGGTTCGGGTTTGCCTGGGGCGCAAGGTTGCATGACGTGGGTGGCCAGTGTCCGTGAACAACTGGCAGCGCTGGGATGGGCGGATTATCACGGCTGGTGGTTGGCCTGCGGCACTGGGACATCGCTGGCCGGACTGGTGCTGGCCGAAGCGGGCGAGCGCCCGGTCTACGGCGTGCTGGCCGTGCCCTCGGACCATGGCGTGGCCCGGCAGGTCGAGCGCATCGTGGGGGAAGCAGGGCTTTGCAGCCCGCGTCATGAGTTGTTCGACGGCAGTCGTGGCGGGTTCGCCCGGGTCGATGCCGAGCTCACGGCCTTCATCGAAACCACGACGGCCATCGAACTGGAGCCGTTGTACACCGGCAAGGCCTTGATGGTGCTCAAGGCGCGGGTCGAGGCGGGGGACTTTGCCCCCGGTATGCGCCTGGTCTTTGTCCACACCGGCGGTTTGCAAGGCCGCCGAGGGTTCGATTGACGGGCAATCAGCCGCGTTTGGGCATCATCCGCAGCAGCGTGTTGTCCCGTACCACGTAGTGGTGATACAGCCCCGCCAAGGCATGCAGGCCAATCAACCAATAGCCGATGGTGCCGCCCAGCACGTGCCAGCCTTCCAGTTGCTTGGCGAAATCCTTGTCTTGATCGATGAGCAACGGCAGATCGAAACCGTAGAACATCACCTGGTGCCCTTCGGCGCTGGTGATCAGCCAGCCCAGCAGCGGCATGGCGATCATGAACAGGTACAGCGCCCAGTGCATCAGGCGGGCGAGGACGGTTTGCCAGACAGGCGATGCCGGAAAAATCGCCGGTGCCCTGCCCATGCTGCGGGCGAACAGGCGCAGCCAGACCAGCACGAACACCGTCAGGCCGAGCATGAAATGCGCTTCCTTGATCAATGTCCGGCCGCCGCTGCCCTTGGGAAAAATTCCCCGCAACTCAATGCAGGCATAAACCACGGCCAGCAGGACCAGCATCAACCAATGCAAGGTTACCGTGACGGTACTGTAGCGGCTTTCCGAGTTTTTCCAGGGCATTGCGGGTATCTCCAACAATCAGGGTAGAGCGCCGTCTAGCGCGGCGTATCTTTACTGTAAGCCCGTTTCGTTGGGTTTGCATGAGCCAGATCAGGTTTGCCGGCAAGAATCCAAAGGGCAGGATCAGGGTGTGAAGTCTGGTGGGTTCAGCAGCCAGTCCAACAGCAGCCTTGCATCATGATTGCCACGGGACGGTTTCGGTGGGGTGGCGGGTCCTGCGCCGATATCGACCGCCCCTGGGCACAGCACCGGTCGGTCGGGGTCGCCATCGAGAAAGCTCACCAGCACTTCGCTGCCGGCCATCAGGGGAGGGCTGTCGCCCAGCGTCAGTCGCGACACGGGCAGCGTGATGCCTTCCTGGTCCGGCGCCCAGAGGCTGACACTCACTTGGCCGTGCTCATCGAACGGGGCCGGCTGGCCGGTGCGGCCGAGTACATGGGCCAGGTGATAGCCGGGAATACACGGTTTGGGGTGCTTGAGGGCCGGCCTGAACACGGTGGACCAGGGAATGGCGGTGAAGCGGTTGCGGTAGTCACGGGCCGACGGTGTGGTGGGCAGGTCCGGTTCAAGGATCGAAAACTGCCGCCCGCGATGCTGGACCTCGGTGATCAGCCATTGATCGTTGAAGGTGGAAACCGGGTGTTCGCAGATCGGCACGATGTCGCCGCTGTGCAGGGCCGGTTGATCACTGTGGCCATGGATTTCCCGTTGCCGACAGCGCAACCGCTCCAGATGGCGGCGTCCGGCCTGGTAACGGTGAGTCAGGGCCGGGTCGCCGTGCATGGCCTCATGGTCGATCTGCCCGAGGGGTTGATTCGCCGCCGGGGCCTCGGTTTCGGTCGCTCCCCGGTCACGGAACCCCACAGGCACGCCAGGCACCGTCGCGTGGTGGCGCATATACAAGCGTTTGATGGCCGGTATCGAGTTGTCGTTCGGGCGCAGGGGCAGCTCGACGGAGCGTGCGGGGAAACTCTTCGGGTCTTCGGCAAACACCAGGGTGTGGCCCTGGGGAGTGTGTTCGAAGTGGTAATGAATGCCTTCTTCCTCACACAGGCGTTGCAGGAGGGCCAGGTCGCTTTCGTCGTACTGGATGCAGAATGGGCGACACGGATACTGCCCATGGGGCAGCTCGAAACGGTAACTGTCAGCGGGCAGAGCGTTGTCTTCCAGCAGGCGCTGCAGCAACTGCAGCACGCTGAGCCGATGGAAAACCCGGCGCCGCGGGCCTTGTTCCAATCGCTGCAGGTAGGGCACCAACGTCAAGCGGTAGCCGATGCGCCGCGGTGCCGAGGCACTCAGGCTGACGCTGTGGACAACCCCATGGATGCCCGACTCGCCGTCCAGGCGCAGGAATGCCGGTTGCCCCAATAGCAGGTCGGGGTTTATCGGTGGGGCCAGGCAGATCAGCTCGAGGTCAAAGCGGTACGGCTGGTTGAGGGCTTCGCGGCCATTGAAGCGCAAGACTTGCAGCTGCAAGTCGTTTTGCGTGAGCGTCAGGCTGAAGGGACTTTCCGTGTCGTTGCGCATCGCGCCTCCTACTGGCAGGGACAGAGGCCCAGAGGGTACGAAACCATGGGGGGGAACGGTGCTCGCGAGCCGCTATTTCAGAAAAGCCCTACAACACACTGTGAAAATGTCGATCCGGCAGGCTGAATTTTTTGGTCGATCAGCCGGTTTAGGCCGTATAAACTTGCGCCACAGCGCCGGCCGGCAGATGTCTCGGCGCGTCAGACAAGAGAGTGAGTAATGGGCGCACAGTGGAAGGTTAAACACAAAGAAGCGGCTGCCAATGCCAAGGGCAAGATCTTCGGCAAACTGGTGAAGGAAATCACCATTGCCGCGCGCAACGGTGCTGATACCGCGACCAACGCGCACTTGCGTCTGGTGGTCGAGCAGGCGAAGAAGGCCTCGATGCCCCGCGAGACCCTGGAACGTGCGATCAAGAAAGGTTCCGGCCAGCTCGGTGAAACCGTGCAATACCACCGCGTCACCTACGAAGGGTTCGCGCCGCACCAGGTGCCGCTGATCGTTGAATGCGTGACCGACAACATCAACCGTACCGTCGCCGAAATTCGTGTCGCGTTCCGCAAGGGCCAACTGGGTGCCTCGGGTTCGGTGGCGTGGGACTTCAACCATGTCGGCATGATCGAAGCCGCGCCGGACAGCCCGGACGCCGATCCGGAAATGGCCGCCATCGAGGCCGGTGCCCAGGATTTCGAGCCGGGCGAAGACGGCGCGACGTTGTTTCTCACCGATCCTGCCGACCTCGATGCCGTGCAGAAGGCCTTGCCGGAGCAGGGCTTCACCGTATTGTCGGCCAAGCTGGGCTATCAGCCGAAGAATCCGGTCAGCGGCTTGACCGACGAGCAGATGGCTGAAGTCGAAGCCTTCCTCGAAGGCCTCGACAACCATGATGACGTGCAGGACATGTTTGTCGGGTTGGCGGGTTAAGCACCACGCTGTTTGGGTCAGGGACATGATGGACATGTGGCGAGGGGATTTATCCCCGCTGGGCCGCGAAGCGGCCCTAAAACCAGACGACTTGAGTATGTCTGGCTGACTCTGCAGGATTTAGGGGGCTGCTGCGCAGCCCAGCGGGAATAAATCCCCTCGCCACAATAGGTGGTGTGCTTGACGGGTTGGTGCTGCTGGCTCAACCGCTGTGTTTGAACTCGCGCAGCAAGCCTTCAATCTCATCGAACCCCGGCCGTGCCAGCACCTCCGGCTGACAGCAGCGCGCCTCCAAATCCAGCAGCCATGCAAGATCCTGCGCACTGGGCGTCGGTTCGATCCGTGCCAGCAATTCCCCCAGCAGAATCCCGAAGGCCCGCATCTCGACGCGTTGCAGTGCGCGGGTTTGCAAGGTGTCTGCAGTGGCGTGGAACGACGCCGCGCCAAAGTCCCCCAGCAGGCAATCGCCCTGGTCATTGCACAGGATATTGTGCCCGTACAGATCCCCATGGGTGATGCCCTGGCGGTGCAGGTGCGCCGCCACCGAGGCGATGCCGTGGGCGATGCGCAAGGCCACCGGAGCGCTCAGGCGCAGTTCATCGGCATACACGTCGCGGGTGCATGACGCCAGGCTCGGCAGCCCGGCGAGGTTGCGATAGCTGGGCTCGATCAGTGCCATGACCAGCCCGGCCTGTTGCTCGGGGTGCCCGGCGACCTGGCCCAACACGTCAATCAGGTTCGGGTGTCGACCGGCGGTGATGCAGGCATGCATTTCATGCAGGGGGGAGCCATCGCTGGTCATCTGGCCTTTGTACAGCTTCACCGCGACGTTTCGCGCCACTTGGCCGGGCGCCTGCCAGATCGCTTGGTGAATCACTCCGGAGGCGCCTTCGCCCAGTTGTCGTTGCAGCGTCAGTTGCGACCAGTCGATGGGGGTCGTGGTGTTCAAGGCTGCGGCATCGGCCTGGGTTTCCAGTGGGTTGCCGGCGTAGGCCAGCCAACCGAGGCTCGGCAGCTCCAGCAACCATTGCGGCAGTTCGGTCAATTGGTTGGCGGCGATGCGCAGCAGTTCCAGGCGATGACACTGGCCCAGGCTCGCCGGTAACTGCTGCAAACGGTTGCCGGCCAGCATCAGTTTTTGCAGGTGCGGGCGTTGGCCCAGCTCATCCGGCAAGTGGCTGACGTCGTTGTCGGTCAGGATCAGCCAGCGCAGCCGTGGTGGCAGCGCGGCGCCCGTGACGCGGGTGATGCGGTTGGCCTTGAAACCGACCATGGTCAATGCGCTGCAACGGCCCAGGCATTCGGGCAGTTCAGTGAAGCGGTTGTCGGAACAGAACAGCACACGCAGGCGAGCCAGCCGATGCAGGTCGTCGGGCAACGTGTCCAACTGATTGCCGCTGAGGTTGAGGATCTCGAGGGAATCGGCCAGCTCGAAGATTTCCCGGGGAAACTCCGTCAAGCCGCAGGCCAGGTCCAGCCGGGTGATGCCCGAGAGCTGGCCGGCGCGTAGTTGGGCGAGGGTGTGCATGGCAGGGTTCGCTGTTGATCAAGAAGAAAAAACGCGGACACACCTGTGGCGAGGGAGCTTGCTCCCGCTGGGGGGCGCTGTAGGAGCTATGTAGGAGCTGCCGAGTGCAACGAGGCTGCGATCTTTCCCCTAGCGCTTGAGGCCCAAGTGAAAGATCAAAAGATCGCAGGCTCCGCCAGCTCCTACAGAACCCAGCGGGAGCAAGCTGCCTCGCCACAGGTCATCGGTTCAATTGATTGTGAGATGGCCGCATGATAACTGCAAAATTCCCTCTAGCGCTCGATGCTGCGGTTCCAACGGGCGTTCCAGGCCGGGCGTTGTTCGTTGACCTGGTCCCAATCCACGGCAATCGCTGTTTCCAGGTATTGCTTCATCGCCTCCACCTGGCCACGGGTCTTGTCGGTGGTCGGGGTGTTGGGGTTGGAAGGGATCTGGTCGCCTTCTTCCAGGGCAATGGCCTGGGCTTGCGGGGTCAGCAGGAAAGCGGCGAGCTTTTGTGCCAGTTCCGGCTGGGTGTTTTGCGCGATGGTGCATTCGGCGACGTTGAGGACCACGGCGCCTTCCTTCGGCTGGGCATATTCGACGGGCATGCCCTTGAGTTTCAGCGCGGTCACCTGAGTCGGTGTCAGTGGGAACAGCGCGGCTTCATCGGTCTGTAGCATTTCGGATATCTTCGCCGAGCTCGGGATGTACTCCAGCACGTTGCGCCCCACCGTGTTCGGCCACGCCTTGAAACCTGGCTCGACGTCGGTTTCGCTGCCGCCCTGGATCCGGTTGAACATCAAAAAGCCGTGCAGGCCGAAGGTGGACGAGGCCATCGACTGGAACACCACTTTGTCCTTGAAGCGCGGATCGGCCAGGTCCATCCATGAAGTGGGCGTATTCCAGCCTTTTTCCTTGAACAGCCGGGTGTTGTAGGCCAGCCCCGTCACCCCGAGGCTGACGGCCACGGCCTGGTCCTTGATACGCCCCTTGGCCGGGATCTGCGCCAGGGTCGGGCTGTCCTCGAGCTTGTCGCACAACCCCATGGCGATGGCGCGGTACATGATGCCGTCATCGAGGAACATCACGTGCATCTGCGGGTTGCCTTTGCTGGCCTGGACTTTCGCCAGGATGTCGGCGGAGGTGCCGGGCACGATGACCACTTTGACATTGTTGGCTTTCTCGAACGCCGGCAAGACCTTGTCGGCGTAGAGCCGCTCCATGGTGCCGCCGTTCATGCCCAGGTAAAGCGTCGGCTCGGCCAACGCCTGGGTGACCGGGAGCAGGGCGCCCAGGCAAGCGGAACCCAGCGAGCAGAAACCGAACAGTGCACTGCGTTTGACGTTATTCATTGGCGCGACCTTCCTCTATCAAGCAACGGAGATGGAGTGAAACCGGGTGATGGAAAACGCATCCAGCGGCGTGGTCGAAGCCCCGCTGCAGATGATCTCGGTGAGTGCCTGGCCCACCGCCGGACCGATCTGGAAACCCGCGCCGGCAAAGCCGAACGCGTGCAATAGACCGGGCTGGGTGCTGCTGTGGCCGATCACTGGTTGGCGATCGGGCAGGTAACCTTCGGTGCCGCTCCAGGTACGAATCGCCTGGGCGCCCTCCAAAAACGGGTAGAGCTCGACGGCCTGGCGCAGGATTTCCAGCACGGCGTTCTGGCCGGGCCGGGCGCGAGCGGCATCCAAGGCAAAGCCTTGGCCGCCTCCCAGTACGCAATTGCCGCGCGAGACCTGGCGGGCGTAGATACCGCCACCCTCGACGCCGGTGCTGGCGTCCATGACCAGGGGCAAGGGTTCGGTGACCAGCATCGCCGGGTGCCCGGCGTGCATCGGTACCGCTTCGCCGAATTGCGCGGCGAACTGGCTGGCCCAGGCTCCGGCGCAGTTCAGCAGCCAGGGCGCGTGGAACGTCAGGCCCGCTGCGGTCTGTACGACAAAGCGTTGGCTGTCGTGCACCACGTTGCTGACAGTGCATTGTTCATGGATTTGCGCCCCCTGTCGGCGAGCGGCCTGGGCGAAGGCTGGGGATACCAGGCGCGGATTGGCATGGCCGTCATCCGGGCAGAGCGACGCCCCCACCGCGACGGCGCCGACCCACGGAAAACGCCGGCGCAGGGCCGTGCGATCGAGCAGTCGCAAATCCAGGCCGAAGCCTTGGCTGGCGACGGCGTAGTCGTGCAGCGCTTGCAAGTCTTCGGCGCTGCGGGCCAGCTTCAGATGACCGCTGCGCTGGTACTCGCCGTCGATGCCGATCAACTGGGGCAACTGGCGCCAGATTTCATGGGCCCGTTGCGACAGGGGCAGTTGCGACAGGGGGCGGCCCTGGCGGCGCACACCGCCGTAGTTCACGCCGCTGGAGTGCGAGCCGCAGAAGTCGCGCTCCAGCAACGCCACCCGGCGTCCGGCCTGGCTCAGGAACAACGCGGCCGAGGCGCCGACGATACCGCCACCAATGATCACTGCATCCACTTCGATCATGGCTCGACCTCCAGGCCGAACGGCACGGGTTTGATCGGTGCCTGGGCCCGCAAGCGGCCGATGCTGGCGACAGCGCGGCCACTTTCGCAGGCAATGATCTCCGCGGCAGCGGCGCCGCACATCCGCCCCTGGCAACGGCCCATGCCGACCCGACAATGGGCCTTGACCCGGTTGATCTCCCAATGGCCTTCGCCCACCACCCGGCGGATATCGCCGGCGCTGACTTCTTCGCAGCGGCAGATCATCAGGTGATCGGCAGCGTCGGCGGCCCAGTGTTCAGGAAAGGCAAATGCGCGCTCCAGGCCTTCCCGGAATCGGCCGATGCGCTCAAGGGCTTCTTCCAGTTGCGTGCAACGCTGCGGGTCGGTCGAGTAGCCGAGGTCTTCGAGCAAGGCCAGGGCCGCCCGTTCACCGGCCATTTCCGCCGCGTCGGCACCCATGATTCCGGCACCGTCACCCGCCAGGTAAACCCCCGGTACGCTGCTGCGTCCAGCGTGGTCCCGCAGTGGCAGCCAGGCGCGGTTGAGGGCGCTCCAGGAAAACTCGCAGCCCAGCAGGTCGGCCAGTTGAGTTTCGCTGCGCAAGCCGTGGGCGAAGGCCACCGCGTCGCAATCGAGGGTTTGCTCGCCTTTTGCGTTGCGCCATTTTAGCGACTGGACCCGGCGTTCCCCGCTGATACGCGACAGATTCGCGCCTTGGTGCACACTGATGCCGTGGGCGGTCAGCCAGGCACGGTAGTAGAGCCCCTTGGCGAGGGTGGCCGGTTGCACCAGCAGGCCGGGCAGGGCGCGGGCCTGGGCGCTGAAGGGCGAACTGTCGAGCACCGCGACCACGTTGGCCCCGGCCTTGGCGTACTGATACGCCACCAGATACAGCAAGGGACCGCTGCCAGCGAACACCACCCGTTCGCCGATGGCGCACCCCTGGAATTTCAGCGCGATCTGCGCCGCGCCCAGGCTGTACACCCCGGGCAGGGTCCATCCAGGTACGGGCAGGATCCGGTCGGTGGCGCCGGTGGCGACGATCACGCTGGCGTATTCAAGACGATCGGCGCGACCTTCATGCAAAGTGTCCAGCACACCGGCTTCGGCGTTCCACACCAGGGTGTCGGGACGGTAATCGAGCTGCTCGCGCAACTCGTCGAGGGTCTGGTGGACGGCGCTGGCCTTGTGCGCTTCGAAGCCATAGAGCTTGGTGGGCGAGCGCTTGAAGTTGGCCGGTTGAGGCCGATAGATCTGCCCGCCACCGCGAGCGGCTTCGTCCAGCAGGACGGGATACACGCCATGGGCGACCAGGGTCTGCGCGGCGCGGATACCGGCCGGGCCGGCGCCGATGATGGCTATCGGTTTCATCGCCACCTCACGGGCAGGGCCGGGGGATTCGTGGGGTTGTCGAAACGGTCATCGCGAGCAAGCCCGCTCCCACATTTGATTTGGGGTGATGCTTTATCTTGTGCACGCTGCAAATCCCCTGTGGGAGCGAGCTTGCTCGCGATGAGGCTCGGCCTGTCGACAATGTTCATACCTGGCGCCCCGGTTCGCGGCTGATGTGCTGCCCGGCTTCCAGCAGGGTCGAGCAGGCGCGTACGCGGCGACCGTCGCCCAGGCGCACCCAGCAGTCCTGGCAGGCGCCCATCAGGCAGAAGCCGGCCCGGGGCTCGGCGCTGAAGTCACTGCCGCGCAGGTGTTCGCTGCAGGTCAGCACGGCGGTCAGCAGCGTGTCCCCCTGCAGCCCGGTGGCGGGCTGGCCGTCGAGGGTGAAGTCCAGGGCCGGGCGGTCGCCTTCGGCCAGTCGTTTCAGCAGTGCCATGACACCCTCATTGTTTGCCTACCAGGACCCGATCCAGGCCATAGACCCGGTCGAGCAGAATCATGGTCAGCGCGGTGAGCCCGATGACCAGCGCCGAGACCGCCGCCATCATCGGATCGATGGATTCGGTGGCGTACACGTACATGCGCACCGGCAAGGTTTGCGTGGCCGGCGAGGTGACGAAGATCGACAGCGTGACTTCATCGAAACTATTGATGAACGCCAGCAGCCAGCCCCCGGCCACCCCCGGCAGGATCATTGGCAAGGTGATTTGCCGGAACAGTGTGAAGCGCCCGGCCCCCAACGATTGCGCGGCCTGTTCGGCGCTGCGGTCCAGGCCGATGGCCGAGGCCAGCACCAGGCGCAGCACATACGGCGTGATCACCAGCACATGGGCGAAGATCAGCCAGGCGAAGCTGCCGTTCACGCCCATCAGCGCAAACAGGCGCAGCAAGGCGACCCCCAGTACCAAGTGCGGAATGATGATCGGTGACAGGAACAAGCCGTTGAAGAAATCCCGGCCCGGGAACTCCAGCCGCGTGATCGCCAGGGCCGCCGGCACCGCAATCAGCGTCGCCAGTGAGGCCGCGCAGAACGCCAGGACCAAGCTGTTGTAGAACGCGTCGACAAAATCCGCGCGCTCGAACACCGCGCGAAACCAGCGCAGGGAAAATTCGGTGGTCGGCAGGCTCAGGGTGTTTTCCGGGGTGAAGGCGACGAGGCAGACCACCACCAGCGGCGCGAGCATGAAGACCACCACCAAGGCGTGGAACAGCAGCGCGAAAGGACCGTTTCTGGACATGACGAATTATCCCAATGACTTCTTGTAGCGGCCTTCGATCATCCGGTTCCACGACAGCATGATCAGCAGGTTGAGCAGCAGCAGCGCGACGGCGATGGCTGCCCCCATCGGCCAGTTCAGCTCCGACAGGTACTGGTCGTAGATCAACGTGGCGACCATCTTCAAGCGCCGTCCGCCGAGCAGGCCGGGAATCGCGAAGGAGCTGGCGGCGAGGCCGAACACAATGAGGGTGCCGGACAGTACGCCGGGCATGATTTGCGGCAACACTATTTTGCGGATCACCGTGAACTGGCTCGCCCCCAGGGACAGCGCGGCCTGTTCGGCGGCCGGGTCGAGTTTCTGCAACGAGGTCCAGACTGGAATGATCATGAACGGCAACATCACGTGGACCAGGGCGATGACCACGGCGAACGGTGTATAGAGCAGCTTCACCGGCGCACCGCCGAAGGCTTGCAGGGCCTGGTTGATCAGGCCGTCGGCGCCGAGCAACAGGCTCCAGCCGAAGGCTCGTACCACCACCGAAATCAGCAGTGGCGTGAGAATCAGGATCAGGAAAATCGAGCGCCACGGCGCGCCCATGCGACTTAGGATGTACGCCTCGGGCACGCCGATCAGCACGCACAAAACAGTGGTCAGGGCACTGATCCAGAATGTGCGCAAAAAGATCTCGTAGAAGTACGGATCACCCAGCAGGCTGGTGTAGTGCTCAAGCGTGTAGGCGTCGCCGTCGATGCCCGAACTGTAGTCGAAGACGTTGAACGACAGGACCAAGGTCAAGCCCAAGGGAATTACCAGCAAGCCCAGGTACAAGGCCAGGGCCGGCGCGGACATCAGGTAGCCTTGCCGACCGCGGCGCATCGCATCGATCAGCTTCATGCCGGTACCTCGTCCACACTCAGCACCCGCAGCAGTGCCGGATCCCAGTCCAGGCCCACCGCCGTGCCTTCGACCAAGGGCGCCGAGCCGTCGTTGCGGCGCACCACGCAGAGTTCACCCAGGCCGGTGGACACACCGTACAGCCATTGGCTGCCCAGGAAAAAACGGCTGACGAGGGTGCCTTGCAGTCGCCCTGAACCGGCCTCGCACAGGTCGATTTTTTCCGGGCGCAGGCTCAGGGTCAGCTCGCCATCGGCCTGGCTGCATGCTTGAACGACGCCCGCACTGTCCCGCACACCGGGCAGCAGGTTGGCTTTGCCGACGAAGCTGGAAATGAACTCGGTGCGCGGGTGCTCGTAAAGGGTGTACGGCGCATCGATCTGGGTGATGCACCCGGCCTGCATCACCACGACCCGGTCACTGATCGACAGGGCTTCGGACTGGTCGTGGGTCACCATCAGTGTGGTGATTCCGACTTCGCGCTGGATGCGGCGAATTTCGTATTGCATCTCTTCGCGCAAGTTGGCGTCGAGGTTGGACAGTGGCTCGTCGAGCAACAGCACCGGCGGTTCGATCACCAAAGCCCGGGCCAGTGCCACGCGTTGGCGCTGACCGCCCGAGAGTTCTCTCGGGTAGCGGTCGGCGTGGCGGTCCAGGCGGACCAGTTTCAACACCCGGTCCACCCGTTGTTGCAGTTCGGCGTTGGCCACTTTGCGCATGCGCAGGCCGAAGGCGACGTTGTCCTTGACGGTCATATGGGGGAACAGCGCGTAGCTCTGGAACACCACCCCCAGGCCACGGCTGGCGGGCTTGGCGTGGGTAATGTCGCGCCCGTCCAGCAGGATGCGCCCGCTGCTGACTTCGACGAAGCCGGCAATCATTTGCAGGGTCGTGGTCTTGCCGCAGCCGGAAGGCCCCAGTAGCGAGACAAACTCGCCTTTTTCCACCGACAGGTTGGTGGCGACCACGGCATCGATGTCACCGTAGCGTTTGCCAAGTCCTTCAAGTTGCACAAAAGCCATCGCTGCGCTCCACCTGGGATTGTTATGCGTCGCCGCAAGGGCGCGCTTTTTTATGGGCAGATACGAAAGGGTGCTGCTGGGGTGCGTTGGCGCTCGACCTCGAGTCGGCTGCCGCTGTTGTTCGAATCGCCCCTGTCTGGACGAAGAGTAGGACGAAGAATAGGATGGGCTCAATGGACTATTTCACTGAGATGAAGACTATTTTCAGTTTCATTCAGTGAGTAAATTTAATAATGAGAAATTACATGTTTGATTCCACTCATCGGAATAATGGCAAGGGCGAAGTCGGTGTCGGAGCGGTCTCCAGGCTGTTTGCCGTGTTGCGCAGCTTGGGTGACACCGCCGAAGGCGGTGAGCGAGTGACGCAATTGGCCCAGCGCATCGGCCTGTCCCAGCCCACCACGCATCGCTTGCTGCGCAGCCTGATGGACGAGGGCATGGTCGAGCAGGATGCCAGCAGCAAACGCTATCGCCTGAGCCTGGAGTTCTTCGCCCTGGCGGCCCGCGCCGGCAATACCGGCAATCTGCGCGACCTGGTGCGCCCGGCCATGCTGCGGTTGTCGGCGTCCTTGGGGGACTCGCTGTTTCTGCTCGCCCGCAGTGGTTTCGATGCCATTTGCCTGGACCGCAGCGAGGGACCGTTTCCGATCCGCACGTTCACCGGTGACATTGGTGGCCGCGTGGCGTTGGGCGTGGGGCAGGGCAGCCTGGCGATCCTGGCGTTCCTGCCGCAAGAGGAGCGCGACACGGTGATTCAATACAACCTGCCACGGCTCAAGGATTTCCATCTGTACGACGAAGTCTTCCTGCGTTCGGAAGTGGAGAACGTGCGCGCGCTGGGTTACGCCGGGCGCAACACCGGCGTACTGCAAGGCATGGCCGGGGTGGCTGTGCCGATCCTGGACCGTGATGGCCGGGCCGTGGCCGCCTTGAGCGTGGCAACCGTGAGCGACCGGTTGGGGCCCGATCGCCTGCCGACGGTGGTGGACATGCTCAAGCGCGAGGCGGCCCTGATCGGGCCGCGGATCAACCCGTTCGACCCGTTGCTGCGCAGGCCTTCGCAGGTGTTCGGGCAGGGGTGAACACACCTTGAAGCCTTCCACAAATCCCTTGTGGGAGCGGGCTTGCTCGCGAAAGCGGTGTATCTGCCAAGATGATGTCGCCTGACACACCGCCTTCGCGAGCAAGCCCGCTCCCACAGGGGATGGTGATGCTCAGAAGTCCAATGTCTGCTTAAGTCTTTGCATTGTCGGCGTGTCACTCGGTATGACCATCGCATAGTTGTAGCCCGGCCCGGACCAGTACTCGGCTTCCAGCTCGCCATCGCGGCGACTGCCCCGGGGCAGCAGGAAGTTTTTCGGGCCGGGTGGGCGCACGTAGAAGCTGATTTTCTGACCGCTGGGGTCCTGATAGACCACCATCGCCGCTGCGCCTTGCTCGGTGCTGAGCAATCGCCCGCTGACCGGTTTGAAGCCGGCGCCGGACAGGTTGGGCAGCCGGTCGGCCTGGGTGAAGTAGCGGTCGAGCCAATCTTGCATGTGCTGCTCGTCGCCGCTCTGGTAATCGGCTGGAAGGATGCCCTGCTGGGCAATCAACCGGTATGCCTGGAGGGCATCGGCCATGGGCGCAACGGCGCTGAGCAGGGTCATTTGCCGCGCCTGCCAGCCACCGAAGCCTCCCACGCTGACCGCCAGCAGCAACACCGCGGCGCTGGCCAGGTGGCGATGGGAGCGATGTTTCAGGCGTTGGCGAATCATGGCCGGGTCGAGGTCCGGGTTGGACGGTTGTTGCAAGGCTCCGCTCAGGGCCGTGCGCAGGTGCTGTGCGTCCTGTTGCCAGGCCCGGATACGGGCGGCGACTTCGGGCTGGTTGGCCAGGTAGGTCTCGACCAGGCGCTGGTCGGCCTCGCTCAGTTGACGATCGACGTAGGCGTGCAGGTCGCTTTCGCTGGGGGGCATGCTGATCATTTGAGTATCCGCAGGGTGGGGCGGGTGATTTCGCCATCGCTGAGTTGGCGCAGGGCCTGGCGGGCGCGGGACAGGCGGGACATCACCGTGCCGGTCGGTACGCCGAGGATGTCGGCGACTTGCTGGTAACTCAAGCCTTCCACCGACACCCATAACAACAGCGCACGCTGTTCCGTCGTGAGCTGATCGAAGGCCTGCAAAGACGACTGTGCGATCACGCTGCGTTCGGCCGAAGGGTGGGCATCGTCGCGGCCGGTGAAAAACTCCAGCATGCGCGCGTACCGGCGGGAGCGGCGATGGCCGTCGAGAAACTGCCGATACAGGATCGAAAACAGCCAGGCTCGCAGATCGCCGTCCGGACGCTTGTCGTTCCATTTGGACAACGCCCGTTCCAGGCACATCTGCACCAAGTCGTCGGCGTTGCTCGGGTTGCGCGTCAGCGACACGGCAAAGCGCCGTAGCCTGGGGAGGAGTTCGCGCAACTGTTCGTCTAGTGCATTCATGGAAGGTGGCTTCTGTAGGCAGTCACTGCGCCGGGACTGGAAAGACGACCCGCGAACGAGATTATTCCAGTGCAGGAAAAATAAATACGAGGCGTGGGAATAAACCTGCCAGGTCTTCGTCTGACGGATCCATTTCCAACAAATGGCCTCGAGCCCTGGAGCTTTCTCATGGTTGATCCTTCACCCTCGTCGAGCCGGCCGCCCTTGAGTGCCGCCGCCCTGACACTGCGCCTGAGCGGCATTGCGGTGATTGTCGCCGCGCTGGCCGGACTGTTTGCCTACGTCAATGGCAGCCTTGACCCACAGCGCCTGACACCGGAAGCGCTGGTCAATGTCTTGGAAAAAAACAACGGCGTTCACCCGGGCTTTCGACGCAACCACTCGAAAGGAGTCTGCGTCGCGGGTTATTTCCAAAGCTCGGGCGAGGTCAGCGCCTATTCCAGCGCCCAGGTGTTTTCGCTGCCGCAAACGCCCGTGGTTGGGCGTTTCGCCTTGCCGAGCGGCAACCCTTATGCACCGGATGGCAGTGTGCCGATTCGCAGCCTGGCGCTGCGTTTTACCCAGGCCAACGGCCAGCAATGGCGCACCGGCATGAACAGCATGCCTGTGTTTCCGGTGGGCACGCCGGAAGCCTTCTACCAGCTCCAGCAAGCCCAGTCGCCGGACCCTGCCACAGGGAAACCGAATCCCGCGGCTGTACCGGCTTTTTTTGCCGGGCATCCCGAGGCCGTGCCGTTCCTGCAATGGATCAAGACCGCCAAGCCGTCGGCCAGCTATGCCACCGAAACCTACAACGGCATCAACGCCTTCTATCTGGTCAACCCCGCCGGGCAGCGCCAGGCCGTGCGCTGGGGCGTGGTACCACTGAGCCAGGACGCTGCCGATGCGACGCCACCCCAGGGTGCCGACTTCCTTGAACACGACTTGGCGAAGCGTCTCGCCGCCGGGCCATTGCGCTGGCAACTGAACATCACCTTGGCCAACCCGGGGGACCCGGTGAACGACGCCAGCAAGGCCTGGCCCGCTGACCGCAAGGTGCTCAACGCCGGCACGCTGGTGCTGGAGCGCACCCAGGCGCAGGACAACGGCGAATGCCGCGATATCAACTATGACCCGCTGATCCTGCCCCAAGGGATCGAAGGGTCTGACGATCCGCTGTTGGTCGCGCGTTCCGCTGCTTATGCCAGTTCCTATCTGCGTCGTACCAGCGAAGTGAGCCAATTGCCCGCCACCCAGGAGTCACGCCCATGAGCGCCCCTCGTCACTTCGCACCGCTGGCTCGGCTGCTGCACTGGCTGATGGCATTGATGATCATCGCCATGCTGTTTATCGGCGCCGGCATGGTCGCTTCAGTGTCCGCGCGCCATGAATGGCTGCTGCAGTTGCACAAACCATTGGGCATCGCGATTTTGCTGTTGGTGATCGTGCGCCTGGTGGTGCGTTTTACTACCCGCCAACCGCCGCTGCCGGCCGATCTGCCGGGTTGGCAAGTGCTGGCGGCAAACGTTTCCCATGTGCTGTTGTACGCCTTGATGCTGGTTCTGCCCCTGTTGGGTTGGGGCATGATTTCGGCGGCGGGGGATCCGGTGATGCTCGGTAATTGGTTGCAACTGCCTTCGATCCTGCCCGCCCACGCCCAGACGTTCGCACTGCTGCGCAAGGCCCACGGGTACCTGGCTTACTTGTTGTTCCTGACCGTGCTGGTGCATCTGGCGGCGGCGCTGTTTCACGCGTGGGTGCGCCGGGATGAGGTGTTGGACAGTATGTTGCGCGGCAAGGGCTGATGAAGTCATGGCAAGGGTGCTTGCTCCCGCCGGGTGGCGTTTGTAGGAGCTGCCGAGCGAAGCGAGGCTGCGATCTTTCAATTGACACTTGATTCCTCAGTGAAAGATCAAAAGATCGCAGGCTTCGCCAGCTCCTACATCGCCGAGCGGGAGCGAGCTCCCTCGCCACAGTGCCTCTGATCAGATCATTGGATCAGCGCAATTCGTCAACCATGGCCTCGATGGTGCTCAACACATCCTTGCCCAGTTGCATCGAACGTTTGCCAGACCAGCCGGTGATCGGGTTCGGGTGATCGTCATGGTCCTTGAATGGCATTTCCAGGGTCAGGGACAGGCAGTCATATTTCTGCCCGACCGCGTTACAGGCCAGGGTCATGTTGGCCTGGCCCGGTTCATCGCGGGTGTAGCCGTGAGCGGTCTGGAAGTCTTTGGTCTGGTGCTTGAGATGGCTGCGAAAGCGCTCTTCGAGTTCGGCGATGCGCGGCGTGTAGCCTGGGTTGCCTTCGCAACCGGCGGTGAAGACATGGGGGATTTCCTCATCGCCATGAGCGTCGAGGAACAGATCGACGCCGTACTTTTCCATTTGCTGCTGTACGAAAAAGACTTCGGGGCTGATTTCTGGACTGGCGTTCTGCCATGCGCGGTTGAGGTCCTGGCCCATGGCGTTGGTCCGCAGATGACCGTGGAACGCGCCGTCCGGGTTCATGTTCGGCACCAGGTACAGGTCGGCCTTGGCGAGCAACCGGTTCAGTTGCCCATCGTCATGCTGCTGGAGGCGTTCGATCACGCCCTCCATGAACCATTCGGCCATGTGCTCGCCGGGGTGCTGCTGGGCGATGATCCATATTTTGCGCCGGCCTTCGGCACCGCTGCCCTTGCGCAGCAATTGAATGTCACGGCCTTCCACGCTTTTACCAACGGCCAATAGCTCGGTGCCGGCCTTGTGCTGCGCTTGCTCGATCAGCCAGTCATGACGGCCACGGCTGTAGGGTTCGAAGTAGGCGAACCAGGCGTGGGGTTGTTCGGCTTCCAGATGAAAGCGCAGGGCGTCGCCTTCAAACTGGGTCGGAATGCGGAACCAATTGACGTGATCGTAGGAGGCGACGGTCTGGTAGCCCGTCCAGGCCTTGTTGTAAGACGATTGACTGGCGTTGAGCAGGCGGAAGGAATATTCCTGGCCGACGTGCAAGCCGCTGGCCTTGAAGTGGAACCACTGGAAATGGGCGCTGCGGGTGTCGGGCCTGATCTTGAGCAACGACTGCAACGGGTTGCTGATGTCGACGACTTCGATGTTGCCGCTGTCGAAATTGGCGCTGATATCAAAGGAAGATTTAGCCACGGTCACGATTCCTGGAAAGGATTTTCATGGCCGTTACTTTACACGCAAGAAACACGCAAGAAAGGGGAAACCGGGGCGATTTACGTCACGTAAACGAGGGGGCGTCCTCCCTGGACGCCGAGCCAGCTTAGAGAGTCTGCAATTGATTCTCAAGTGCTGGATGTCGATAGTTTTCGCCTGTGTGGCGGGGGGACGCTTGTAAACGGATATTCATTTGCTATCATCGCCGCCAACGAATTGGCAGCACCCTAAAAGACTTCATTAGCCTGAAGACATAAGCCGAAAAATCGGCAAAAAAAGACCCGGCAAAAAGCCGGGTCAAAAACCGTGATTAGCCTGATGAGGAGATATTCCAGAAGTCCGACCTAAGGTCTTCTGGTCTATCGACTGATCTCGCGACCAGCTGATGCAATAATAATCATTATCATTTGCAAGTCAAATGGTTTTATCGCATCGATTGGAAAAAAATTTTCTCGTCGTCCGCGTTCGCCACGACATTCCCGAGGGTTACCGCTAGCGAGTAGGGTAGCTATCCAGGGATCGGTCAAGCATCACCTTGACCAGATCGATCATGTGCACCACTGAAAATGCCAAGTCACGGCTCGAACCGTCTAACTGGTTGGCCGACTCATGGGCGGTTGCCGCTGCACAGCGCAGCAGGTCGCACGCATGGACCAGGGCTTCCTCTGCGCTGACGCTGTGGCTGACCTCGAAAAAACGATGTTCTGCCTGGGCTGGCGAAACACCTGGTTTCAAGTAGTAATCGAGGGCGCGTTTGGCTGCCGGGCAATCCTGCAGTGAAGGGAACGTGCCGTCGAAAGGGCTGCTGGGCTGGTCTGTATTGGGTGTGTCCATGGTGATGAAAATCTCCGTGTGAGGGGCTGAAGGCCTGAATCCAGAATAGTACTTACCGTAATTGTGACGACAATTTAAATACTACAATTTGTGTTTTGCGGGTCGGAGCCACCCACGTATCGTGCCGCACATGGATAAATGGATAGAGTTGGTCAAGGCCAAAATGAAGGAGCTGCGCATCACGCAAGTGGTGCTCGCAGAGCGGTTGGGAATGTCCCAGGGCGGCGTCGGCCATTGGCTGACCAAGCGCCGGCAGCCCAGTGTCGACGACATGAACCGGGTTCTGCGGGAGCTGGGGCTGGAGTTTCTGGAAGTGGCCATGGTGATCCGCGAGCCGGACACCTCCACCGAAGAAGGCATGGCCCTGGCGCAGAAGTACAATCCGTACTTCCGTTACCCGGTCAGTGAGTGGCACGAGGTTGGCGAGGTTCGCGAAGGCGATCCCGGCGCCTACAGCCAGGCGCGCTACGAACTGACGGACTACCACGCCCAGGGCGACGCATTCTGGCTGGTGGTGGTGGGCGATGCGATGACCGCACCCAGTGGGTTGAGCATTCCCGAGGGCATGTCGATCCTGGTGGATCCGGCCATCGAGGCGGTGCCCGGCAAACTGGTGGTCGCCTGCCTGCCCGGCAGCAGTGACGCGACCTTTCGCAAATTGATCGAAGAGAGCGGGCAGCGTTACCTGGTTCCGCTCAATCCGACTTACCCGAAAAACCTGTACACCGAGCAATGCCGCATCATCGGTGTGGTGGTGCAGGCCACCATCAGGTTCTGACTGGATCGGCCCTGGGAGCGGGCCGATTCCTATTCTTCGAACGCCACCAGGGCACTGCCCTCGCTGACCATTTCGCCTTCCTGGCAATACAGCGCCTTGATCACACCGGCCTTGGGCGCACGAATGCTGTGCTCCATTTTCATGGCCTCCAGTACCACCAGTTGAGCCCCGGCTTCCACCGTCTGGCCGACACTCACCAAGACCCGCACGATGCTGCCGTTCATGGGCGCGGCCAGGCCGCCTTGATGGCTGTGGCTGGCTTCGGCGGCGGCCAGCGGGTCGTGCAGGTCGATCCGGCGCAAGTCACCTTCCCATTGCAGGTACAGGCTGTCCACCTGGCGAATGGCCCGATGGCTGCGGCGCAGACCATGGTGCTCGATAGTCAGTTGTTCCCCCTTGAGTTCCGCGCAATGGGCTGTGACGTCCAGCGTCAGCGCACGATCCCGGCCTTCACAGCTCAGGTGCAAGGTGGTTTCCCTCGGCAACCCCAGCCGCATCCCGGTGGTGCTGGCCCACGGTGAGCCGGCGTCATCGCCGCGTACTCGCGGTGCCAGGCTCAAGGCGACCCCCTGGGCGGCGGCGAACCAGAACGCGTCATCCAATTCGCCGGGCTCTGGCAGTAATTGCGCCTGGTAACGTGGGATAAATCCGGTGTCCAGCTCTGCCGCCGCGAAGGCGGGATGGGCGACGATTCGGCGCAGAAACCCGATATTGGTTTTCAGCCCGCCAATGACAAATTCATCGAGCATGCTCAACAGTCGCAAGCGTGCCTGCTCACGGTCTTCACCCCAGGCAATCAGCTTGCCGAGCATCGGGTCGTAGAATGGCGAGATTTCATCGCCTTCTTCAACCCCGCTGTCGACCCGCCGACCCGGCCCCTCGGCCGATTCGCGATACAACGCCAGGCGCCCGGTGGCCGGCAGGAAATCGTTGCCCGGGTCCTCGGCATACAACCGCACTTCGATGGCGTGACCGAGCAGCGGCACTTGCGCTTGAGTGATGGGCAATGGCTCGCCTTGGGCGACGCGGATCTGCCAGGCCACCAGGTCCAGCCCGGTGATCGCCTCGGTGACCGGATGCTCGACCTGCAACCGAGTGTTCATTTCCATGAAGAAAAACTCGCCCCGGGCATCCAGCAGGAACTCCACCGTACCGGCCCCGACATAGCCGATCGCCTGGGCGGCGCGCACGGCGGCTTCCCCCATGGCCTGGCGCAGTTGCGGGGTCAGACCGGGGGCGGGGGCTTCCTCCACGACTTTCTGGTGGCGGCGTTGGATCGAGCAATCGCGCTCGTTGAGATACAAGCAGTTGCCGTGTTGATCGGCAAATATCTGGATCTCCACATGGCGCGGCTTGAGCAGGTATTTTTCCACCAGCATCCGTGAATCGCCGAACGAGGACTGTGCTTCGCGCTGGGCCGAGGCCAGGGCTTCGGCCAGTTGGCTGACGTCCTCGACGACTTTCATGCCCTTGCCGCCACCGCCGGCAGTGGCCTTGAGCAATACCGGGTAGCCGATGCGCTCGGCGGCGTCGCGAAAGGTCTCCAGGTCCTGGGCTTCGCCGTGATAACCGGGTACCAGGGGCACGCCGGCGGTTTCCATCAGCGTCTTGGCCGCCGATTTGCTGCCCATGGCGTCGATGGCCGAAGCCGGTGGGCCGAGGAAGATCAGCCCGGCATTTTCAATCGCCCGGGCGAACCCGGCGTTTTCGGACAGAAAGCCATAACCGGGGTGAATGGCCTGGGCGCCGCTGGCTTTCGCTGCGGCGATCAGTTTGTCGATTTGCAGGTAACTGTCGGCGGCCTTGTTGCCGCCCAAGTCGACGCGAATGTCGGCTTCACGGCTGTGGCGGGCATCACGGTCGGTGGCGCTGTGTACGGCAACAGTGGTCAGGCCCATGGCCTTGGCGGTGCGCATGACGCGGCAGGCGATTTCGCCACGGTTGGCCACCAGCAACGTGGTGAGGGCAGGGGCGCTCATCGACGCGGCTCCTTGTTATGGTTCGACTCGGCTTGCCAGTTCGGCGCACGTTTTTGCAGGAAGGCGCGCAGGCCTTCCTGGCCCTCCGGGCTGACGCGGATGCGGGCGATGGCGTTTTCGGTGTAGCGCCGCAGCGCCGGGGTAAGGGCGCCGTTGCCGACTTCACGCAGCAGTTCCTTGCTGGCGCGCATGGCGGCCGGACTGTTGAGCAACAGGTTGTCGATCCACTGTTCGACCTGCTGGTCCAGGGTCTCGACTGGGTAACTTTCCGACAGTAAGCCGATCTCTTTCGCACGTTGGCCGTCGAAGCGTTCAGCCGTCAGGGCATAACGACGCGCCGCCCGTTCGCCGATGGCTTGCACCACGAACGGGCTGATCACCGCCGGTGCCAGGCCAATGCGCACTTCCGACAGGCAGAACTGTGCTTCATCGGCGCCAATGGCCATGTCGCAAGCACTGATAAGCCCCAGTGCGCCACCAAACGCCGCACCCTGGACGACGGCCAGCGTAGGAATTTTCAGTTTGGCGAGGTTGTACATCAGCTCTGCCAGTTCCCGAGCGTCATCGAGGTTGGTGTGGTAGTCGAGCTCGGCCGATTGCTGCATCCAGGCCAGGTCGGCGCCGGCGCTGAAATGCTTGCCGCGACCGCGGATCAGCAGGAAGCGCAGGTTAGGATCGCTGCTGACGTGGTCCAGGGCGAGGATCAGTTCGCGGATCATTTCGGCGTTGAACGCGTTGTTTTTCGACTCGCGGCTGAGCCACAGGGTGGCAACGCCCCGTGGGTCGCTGTGCAGTTCGAGGGTGTTGAAATTATCCATGGGCATTCCTCGTTTACATCCGGAACACGCCGAAGCGGCTCGGTTCGATAGGCGCGTTCAGTGACGCGGACAAGGCCAGGCCCAGTACATCGCGGGTCTGGGCCGGGTCGATGACGCCGTCGTCCCACAGTCGCGCGCTGGAATAGTAGGGGTGCCCCTGTTCTTCGTACTGATCGAGGATCGGTTGCTTGATCTCGGCTTCCTGCTCGGCGCTGAAAGGGTGGCCACTGCGTTCGGCCTGTTCACGCTTGACCTGCACCAGCACGCCGGCCGCCTGCTCGGCACCCATTACGCCAATCCGCGCGTTTGGCCACATCCACAGGAATCGCGGGTCATAGGCGCGGCCGCACATGCCGTAGTTACCCGCGCCGAAACTGCCGCCGATGATCACGGTGAATTTCGGCACCTTGGCGCAGGCCACCGCGGTCACCAGTTTTGCGCCATGTTTGGCGATGCCGCCGGCTTCGTATTTCTGCCCGACCATGAAACCGGTGATGTTCTGCAGGAACAGCAGCGGGATCCCCCGCTGACACGCCAGTTCGATGAAGTGCGCGCCTTTCTGCGCGGCCTCGGCGAAGAGAATGCCATTGTTGGCCAGGATTGCGACCGGGTAGCCATGCAAATGAGCGAAACCACACACCAGGGTCGTGCCGAACAGCGCCTTGAACTCATCGAACACCGAACCGTCCACCAGGCGCGCGATCACCTCCCGCACATCGAACGGCTGCTTGGCATCGGCCGACACCACACCGTACAGCTCGTCACTCGAATACAGTGGGGCGATGGGCTGGCGTTGCTGCAGCTCGCCGAGTTTGCGCCAGTTGAGGTTGGCAATGCTGCGTCGGGCGATGGCCAGGGCGTGTTCGTCGCTCTCGGCATAATGATCCGCCACGCCGGAGATCTTGCAGTGCACATCGGCACCGCCCAGGTCCTCGGCACTGACCACCTCGCCGGTGGCGGCTTTCACCAAGGGTGGGCCGGCGAGGAAAATCGTCGCCTGGTGGCGGACCATGATCGCCTCGTCCGCCATGGCCGGCACATAGGCACCGCCGGCGGTGCAGGAACCCATGACCACGGCGATCTGCGGGATGCCCTGGGCACTCATGTTGGCCTGGTTGAAGAAGATCCGGCCGAAGTGCTCGCGGTCGGGGAACACTTCATCCTGGCGCGGCAGGTTGGCACCGCCGGAATCCACCAGGTAAATGCACGGCAAGCGATTCTGCTGGGCGATGGTCTGGGCGCGCAGGTGTTTTTTCACCGTCAATGGGTAGTAGGAGCCACCTTTGACCGTCGCGTCGTTGGCGACAATCATGCATTCGACGCCTTCCACGCGGCCGATGCCGGCAATCACGCCGGCCGCCGGCACGTCTTCGCCATAGACTTCGTGGGCTGCCAATGGGCTGATTTCCAAAAACGGCGAGCCCGGATCCAGCAGCCGGTTGATGCGTTCACGGGGGAGCAACTTGCCCCGCGAGGTGTGCCGCTCCTGGGCCTTGAGGCCGCCGCCCTGGCGGATTTGCGCGAGCAGGGTGCGCAGGGCCTCGACGTGTCCGAGCATCGCCTCGCGGTTGGCGATGAACTCCGGCGAACGCGGGTTGAGCTGAGTGTGCAGAATCATGGGCTACTCCGTAGCAGCTTTGAGCTTCAAGCCACAAGCTGCAAGCAAGAGCGCAGTTCGCTTGCCGCTTGAAGCTTGTCGCTCGTCGCTGACGAAATTCATTTCGTTTCGTTGAACAGTTCGCGGCCGATCAACATCCGACGAATCTCACTGGTGCCGGCACCGATTTCGTACAGCTTGGCGTCACGCAGCAGACGACCGGCGGGGAATTCATTGATGTAGCCATTGCCTCCCAGGATCTGGATGGCGTCGAGGGCCATTTGTGTGGCGCGTTCGGCGCTGTAGAGGATCACCCCGGCGGCGTCCTTGCGGGTGGTTTCACCGCGCTCGCAAGCCTGGGCCACCGCATACAGGTAGGCGCGGCTGGCGTTGAGTTGGGTGTACATGTCCGCGACCTTGCCCTGGATCAGCTGGAATTCGCCGATGCTCTGGCCGAACTGTTTGCGGTCATGGATGTAGGGCACGATCAGGTCCATGCAGGCCTGCATGATCCCGGTCGGGCCGCCGGACAGCACCACGCGCTCGTAGTCGAGGCCGCTCATCAGGACTTTCACGCCTCCGTTGAGCGCGCCGAGGATGTTTTCTTCCGGCACTTCGACGTCATCGAAAAACAGCTCGCACGTGTTGGAGCCGCGCATGCCGAGCTTGTCGAATTTGTTGCTGCGGCTGAAGCCTTTCCAATCGCGCTCGACGATGAAGGCGGTGATGCCGTGAGGACCCTTTTCCAGATCGGTCTTGGCGTAGATCACGTAGGTGTTGGCATCGGGACCATTGGTGATCCAGGTCTTGCTGCCGTTGAGCACGTAGCGGTCGCCACGCTTGTCGGCTCGCAGTTTCATCGAAACCACGTCGGAGCCGGCGTTCGGTTCGCTCATCGCCAGGGCGCCGATGTGTTCGCCGCTGATCAGCTTGGGCAGGTACTTGGTTTTCTGTTCGTGATTGCCGTTGCGGTTGATCTGGTTCACGCAGAGGTTGGAGTGGGCACCGTAGGAGAGGGCGACCGAGGCCGAGCCGCGGCTGATTTCTTCCATCGCCACCACGTGGGCCAGGTAGCCCAGGCCAGCGCCGCCGTATTCTTCCGGTACGGTGATGCCCAGCAGGCCCATGTCACCGAACTTGCGCCACATGTCGGCGGGAAACAGGTTGTCGATATCGATCTGCGCTGCCCGGGGTGACAGCTCGGCCTTGACGAAGGCCTGCACCTGGTCGCGCAACATGTCGATGGTTTCGCCGAGGGCAAAGTTCAGGGATGGGTAGCTCATGGGACACCTTTGGCTTTTTTATCGGGTGCGGAGAGCGGGGGAGTGGCTCTCACCTTTACGTTAACGTAAGCCTGCGGCGAGAAGCTGTCAATCGCCCTTTACGTTAACGTCAACTTGAGCCAGAGTAAGTGCCCACCAAGGCATGTTGCATCAGGTTATCGCTACACCCACTAATAAAGACAAGAGGGGGCGTCATGGATCAACCCGGTTCGCATTCGCAGCTCAGCTACACGCGTGGTTCCGCAGCCAAGGCCTTGCTGGCCCAAACCATCGGCGAGGTTTTCGACCAGACGGTGGCCCGTTATCCGGGGGGCGAGGCGTTGGTGGTTCGCCATCAATCGCTGCGCTATACCTGGCAACAATTGGCCGAGGCCGTCGATCTGCATGCCCGAGCCTTGTTGGCGCTAGGCTTGAAAACCGGTGATCGCCTCGGTGTGTGGGCGCCCAATTGTGCCCAGTGGTGTATCAGCCAGTTCGCCAGCGCGAAGCTCGGCGTGATTCTGGTCAACATCAATCCGGCCTACCGCGTTTCCGAACTCGAATACGTGCTCAAACAATCCGGATGCCAATGGCTGGTGTGTGCCGGGGCGTTCAAGACCTCGGATTATCACGCCATGCTGCAAGCGTTGGCACCGGAGCTGGCAGAGCAACCGATCGGCCAGATGCAGAGTGAGCGCCTGCCGGAGTTGCGCGGCGTGATCAGCCTCGATTCCCAGCCACCCTCAGGCTTCCTGCCCTGGTCGCAACTGGCCGCCCTGGGCGCGACGGTGACGCCTGGACAACTGGCCGAGCGTCAATCCAGCCTGCGGTTCGATCAGCCGGTGAATATCCAGTACACCTCCGGCACCACGGGCTTTCCCAAAGGCGCAACCCTCAGCCACCACAACATTCTCAACAACGGGTACATGGTTGGCGAAAGCCTGGGCCTGACGGCTGGTGACCGGCTGGTGATCCCGGTGCCGCTCTACCATTGCTTCGGCATGGTCATGGGTAACCTGGGCTGCATGACCCATGGCAGCACCATGATCTACCCCAACGATGCCTTCGACCCATTGCTGACCCTCAAGGCTGTGGCCGAGGAAAAAGCCACTGCGTTGTATGGCGTGCCCACGATGTTCATCGCCCTGCTGGACCAGCCGCAGCGGGGCGACTTCGACCTGTCCAGCCTGCGCACGGGCATCATGGCCGGGGCCACATGCCCCATCGAAGTGATGCGACGGGTCATCAACGAAATGCACATGGCCGAAGTGCAGATTGCCTACGGCATGACGGAAACCAGCCCGGTGTCGTTGCAGACCGGTCCTTCAGATGAACTGGAACTGCGTGTAACCACCGTCGGCCGCACCCAGCCGCAACTGGAAAGCAAGATTATCGATGAGGCGGGCAATCTCGTCCCGCGGGGCGCTGTCGGCGAATTGTGTACCCGCGGCTACAGCGTAATGCTCGGCTACTGGAACAACCCCAAGGGCACCGCCGATGCCATCGACCCGGATGGCTGGATGCACACCGGCGACTTGGCGACCATGGACGAGCAGGGTTACGTCTGCATCGTCGGGCGGAACAAGGACATGATCATCCGTGGCGGGGAGAATATTTACCCCCGTGAGCTGGAGGAGTTCTTCTTCACCCACCCGGCGGTGGCGGACGTGCAAGTGATCGGCATCCCGTGCTCACGCTATGGCGAAGAAATCGTGGCATGGATCAAGTTCCATCCTGGTCACAGCGCCACCGAGCAAGAGCTGCAAGCCTGGTGCAAGGAGCGCATCGCCCACTTCAAGACGCCGCGACATTTCAAATTCGTCGAAGAATTCCCCATGACGGTCACCGGCAAGGTCCAGAAATTCCGCATGCGCGAAATCAGTATCGAAGAGCTGCGCGATAGCGACGGCTGAGGCACATCTGTGGGAGCGGGCTTGCTCGCGAAGACGGCGGCATGGTCAACATTTATGTTGCGTGGTACACCGCTTTCGCGAGCAAGCCCGCTCCCACAAGAAAAATCCAAACGGCAGAAAGCACAAAGGGGAGCCGAAGCTCCCCTTTAATTTTGTCGTCGCGTGCTCTTTTTTTATTATTGAGGGGCGGCCTGTTGTTGTTTTTGGTAGCCGTGGCCCTTTACCGCTGTTTTTGGCGATCCCCATCCGGGATCAAGAGCAAACGTATTTTTTTGAGCGCTGATCTGCTTTTTCGCCTGGCGATCCAACCGATTCGGGAGCTACCTGAAGGTAGTTTTATTGTTCTCTGCCCGGTTGCGGGTTGCTCCTGGAAGCACCCTGAAAAGCACATCTTCTCCAAAAAAATCTGTTAGCTGCGTCTCTGCCGTGTTGTTTTTGTTATGTCAGAGTCGTTTCGTCTTGTTTTTATTGGGTTTGCTGCGTTTTTTTATTCTTGTTATGCAAGAGATATAGCAGGTGGCGTGCCAACTTTTAAAAGTCTATATAAATCAAGTAGTTGTGTTTTTTGGCCGAAAAATCTGACCGACCAAACCTGACAAATTGTTTCCGTGTTACTCGTTTCGCCGCTGTTACAAAGCCGGCGGTAACACCTCAGTGTGCATTGCGGGCCTTGGCCACGCGCGAACCCGTCGGGCGACCGAGCACATCACAAATCTGCCGGCCCGCGGCGATCAGTGCGTCCAGGTCGACACCGGTTTCGATACCCAACCCGTCGAGCAGGTACAGCACGTCTTCGGTGGCGACGTTACCGCTGGCGCCCTTGGCGTACGGGCAACCGCCAAGGCCGGCGATGGAACTGTCGAACACCGCGATGCCTTCCAGCAGGCTGGCGTAGACATTGGCCATGGCCTGGCCGTAGGTATCGTGGAAGTGTCCAGCGAGTTTGTCCCGAGGCACCTCGGCGCCTACCACCTCGAACAGCCTGCGTGTGGCGCCAGCGGTACCTGTGCCGATGGTGTCGCCCAGGGAGACCTCGTAGCAGCCCATCGCATACAGTTCCCGGGCGACCCACGCCACCTGCTCAGGCTTGACCGCCCCTTCATAGGGGCAACCCAGCACGCAGGACACGTAGCCGCGCACACTGACACCGTGCTGTTTTGCGGCCGCCATGATCGGCGCGAAGCGCTCCAGGCTGTCCTTGATGGAGCAGTTGATGTTGCGCTGGGAAAACGCTTCGGACGCGGCGGCGAACACCGCCACCTCTTTCACGCCTGCCGCCAGCGCATCTTCGAACCCCCGCAGGTTAGGCGCCAGGGCGCCATAGGTCACACCGGGCTTGCGCTGGATCTGCGCGAACACCTCGGCGGACCCGGCCATTTGCGGCACCCACTTGGGCGAGACGAAACTGCCGACTTCGATATAGCCCAGGCCGGCGGCGCTCAGGGCATCCACCAGGCGCACCTTGTCGGCGACGCTGATGGGCTGTGCTTCGTTCTGCAGCCCGTCGCGGGGGCCGACTTCGATCAAGCGTACAAAGGAGGGGAGGGACATGGGGATTGACCTGTGGTGAGTTGCCAATATGTCGAGCGCAATGATGAACCCATTGTGGGAGCGAACTTGCTCGCGATAGCGGTGTGTCAGCCACATCAACTCCAACTGATCCGACGCTATCGCGAGCAAGCTCGCTTGTATGGTAGGACTTGAAGGGAGGAGGAGGGACAAAGCTCGATTCTGACTGTTAGCCGCAGTACAGACCGTGGGAGATTTCACCCCTCCTCCTTTCACCCAAGCGCCGATAAAGAATGCATCTGGCCTAGACCGACGATAGGAACAAGCCTGCGCCTCTGGGTGAACCCTTCAAGTGTTCAAACCTTAGCCCGGAGGATTTTCAATGGCAATGCCGGTTTCTGTCGCAAAGCCGATCGTGGGTGTTGATGTCGCCAAAGATGAGTTGGTGATTTATCACGCAGAAACAGATCGACTGGAAGC
>NZ_FMUZ01000062.1:0-11457 GCF_900101575.1 Pseudomonas sp. NFACC37-1 | reverse complement strand
AAGTGGGGGTCGAGGCTCCTGCCGTTACCGTTGAAGTCCACCTGGCCAATGGCTTGCCCTCGCTGACGATGGTTGGCCTGCCGGAGGCGGCGGTGAAGGAAAGCAAGGATCGGGTGCGCAGCGCGATCATCAACTCGGGGCTGAATTTTCCGGCGCGGCGCATCACCCTGAACCTGGCGCCGGCGGACCTGCCAAAAGACGGCGGCCGCTTCGACCTGGCCATCGCCTTGGGGATCCTGTCGGCCAGCGTGCAGGTGCCGACCCTGACGCTGGACGACGTGGAATGCCTCGGTGAACTGGCCTTGTCCGGCGCGGTGCGTCCGGTGCGTGGCGTGTTGCCCGCGGCGCTGGCGGCGCGCAAGGCCGGGCGCATGCTGGTGGTGCCACGGGCCGAGAGCGAGGCCCTGGAGGTTGCGGCCATCCAGTCGGTGGCCAGTTGCGTGCCGTTGAGCCACTGGCCGCAACGTCCGTTTCGCCAGCCGCACCATTCGGCTTCCGGTCCGGCGCTGGTGGGTGGCGGGTGTAGGATACTGAATTAAATGCGACATTTCGGAAATTGATGCGACAACCAGCAAGCCATTTTGGCTGCTTAAGAAACCTCTCATATCCTTCAAACATCTTTACCTGCGGCCTTATCCTTCGAAGAGCTGAGCGCTAGTGAAGATTTGACGCTTGAGCCCCCGCGTTGTGCCTGTTGTAGCGGCAGAAGCGGGACCATAAGTGGCGTTCTAGGCAGCGTGATTCACAGGGATTGTTTAACATGCGATAACGTTCAGATCATAAATCCTGAACCTGTTTCCTGTGGCGCCACGCTTGACCCGGCTCATGAAAAAGACATCCATTAATTCTCATTTAATTACTTTAATTCAATGAGTTATGAATGCATTTCTCGAAGGGCCTAATGTCAGTTATCGATATGCCGCAGCCCCCTAATGCCGTGACAGCGAGTTTTCACTCACTAAAAAGCTTGCTATAAATGGCGAAGTTCCAATAAAGACGTATGGAAATGTTGCCGATCGGAAGGGTTCAAAGAGATCGCTCATTAAGGTAAGGGAGTGCAGGGATGCAGGTTTTTTCGCGTGATGAAGCAGGTATGCCTGAGCTGATGGCTGAAGTGGGTCGTATTGCTCTGGATTTTCTGGCAGACGCTCGCGATGCAAATGTAGTGAATACCCAAACCCACAACAGGGCGATTCAATCCGAGATGCCTGAGCAGGGGATTGGCGGTTTGGCGGCCCTGGAAATGTATTGGGAAAACTATGGCGCATCACACACACGCAGCACAGGCCCACGATATTTCGGTTTTGTCACTGGCGGCACCACGCCCGCAGCGTTAGCAGGTGATTGGCTGGTTTCCGTGTTGGACCAGAACGTTGCGACTGAACGCCATTCCGTAGCGGCGTTCATCGAAGCCCAAACGCTGAGCTTCCTGGCCGACATGCTCAGACTCCCGTCCGACGCTTTCCACGGCGTACTGACAACAGGCGCCACCGCAGCGAATCTTGTTGGCCTGGCCACCGCCCGCGAGTGGTGTGGGGAACACAACAACGTCAGCATCGCCCAAGATGGCCTTCAGGCCGCCTTCCCAGTAATGGTTTTCTGCGCCTCGCCCCACTCAAGCATTGTCAAGGATCTGGGGCTTCTCGGTATAGGTCAGCGTAACTTTATCAAGGTAAATTGCCTGCCTCATCGCGAAGTCTTTGATCTAGACGCGCTGGAACAATCGCTAGCCACTTGCACATCGCCATGTCGAATTGTGGTGGCCAGTGCGGGCACCGTTAACAGTGGCGATTTTGATGACCTGGTTTCACTGGCAACGTTATGCAAAAAATACCGTGCATGGTTGCATGTCGATGCCGCGTTCGGTGCCTTCGCGAGATGCTCAAGCCAGTATGCGCATCTGGTAGAAGGCTTGGAGCTAGCAGACTCTATAACTGCCGACGCGCATAAATGGCTTAACGTTCCATATGATTGCGGTATCGCTTTTACCCGCCATGTGACGCTTCATGAACGAGCCTTTTCAGCTGATGCCCCTTACGTTCCCCTGGAAGGGCAATTACCGGCTTACATGAACCGCGGTGTTGAACAGTCTCGACGCTATCGGGCGCTACCGTTGTGGATGACATTGATGGCCTATGGCAAGGCCGGATACAGGGAATTGATCGAACGCCATTGCGGTTATGCCCAGCGTATTGCTTCATGGGTTGATGAAAGCCCCTGCTTTCAACTTCTATGTGAAGTCAGATTGAATCTCCTAGTCTTTCGTTATTTCAAAGACGGTTGCACTCCCAACACGCTGGCCGAACTCAATCGACAGGTGCTGAGCAATCTCAACAGCAGCGGCGAACTGTATATCACCCCAACAACATACAAGGGTGAATATGCGTTGCGTTTATCCATCAGTAATTGGATGACCCAAGAGGAAGACATCAATCGGGTGACCGCCGCGTTACAACGCGCCGCCGATTAATTGCCCGACTGACCTACCCCACTTTCGATTCCACAAGGAAAGAAGCCAATGTCTTCACAAGCGTCCGCGAGCCACGCTACTGGCAACGGGCTGTTCGGCCTGTTTTGCCTGGGCAGCTATTTACTCTCCCTGTCGTATGGCACTACATTCTTATTGGCAATGAAGCTCAGGGAAAGTGGTGGCAGCGAGTCCGACGCCGGGACGATTATCTCGGTTGCCATGCTCAGTACATTCCTGGCAGTCATCTTCTCAGGCCACTTGACCGATCTGATCGGCGCGCCCAAAGCCATCGCAGCGGGCGCCGTGTTATTGGCAGCGGCGTGCCTGGGCTTCGCAACCGTGCCTGCGTTCGGAGTGGCCCTGTTGACCAGCGGCTTGATCCTGGGGTTTGGATGGGGCGTGTTCTACACCCTTGGACCGATCATTGTGGCGATGATCATAGAGCCTGCCCGGCGTGTGAAGTATTTTGCCTTGCTGTCAGGCAGCATGATGAGCGGCATAGGCACCGGCCCTTTGGTTGGGCGTGCCGCCGAGGCACTGGGCCATTCCGTGGAGTCGGCGTTTGTGGTGGCCGCCATCGCCAGTCTGGTAGGAGGGCTGGTGTTTTTCCTGCTCGGGCCGCACATCAAGCAGCAACAAGCGCGACTGGGGCCGGTGACAGTGTGCAAAATCAGCGCCCGTGCCGCCCAGGCAGTGCTGGGTTCCAAGGCGGTCTTTGCCATCATCATGGTCGGCCTCGGCGGTGCGATCTTCGGCGGCCTTTCCAGTTTCCAGACCTCCTATGCCGCCCTCAACCACCTCGACTATTCGCTATTCTTCCTGGGCTTCATGAGCGCGGCGATCTCCTGTCGCCTGTTGGTCGCAGGCTATATCGTCAAACGCGATCCCTACGTGATGTCCAGCCTATTAAGTGCGCTGATGGTGGTTTCGGTATTGATGCTCACCTTCTTCGTACACTCGTCGGCGGCGTATTTGCTGGCCGCCATTGTGCTCGGCGTAGGTTATGGGCTGACTTACTCTGTGATAAACGGACTGGCAGCCAATGAAGCCCCCGCCGGTCAGACCGCGCAATCGTTAGTTCTATTCAGTCTTTCCTACTTTGTCGGCGTGTTCGGGTTTCCGTTGTTGGCCGGTAAAGTCATCGTCAGCCAAGGCATGTCGACGTTGCTCTATATCATCTTGGTGGTCGCCTTGTGCAACTGGTCGATCACGTTGGCGCGCCTTGTATGGCGACGAACAATGCTCGGCGCGACGGCGTAACGGCCATCGTCAACGCTGACTAAGTATTGCCGCACCTCGAAGACGGGGCTGGCCATTAACTTTCCGCCTTGCAATCAGAACTACCGCGAGTAGCAGGAATAATAAAAAACGCTCACTTGTCTAGCGCGGCACATGTCGCGCTCCCCATAGCAATGCACCTCAACGTTCTCCAGCATGGATGTGAATGAACATGTCTACCTTGATGAGTTCGCCTGCTCTTGCCTATGAAACCGTCGGCGACGGTGTCGAATCGCGCAATGCCGCCTGGAGTTTTGGCGGCACCACGCCGCAGCACTTTGATTCACATGTATCGAAGTCTGTGCCCCGATATAAGGATGGACATGAAATCGTGCTGTCACTCAGCGACTTCTTTGTGAAGAGCGACAGTACCTGTTACGAGCTGGGCAGCTCTACCGGCACCCTGACGCGTCAATTGGCACTCCGTCACGGTGTTTCAACGAAGTGGGTAGGCATCGATGTGGAAGATGCGATGACCTGCCAGGCGAACACGCTGTTGAGCGCCTCCCCCCTGCCCAATGTCAGTTTTGTCACGGATGACATACTCACGTTTGATTACCAAAAAAGCGATTTGATCGTTGCTTATTACACCGTGCAGTTCGTGCATCCGCGCATTCGGCAGGCCCTGTTTGATCGAATCTACGAGTCATTGAATTGGGGCGGGGCGTTCATCATGTTCGAAAAAGTACGCGGCCCGGATGCGCGCTTCCAGGACATTCTCAGCAGTCTTTACGTCGACTACAAACGCGACCAGGGCTATAGCGCCGATGAAATACTGGCAAAAACCAGAAGCCTCAAAGGTGTGCTTGAGCCCTTCTCCACCGCCGGAAATATCGACTTGTTAAACCGTGCAGGCTTCCAGGACATCACCACGGTATTCAAGCACATCTGTTTTGAAGGTTTTTTCTGCATCAAGTGACCAGGACGTCATCGTGAGCACATCCCTAAAACAGCAATACTTACAACGCCTGCAGATGCCCGACGCGTACCGCGTGCACAAGATGGACTGCGAACTGTGCGACTCCACACAACACGCCGTGCTATTGCACAGCGTTCGCGGACCTGGCGAGCAGGCAATCGACTTGCCGGTACTGGGTTGCCAGGAGTGCGGGCATATTTTCCAGCAATACCGCTTTGAGGAAGCGTTCTATAACGCTTACTACGACAAGTTTTATCGCCTGAGCCTGTTCGGCAATTCGGAACCTGAGCGCGCTTTTTTTCTTGATCAGGTACGCCGCGGGGAACACCTGTATCGGTACCTCAAAGAGGTGCTACCCGCCACCGGCAAACTGCTCGACGTCGGTTGTTCCGCTGGCGGGTTGATGATTCCGTTTGCCAAACAGGGCTGGTCGGTCAGAGGCAATGATCCGGACCGGGCATATGTAGAATACGGCAAGAAGATCGGTCTGCAGATCGATCTGGTGGCTGCTGAACATATGAACCCCAGTGGCGACTACGACCTGATCATCATCAATGGATCACTGGAGCATGTGCATGACGTCAACCAGGTCATGCAATTGTGTCGACAAGCCAGTGCGGACGATGGGTTGTTGTTGATTGAGGGCCGCGCCCTGGGCTATGGCCTTGAACAGGGCTTCCTCACCCATAACCATCGGCGCTACCTGAGCGCCAGCAGTATCGAATACCTGATGTGTAAACATGGCTGGGAACCGATTCGCACCACCCATGAGCCCGTCTGCGGCCCAACCCGCCCAGGGGCTGTTTTTGTACTGGGACGCGCCAGTCATCGACGCAGCGACAAGCGCCTGGCAGACGTCAAGGCCCAGGGCCGCCAAGCGCTGGAACACACCTACCGGCCGCAGCTGCACGCGTGGTGGGCTCAGCCATGAGCAGCTCTGCCATGGCGACCAGCAAGGTTGCAGCGCCAGCCCATGCCTGCTTGAGAGATGACCTGGTCGTGACGCCGCCGACAGACGATAGCGCGGTGCAACGCTACCATCTCTATGACCCCACCTCGGACCTCGGTTTTGAGCTGGGCAAGGCCGAGTACTGCCTCGCATTGCTCTTCGATGGCCAAAGCAGCCACACAGAGATCATGGCCGCAGCCCTTGCACGCCACCGAATGAAGGTCAGCCTCGAGAAGCTGATGCAGTTTGAGCGCAAGTTGCTCAGCCTGAATCTGCTGAGCAGCGAGCACACCGCCCACAAGAACAACCTGCGCGACCCGGCCACTGGGATCACCTATGGCCCGTTGAAAGAACACTTGCTGATCAACCTGGTAAAAACCAATCCGCAGCCGTTGCTCGATTACCTTTATCGCTGGGCGCCCTGGTGCTGTCGTACAAGCTTCAACGTGTCGCTGCTGGTGTTGGCACTAGCGAGCTTCATTTATCTGGGCATGCACTTCGACGCGTTCCTGGCTGACGTTGGCGCTACCTATGTGCACAGTTACCGTTGGCTGATCTGGCACTTCCCGGTCATCGTCACATCCATTGCGCTGCACGAGCTTGGTCATGCCATGGCATGTCGACACTATGGGGTCAAAGTCAACGACTTCGGGATTGGCATCTACGTGCTACTGGCCACCGGCTGGGTACGGCCGGTGCAAAAAGAGTGGTCGCAACTGCCCCTCAATCAACGAGTTGTCACCATTCTGGCGGGCCCCATGGTCAGCCTGATGTACGCCGGTGCCGGGATCGCCCTGTGGGCGCTGTACCGGGATGCCCAAGGCGCGTTCGCGTCGCTGTTCGTGGTGATGGTCGTAGCGTCGTTCATTTCCCTGATACCGACCCTCCTACCGATTTTCAATGGCGATACCTATCTGGCAATTATCGAGTTCCTGGAGCAGCCACGCCTGCGCCAACGAGCCTTCAATTATGTACGGCGCTCGCGCCGCGCCGCGCAAGAGCCGGTCTCCCCGCAGTTGCGCCGGCTCTACTGGAGCACCTTTGTGTTGACCTGCCTGGGATGGGTCATCGCCTGGTGCTTCACCGCCTTCACTGTAATCCGCCTGTTCAACCACCCCTGAGGAAAGTGCCATGACTCAATCGCCAACCACCCCGACCGCCGAAAACGAACCCCACGTCGACAACATGACCGTTCCCGCTACCGAAGCTAACGAAGAAGCATTGTTTGAGGAGTTCGACCTGGATGACATCGAAGTCATCGAGAGCAAGGTTTTCGCCTGACGGTTCCAGACCTTCCCCGGCGTGCTGCCGGGGAGGCCCCCATCTTTCGCCTGACTGGGCAACCCATGACTCAATTCGTTAAGCCCGACCCGATTGGCGTGGGCATTCAGTACAACCCTGAAATCCTTGATTGGTTTCCCTTCGAGGACATTGAAGTCGATGTTCTGGAAATCCTGCTCGACAACATCATGGCGCCCATGGATGGTCCGCAGATCATCAAGCCGGCGGCCAGAGCGATGATGGAGCGGCTGGCCGAGAATTTCACGTTGCTGGCGCACTCCAATTACGGTTGCGATTTTGGTTTCAGCCCCTTGGAGCAAACTGCTGCGGTGCAGCGCCATGTGCCCCTGGCGAAGATGTTGAACAGCCCCTGGGTCGCCAATCATTGTTTTTATGGCGACAATTCATGGCTGGATATCTGGAGCAGCCCCCTGCAGTTTTCCAATGCCGAAGTGTTGCGCTGTGCAGAGCGGGCCAAGGCGCTGCAAATGCGCTACGGGATGCCGCTGGCCCATGAAAACGCCGCCTATTACCTGCAATGCCCTGGCGCGGAAATGCGCGAAGCCGAGTTCCTCGCGCGGCTGGTGCAGCAGTCCGGCACGTTTCTGCATCTTGACCTGCACAACATTTACACTAACCACCTGAACCTCAAGAATTTCGACCTGCGCGACTACCTGGATACCTTACCGCTGGACAAGGTGATCTCGGTGCACCTGGCCGGAGGCAGTTGGCATGACGGGCTTTATCACGACTGGCATGACGCCAGCGTGCCTGAGCCTGTCTGGGACCTCTACGAAGAACTGATGTCACGGGCCCAACCCTCGGCGATCATCCTTGAGTATCAAGGGCAGGCCCACCATGCGCTCACCCGGGTAATGGATGCCAATGACGAACACATGATCGTCACCGACGTGCGGCGCGCGCAGAAAATCTGGAATCATTACACCCAACCGGCACGGGAGCTGGCGCATGGATGCTGAGCAGGTCTGGAAGCTTTGGCGACGTCTGCTGCGCGATGAAACCTTGCAGCAGCATTTATTCCAGGCGCAGGGGGCTACGCAATGGCTGCAACACTTCCCTGAGGATGAACGAACGATTCTGCAAGCCTATGCCGGACAGTTCGACCGCGTGAAGTGGTTCGTCGAAAACTACCAGTTCCGCCTGGTCAACTCCTTTACAAATGCGCTGGAGACCGGCGCCCCGTTGACCCTGCGCGCGCTGATCAACATCGGGCTGGATTTACCCACTCTGTCCCGAACGTTTTTGCGTGAACAGGACTGGTTCGACTTTGGACCAATGGTTTATGGCTACTGCGATGCGGTACTGGGATTTTTACTGGAACGCCAGGAACTGGCCGATTACCCAGAGATCCGGGACCTGATCGGGCTTGAACGCGAATGCGTTCATCTGTACACCGGGTTGATGGACGTCGCCGCCCCGGTACCCGGCCGTTATCAACGCACCGCCCAAGCCCGCCTCCACCATAGTTGTTTTGCGCTCTCACACTGGCTGCGCGACAAGAGCCAGCTGGGACGCGGGCCCCTGGAACAGACCTGTGAGCATATCCTGGTGTATTTGCCCAACCTTGAGGCCCGCCACAAATTCACGCTCATCAGCCCACGCGCGGCCAGCCTTTACGCCGACCTGAAACAACCACGGTTGCTCGCGGATTTGGCACTGCAAGCGCCACAAAACGGCGATGATCTCGCGGTGCTTGGCAAGCTGCACAAACTCAACGCAATAAGGATACCGGCCTGAATCATGGAAAGTTCACACTACTTCTGGCTGCGCTCAACCGGTTTTCCCATTCATCACCTGACCGCGTTGGGAGGGTTTTCCGAGCTGCCTGCGTGCGGTGCCTTTGAACAGCGTTTTCGCGCGCTGCATGGGGTGAAGGCCACCCTGCTTGAAGCGGCCAATGCCCACTCCCCCCAAGCCTGTCGCAAGCTGATTCGCAAACTCAACGAAGGCCTGTCGCTGCAAGTCGCCGACCTGCCGCAAGCCTTACGCGATCCCTTGAGCGCTGCCGTACACGACTGGAATGGCTTACTGGAACAGACCGCCACACGCACAGAGGCAGACCAGCAATACCAGGTTTATCTGGAACGCATCCGTCAAGGATTGATCGACTTTCTGGATGACGACGCGGTTGCCGAAGCCCTGTTCATTTCCAACCCGGCCGCATTGACGCGCGCGCGTGAACTGATCCGCGACCGGTTCGCTAAAAACGATACGCGCAAGAAACAGAAGCTGCGACTGGGCTGGAGCTATGCCCAACGTTTCTGCGCCAAAAACGACACCTCAAGCTTTTTTGGCCCGCTGGCCTGGGGTCGATTCGATCCGCAACAGACGGAGAACATGCACGTCACCTACGGCGATGCATGGATCAAGGACCGCAGTACGTTTTTCGAAAACTGGGCAGTTCAGCGACTGGTCGAGCAAATCAACCAGCAATGCCCGGACCCTGACTGCATACCATTGCAACTCAACGCGGGTTGCTACCTGCAAGCACGCACCTTGTTCATGCCTATTGGCAAAAAGCAGCACTTGAGCCCGGTAACCGCGCAGGTATTGGCCTACATCAACGACCCGGAAGATGGCATGCCGACGCTCCGGGGCTTGTTGAAGGCCTGTGTCGATACCCCGGCCGACACCCTGCGCGACCTGCTGGAACACCTGGTCAGCAAACGCATCGTGCGGCGTGGCTGGCAAATGTCGCCGCGCGAACGCAAGCCGATAGAGCGGATGCAGCGCTGGCTGGACGATGCCGCAGCATCTGAAACGTTCAGCCAAACCTGGCAACTGCGCCTGGAGAGGCTCGAAAGCGCACGCCGAGACTATGCAAAAGGCAACCTTGAACGCCGCACACAATGCTTAGATACATTGAACCAACTGCTCGTTGAAGCCGGCGTGGACCTCAGTCGGGAAACCGGTGCAATGTATGTTGGTCGGTACCCAGTATACGAAGACTGTTCGAGAAATATGAATATAAGCCTAGGACAGGACATGCTTAAGCAGATAAATGAAGACCTGGCACCATTGATGCGTATCCATCAATGGCTGATCAAGGCCATCGCGCATCGGCTTAACCAGGCGTTCATAGAAGTGTGGAAGCAGCGTCAGAACGCCTACACGGACATACCCGTGGATTTTCTCGACTTTCTCAACGCACTGGCTCCTCTATTGCCGACAATTGAAGAGCGAATTGTCATCGACCTTGATCAGCGCCTGGAAAAGGCCTGGGAAGAACAACTGGAGGGGCTCGCGGATAACATTGATGTGCGCCTTTCGGTTGCAGACATCGAGCGCCTGATAAGCCGGCTGAATGTCGAGCTGGACGTCACCAATTTCGAGGTATTTGGCAGTGACTACCACTCGCCGGACTTTCTGCTATCCAGCCCGTCGGTGGAAGCCATCAACCGAGGCGATTACACCATCATCGTGGGCGAAGTACACCCGGCGGTCCATACTCTCTGCCAGCCCGTCGCTGCGCCATTCGGGCCGTTTAATATCCAGGTGAACCAAGAGGTAGAAGCGATTTTTCAGCGTCCGCGGCTGATCCTGGCGGACTCGCCGGAAAGCTACCAACGCTCGCATATCGATTGGCCACTGCAACCTTCATATCGGCAACTGGTACTACCCTCCGGCGGGGGCTGCGTGGCCACGCATCAACAGTTCGCCGCCGGACGGGCAAAAGTGATGTACGCCCATGGGCGTTTGCAGGTAGTCGATGCCCTGGGCCAATTCAGCGAAGACCTGCTCTGCGTCTACCCAACTCCCATGCATCGTCTCGGTTTTGCCCTAGACGGAAGTGTTGTTGCCAAACACGACAAGCGCCGTATCTGGCTAGGGCGCGCCCTCTATAAACGGGCTTCCTGGTTATTCTCAAGCGATCAACTGCCGCAGGTAAAAACCTCTATCGACGATCTAGATCATATTTTGCAATGGCGCGCCTGGGCAGTTGCTCAGGGGTTGCCGCGCTATGCGTTCATCAAGATCGACTCCGAGCCCAAACCCATATTCCTTGACTTTGATAACCCATTGTCGTTGGACGGCATCAGCAATGCCCTGCAAAGTGCCAACCAAGTGAAGTTTTCGGAAATGCGCCCTTGCCCTGAAGAGCTTTGGCTTGAGCAAGCGCAGGGTCGATTTTGTTGTGAAATACGGACAACGTTTTTCCAGCCAGCTTGAATTCGAAGTTACCCAGTTCGAGTAGAGGCGTATTCCGATTCGTTCCGGCTGACTGTTGATCTAGGTTCTGTACGAAATCCCGAGAAACCCAATTGCCGCCCCTCAAACGCTGAGATTTTGTAGAGTCCTCCGCCATCGACGGAAAGGAATTCTGTGATGGCAAAGCGTTACGAACTCTTGGATGAGGCCTGGGGTGTGGTCTCCGACCTCTTCATCGAAACTCATGGCCGAGGGCGGCCGCGCCTGAGCGACCGCCTGATGCTCGATGGTGTGCTCTGGGTGCTTTGCTCAGGTGCTGCGTGGCGAGACATGCCGGAGCGCTTCGGCCCATGGTCAACGGTGTATCAACGGTTTCGCGGCTGGCGAAAT
>NZ_FMUZ01000036.1:0-56855 GCF_900101575.1 Pseudomonas sp. NFACC37-1 | reverse complement strand
CAGGTCCGCCGGCGCCAGGTTCAGGGTGATGCGCCGCGCCGGAAAATTCAGCCCCGAGTTGATGATCGCGCTGCGCACCCGATCCTTGCTTTCCTTCACCGCCGCCTCCGGCAGGCCAACCATCGTCAGCGAGGGCAAGCCATTGGCCAGGTGGACTTCAACGGTAACGGCAGGAGCCTCGACCCCCACTTGGGCGCGGCTGTGGACAATGGCGAGCGACATGAATCGTTCCTTGAGTGAATGGGGGTGCCGCGTCCTGCGACTTTTGAAGGGTAGTCGTGGGGGGGAACTTGGGCGCAGCAATCGAGGGGAGAAAATTTGGCAGGATGTTTCGACGGCCAGTGACTGCCGAGTCGCCAAGCGCGATTCAGCGGATGCCACCCTTCACCCGCCCAGGCGAAATGCCCGGGACCGGCCTAGACTGCGATTTGTCCAGTTGGCACTTGGCGGTATCAACGGCACAGGGAGGAAGTGGCCATGAACGATCTGCTGGCTCTGTTAACCGACAAGCGCTTCATGCCCCATGGGCACTGCTACATGTGGCGGCCGGATCTGCTGTGGACCAACGTCATTGCCGATGGTTTGATCACCCTGTCCTACGTCACCATTCCTTTCACGCTCCTGTACTTTATCCACAAGCGCAAGGACGTGCCGTTCGACTGGATGCTGGCGGCCTTTGGCGTATTTATCCTGGCCTGCGGGACCAGCCACGTGATGGAAATCCTGACCATTTGGCAGCCTTATTACTGGTTGTCGGCGCTGGTCAAGGTGATCACCGCGATAGCTTCGATGATTACCGCCATCCTGCTGGTCCGGCTGGTGCCGGTGGCCCTGAAGATCCCCAGCCCGCGGCAATTGGCCAAGGTCAACGAAGAGTTGCGCGAGGCGCAGGCCGAACTGGTGACCACCGCGCGCCGGGCCGGCATGGCGGAGATCGCCACCAATGTGCTGCATAACGTGGGCAATGTGCTCAATAGCGTCAACGTGTCCGCCCAGGTTCTCTACGAGAAGGTGCACACCTCCAAGGGCCCCGGGGTGGCCAAGGTCGTCCAGTTGATGAAGGAGCATCCCGACGATCTCGGCGACTTCATCAGCAGCGATCCGAAAGGGCGCACACTACCGGACTATCTCGACAAGCTGGCCGACGCGCTGGCCGTCGAGCAGCAGGGCATGATCGCCGAGTTGGCGCAGTTGACCCGCCGCATCGACCACATCAAGGAAATCGTCGCCACCCAGCAATCCTATGCCGGCAATGCCAGCGTCCTGGAGCCGGGTTCGTTGCGAGAGCTGGTCGAGGATGTCGTGCGCATTTGCGATGTGTCCCTGGCCCGCCACCACATCACGCTGATCAAGGAGTTCAGCGATATACCGCAAATGCCACTGGACAAGCACCGGGTGCTGCAGATTCTGGTCAATCTGATCAACAACGCCAAGCAGGCGCTGGACGCCGGTGTGAACCGGCCGCCGCAGATCATCCTGCGCCTGAAGGTCGTTGACGATGGGCGCGTGCGGGTCGAGGTCCAGGACAATGGCGAGGGGATTGCGCAGGACAATCTCGCGCGGGTGTTCGAGCACGGCTTCACCACGCGTGTCGGCGGTCACGGCTTTGGTTTGCACAGCTGCATTCTGGCGGCGCACGAGATGGGCGGCGATCTGACGGCGCAGAGCGCGGGGCCGGGCAAGGGCGCGCTCTTTATCCTGGAGCTGCCGCTGGCGCTTGTCCAAGGCGCACCGCAGCGGGCCGTGAGCGGTTGAGTCGCCAGTGGGTAGCTTATTCCTGGGCCGGAGCCAGTCGCGCTTCCAGCTCCGCGACCTTGGCCTCCAGGCTTTCGAGCCGCGCTCGGGTCCGGGCCAGCACGACCATCTGGCTGTCGAATTCTTCCCGGCTGACCAGGTCCAGCTTGCTGAAGCCGCTTTGCAGCAGGGCCTTGAACTGGCTTTCGATTTCGCTTTTGGGCAGCGGCGTGTCGCCACTCAAGATACGGGAGGCGTGGCCGCTCAGGGCGTCGAGGAGGTCTTTGGGCGCAAGCATGTGCAGGTGTCCTGGAAACAATGGCGGGCAGTGTACCACGCAGTGTCTATAGTCAATTCGCAAGCCAGGGATGCACGCTTTTCGCGCATGGGGCCGGGCGCCGCTGCACTGTTGTTGTGCGTATCGCTGCGGTTAGTGGTGCGGTGCACGTCGAACCGGTGGCCAAGGGGCTGAAATCAGAGGGTTTGGGCACAGATGGCAAGGTTTCTGCTTAGAGGCTGATGACCCATGCACTGATGCAGTCGCTGTGACGAATGCAGTGCAGCAGGCGGAACGGGGAGTTTCGTCAGGATCGGTTAACTGGCACCTGTCGGGCAACTTGGGCCGACGACGCGTTACAAAGCCAGGCACTGCGCTTAGACTTGAGTCGGGTTTGTTTTCCTGGGGCAAGTCCACCAATTCGGGAGAAAGTTTCATGAAGCTAGTCACTGCCATCATCAAGCCGTTCAAGTTGGACGACGTGCGCGAGTCGTTGTCCGAGATCGGCGTGCAGGGCATTACCGTTACTGAGGTCAAAGGCTTCGGTCGGCAGAAGGGTCACACCGAGCTGTATCGCGGCGCGGAATATGTGGTCGATTTCCTGCCCAAGGTGAAGATCGATGTCGCCATTGACGACAAGGATCTGGACCGGGTGATCGAGGCAATCACCAAGGCCGCCAACACCGGCAAGATCGGTGACGGGAAGATCTTTGTGGTCAATCTGGAACAGGCTATCCGCATCCGTACCGGCGAAACCGATACCGACGCTATCTAAGCCGCCAAACCCAACGCCCCAGGAGAAAACAATATGACTCTGCGTAAATTCGCAGGGCTAGGAGCCCTGTTGTCCTTCGCAATGCCTGGCCTGGCCATGGCAGAAGAAGCGGCAGCCCCTGTCCTGAACTCCGGCGACACCGCCTGGATGCTCACGGCCACGATTCTTGTACTGTTCATGACCATCCCCGGATTGGCGCTGTTCTACGGCGGCATGGTCCGTTCGAAGAACATTCTTTCCGTGATGATGCAGTGCTTTGCCATTACCGGTCTGATCAGCATCCTGTGGGTCATCTATGGCTACAGCATCGCGTTCGACACCACCGGCATGGAGCAGGGCGTCGTCAACTTCAACTCCTTCATTGGCGGGTTCGGCAAAGCGTTCCTGGCGGGTGTCACGCCAGCCAGCCTGACCGGCCCGGCGGCGCTGTTCCCTGAAGCGGTGTTCATCACCTTCCAGATGACGTTCGCCATCATTACCCCGGCCCTGATCGTCGGTGCATTTGCCGAGCGGATGAAGTTCTCGGCCATGCTGATCTTCATGGGCGTGTGGTTCACCCTGGTGTATGCACCGATTGCGCACATGGTCTGGTCCGGCAATGGCGGCCTGATGTGGGACTGGGGCGTGCTGGACTTCGCTGGCGGCACCGTGGTGCACATCAACGCCGGTATCGCCGGTCTGGTGGCGTGCCTGGTATTGGGCAAGCGCAAAGGCTTCCCGACTACGCCAATGGCACCGCATAACCTGGGTTACACCCTGATGGGCGCGGCCATGCTGTGGGTCGGCTGGTTCGGCTTCAACGCCGGTTCCGCTGTCGCCGCCAACGGCACTGCCGGCATGGCGATGCTGGTGACCCAGATCGCTACCGCTGCGGCGGCGCTGGGCTGGATGTTTGCCGAGTGGATCACCCACGGCAAGCCAAGCGCGCTGGGCATTGCCTCGGGCGTGGTGGCCGGCCTGGTTGCAATCACCCCGGCTGCTGGCACCGTGGGCCCGATGGGCGCCCTGGTCATCGGCCTGGCGGCGGGTGTGGTGTGCTTCTTCTGCGCCACTACCCTCAAGCGCAAGCTCGGTTATGACGACTCCCTGGATGCCTTCGGCGTGCATGGCATCGGCGGTATTCTCGGCGCGATCCTGACCGGTGTATTCGCTGCACCGGCCTTGGGTGGCTTCGGTACCGTGACCGATATCGGCGCGCAAGTGTGGATTCAATTCAAGGGTGTGGGTTTCACGGTGGTCTACACCGCGATCGTCACCTTCATCATCCTCAAGGTCCTGGACGCCGTCATGGGTCTGCGTGTCACCGAGGAAGAAGAAGCTGTGGGCCTGGATCTGGCCCAGCACAACGAGCGTGGCTACAACCTGTAAGCACACGCCATAAAAAATGCCCGGTTCGCCGGGCATTTTTTTGTCTGGAATTTGTCATTGCTCACAAGGTGCGACGGTTTTTCCGATGCCTTTTGTTGTGGATGCGACATGGGTTTTTATACCGCCAAAGGCTTACATCGAAGCAAGAATATTAGGGCCTTTGTTTTTTCCCTGAGCGCGCTAGAATGCGCGCCGAACGTGCGGAGATCTGTATGTGGCAACAGACGCTGATAACCCTGCGGGCAAGACCCCGGGGCTTTCATCTGGTGACGGACGAGTTGCTCGCCGGCCTGCCTGAACTCCAGGCGTGTCGTGTCGGTCTGTTGCATCTGTGGCTGCAGCATACCTCGGCCTCGTTGACCATCAACGAGAACGCCGATCCGGCGGTACGTCGGGACTTCGAACGTTTTTTCAATCGGCTGATCCCACAAGGAACCGCCGGCTATGAGCACAACGACGAAGGCCTGGACGACCTCCCGGCGCACTTCAAGGCCAGTGTGCTCGGTTGCCAGCTCAGCCTGCCGGTTACGGCGGGACGGCTGGCATTGGGAACCTGGCAAGGTGTTTATCTGGGCGAGCACCGTGATCACGGCGGTGCTCGTAAAGTCCTTGCCACCTTGTACGGTGAAGGGGCATAACCGCTGATTGCCAGCGGATGTTGAATTTTTTCCGGCAGCCTTCGAACAGATGGCGAAGCTGGGCTATAACTAATCTGCTTTTCGCAAGTCATGAGGTAGAACATGAGCGACGATGATCTGGAAAACGACGACCTCGAAGTAGGCGACGAAGACGAGACCGAAGAAGGCCTTGAAGTGGCGGCTGAAGACGTTGCCGAAGACGATGGCGCCGACGTTCCGGCACCTACCGCCAAGGGCAAGGCCAAGGCCGCGGTGTCGGTCGACGAGTTGCCGAGCGTAGAGGCCAAGAACAAGGAGCGTGATGCGCTCGCCAAGGCCATGGAGGAATTCCTGGCCAGGGGCGGTAAGGTGCAGGAAGTGGAAGCCAACGTGGTCGCTGATCCGCCCAAGAAGCCTGACAACAAGTACGGCAGCCGCCCTATCTGAGTATCGGCTTCTTGCTTGCTGAAAAAGCCCGCCGTCGCTGCGGGCTTTTTCATGGGCGCGATTCTATTCCGGGCCAAGGGCAGTCCCTGTGGGAGCGAGCTTGCTCGCGATAGCGGTGGGTCTGTTGGCATTGATGTTATGTGCCGCCATCATCGCGAGCAAGCTCGCTCCCACAAAGGGCTTTGGCGGCTGTGAAGCAGGGTTCAGGGTTGGCTATGCCACCCAGCCAGTAACCCCGGCAGTTCGGTCAGGCTTCGAATTTCCGCGTCCGGTACATGGTCGGCATCCCAGGCCTTGCCCGCCGGGTTGAACCACACCGCGCGCAGGCCGGCCTGTTGGGCGCCGGCGATGTCGTCGCCCGGGTGATCGCCAACGTGCACAGCGGTCTGTGCCGTGGCGCCGCCGCGCTGCAGGGCTTCGTGGAACAACCGGGCGTCAGGCTTGGCGATGCCGATGTCTTCGGCGCACAAGGCGAACTTGAAGTAGTCCGCCAGCCCCAGGCGTCGCACGTCGGCGTTGCCGTTGGTCACCACGCCGAGGGAGAAATGATTGGCCAGGATTTCCAGGGTGGGCTGCACCTCGGGGAAAATCTCCAACTGATGACGGGCGTGCAGGAACGTCTCGAAGGCCTGGTCCGCCAGTTCAGAGGCGTGCCACTGGTCGTAGCCGGCTTCCTGCAAGGCACGGAACAGCACCCGCCGACGCAGCGCACTGATGCGATGCTTGAGGTTGGGTTCTTCGCGCAACACTTGCTCACGAATGGAAAAAAGATGCTCCACCGGCAGCCCGCCCAGGTTCGGTGCGTTGTCGGTCAGCCATTGGCGGAGTATGGCTTCGGCGCTGGCGATCACCGGGGCGGTGTCCCACAGGGTGTCGTCCAAGTCGAAAGTGATGAGTTCGATGGTCATGATTCTTCGCCTTTGATGCGTTTGGCCCTGGGGTGGGCACTGTCATAGACCGTCGCCAGGTGCTGGAAGTCCAGGTGGGTGTAGATCTGGGTCGTCTTGATGTCCGAGTGGCCCAGCAGCTCTTGAACGGCGCGCAGGTCCTGGGAGGACTCCAGCAAATGGCTGGCGAAGGAGTGCCTGAGCATGTGCGGGTGCAGGTTCTGCCCCAACTCGCGTTCGCCAGCGGCCTTGACCCGCAACTGAATCGCCCGCGGGCCGAGGCGTCGACCGCGTTGGCTGACGAATACCGCGTCGTCGGCGGGGTTGGCCAGGGCCCGCAAGGGTAGCCACAGTTCCAGGGCTTCACGGGCCTTGCGGCCGACGGGCAGCAGGCGGGTCTTGCTGCCCTTGCCAAGCACCTGGACCATGCCGTCGGCCAGGTCCAGTTGATCCAGGTTAAGCCCCGTCAGCTCTGAAAGCCGCAGGCCGGAAGAATAGAACAGCTCGAGAATCGCCTGGTCGCGCCGGGCCAGGAAGTCATCTTCGACGGCGCCTTCAAGCAATTGCAGGGCGCGGTCGGTATCGAGGCTCTTCGGCAGCCGGCGTTCGCCCTTGGGCGGTGCCAGGCCGGTGGCCGGATCGTGATCGCACAGGCCTTCGCGATTGAGGTAGTGATACAGGCCACGCACCGCCGACAACAGTCGCGCCAGGCTGCGGGAGGACTGTCCCTGTTGATGCAGGCGGGCGATCAGGCTGCGCAAGCGCTGGATGTCCAGGGCCGACCAACTGCCGATGTTCTGCTTCTGGCACCAGCCCAGTACTTTTTCCAGGTCGCGGCGATAGGCCAACAACGTATGGGGCGACACCTGGCGCTCACTGCGCAGGTGTTCGCAGTAGGCGTCCAGTTGCCGCTCCATCATCAGCGTACCGAGCGCAGCGAGCCGGCGACTCTTGGCAGCACCCGGCCGGTGACTTCGGCGATGTAGCTCAAGAACAGCGTGCCCACCGAACTCTTGTAGTGCTGCGGATCGCGGCTGGCGATGGCCAGCACGCCGTGCACACCCTGGTGGGCGATGGCGACGACGGCGGTAGAGCCGATCTGCTTGCGCTGTTCTTCGCCGAACAGAAAGTCCAACTCATGTTCGCGCAGGCTGCCGCTGACGCTTTTGTTTTCCGTGAGCAGCCCGCCGATGGCCGTCTGCGCTTCGGCGTGGGTCACCCAGCGGCCCACCGGCATGGCGTTGTCGCCAAACAGAATCAGGCTGACAAAGGGCACCTGGAAATCCTGGCGCAGGCTGTCTTCGACGCTCATGACCAGATCTTCGAGGGTGCTGGCGTCCATCAGGGCCAGGATCAGCCGACGGGTCTTGTCGAAGAGCCGGTCGTTGTCCCGGGCCACGTCCATCAGGTGCGAAAGACGATGGCGCATTTCGATGTTGCGCTCGCGCAGGATTTTCATCTGGTGCTCCACCAGCGACACGGTGTCGCCGCGCCGGTGGGGGATGCGCATCGTCGCAAGCAGTTCTTCATGCTCGACGAAGAAGTCCGGATGAGCCTCCAGGTAGGCGGCCACGGCCGCGACGTCTGGAAGGCTGGGGGATTCGTCGGGCTGTGGGGCTGGAACCTGCGGCTGATCGGTCATGGGTTTGGCTCACTCAAAGACGAACTTGTCCTTCGTATACGCGCACTGCCGGGCCGGTCATCATCACCGGTTGGCCAGGGCCTGCCCATTCGATGGACAGGCGCCCGCCGGGCAGGTCGATCAACAATGGCGAATCCATCCACCCCTGGCTGATCGCAGCGACGGCAGCGGCACAGGCGCCGGTACCGCAGGCCTGGGTTTCCCCGGCACCGCGCTCCCAGACGCGCAATTGTGCGCGGTGACGGTCGATGACTTGCAGGAAACCGACATTCACCCGCGCGGGGAAGCGCGGATGGTGTTCGATTTTCGGCCCCAGCTCATGCACCGGGGCGCTGTTGATATCGGCCACTCGCAGCACGGCATGGGGGTTGCCCATGGAGACTGCCGCCAGTTCCACCGTGTTGCCATCGACTTCCAATGGATAGCTCAGGGCCTGGGCCGGCGCTTCGAATGGAATGTCCGCCGGTACCAGGCGCGGAGCACCCATGTTGACGCCGATCTGGCCGTCGCTGCGCACATCCAGTTCGATGATGCCGCTCTTGGTCTCGACGCGGATCTGCCGCTTGGCGGTCAGGCGCTTGTCCAGCACGAAGCGGGCGAAGCAGCGCGCGCCGTTGCCGCATTGCTCCACTTCCGAACCGTCGGCGTTGAAGATCCGATAACGGAAATCCACGTCCGGGTTGTTGGGCGCCTCGACGATCAGCAACTGGTCGAAACCGATACCGGTGTGCCGGTCTCCCCATTGCTTGGCATGCTTGGGCAGGATATGCGCGTGCTGGCTGACCAGGTCGAGGACCATGAAGTCATTGCCCAGGCCGTGCATCTTGGTAAAACGCAGCAGCATGGTTTTACTCCGGCAGCAGGCTTTCGCCGGCAAACAACTCGGCTACCGTCTCGCGGCGACGCACTTCGAATGCCTGATCACCGTCCACCAGCACCTCGGCGCAACGGCCGCGGGTGTTGTAGTTGGAACTCATGACAAACCCGTAGGCACCGGCCGAATGCACGGCCAGCAAGTCGCCTTCTTCCAGCGCCAGCTCCCGACCCTTGGCCAGGAAGTCACCGGTTTCGCAGATCGGCCCGACGATGTCGTAGGGGCGGGCCGCGGTGTCGCGAGGGCGCACGGCGGTGACGTCCATCCACGCCTGGTACAGCGCCGGGCGGATCAGGTCGTTCATCGCCGCATCGACGATGGCGAAATCCTTGTGCTCGGTGTGCTTGAGGTATTCGACCTGGGTCAGCAGCACGCCGGCATTGGCCACGATATAGCGACCGGGCTCGAACATCAGCGCCAGGTCGCGCCCTTCGAGACGCTCGCGCACCGTCTTGATGTAGTCGGCCACCAGGGGGGGCTCTTCATCGCGATAGCGCACGCCGACACCGCCACCCAGGTCGATGTGGCGCAGGTAGATGCCGCAGTCGCCGAGGCGGTCGACCAGCGCCAGCAGGCGGTCGAGGGCATCGATGAACGGTTCGAGGGTGGTCAGTTGCGAGCCGATGTGGCAATCGACACCCAGCACTTCCAGGTTTGGCAGTTGGGCGGCGCGTACGTACACGTCCTCGGCGTCGGCAATGGCGATGCCGAACTTGTTTTCCTTGAGGCCGGTGGAAATGTACGGGTGGGTGCCCGCGTCGACGTCCGGGTTCACGCGCAGGGAGACCGGTGCGCGCACGCCCAGCTCGGCGGCGACGACCTGCAGGCGCTCCAGCTCATCGGTGGATTCGATGTTGAAGCAGTGCACGCCGACTTCCAGGGCGCGGCGCATGTCTTCGCGGGTCTTGCCAACGCCGGAGAACACAATCTTGTCGGCGCTGCCGCCCGCGGCCAGCACACGCTCGAGCTCGCCACCGGAGACGATGTCGAAACCGGCACCCAGGCGCGCCAGGACATTGAGCACACCCAGGTTGGAGTTGGCCTTGACGGCGAAACACACCAGGTGCGGCATGCCGTCGAGAGCATCGGCGAACGTCCGATACTGGGCTTCGATGTGGGCACGGGAATAGACATAGGTCGGCGTGCCGAAACGTTCGGCGATCGCGGACAGGGCAACTCCTTCCGCGAACAGCTCCCCGCCACGGTAGTTAAAAGCGTCCATGGCGTTCCCTTAGTAAGTGGTGTGGGTGTCGTGCGAGTGTGTCTTGGATTGCGACGACTTGGCCTGTTCTTCAGGGGACTTGCTGTCATCAGGCAGGTACAGCGGACCTTTTTGACCACAGGCTGTCACGAGGCAGGCAACCGCGACGAGCGCAGCAAGGGAAGAGATCAGGCGCTTCATGGCGAAATCCTTGAAAATGCATTAATTGCGCCGGAGTATACCGGCCACCCGTCAGCTTGCCTATGCAACGGGGCGCCCGTCCGGCGGCACTGTTGTCGTTGATCGGTATATCCTTTGCAATCGCCGGGCGGCGTCCGTATCTTGCGGCGCTTGAGCATGAGCAGACATTTTCGAGGTTGCCGCAAATGAGTTTGAGTGAAGCCCGTTTCCACGATCTGGTCGATGCGACCCAGCAAACGCTGGAAGATGTGTTCGATGACAGTGGCCTGGACATCGACCTGGAAATCTCCGCCGGTGTACTCACCGTCAAGTTCGAAAACGGCAGCCAACTGATCTTCAGTCGCCAGGAGCCGTTGCGGCAGCTGTGGCTGGCGGCGGTCTCCGGCGGCTTTCATTTCGACTACGACGAGGAAAGCGAGCGCTGGATGTGTGACAAGAGCGAAGAGCAACTGGGTGAGATGCTCGAGCGCATCGTCAAGCAGCAGGCGGGTGTGGAACTCGAGTTCGAAGGCCTGTGACGGCGTGAGCCAGATCGCCCCGCCACGGCCCCCCAAGCCGCTCTACAGCAACGTCAGCCCCGCCGTGCCGTCGCCGTGCACCAGCGTGTGCAAGCTGGATGAAAAGAAGGTCTGCCTCGGCTGTTTCCGCCATGTGGAAGATATCCGCGAATGGCGCTCGGCCGATGATGAGCGCCGGCGGGTCATCTGTGCAGAGGCGGCTAAGCGCAAATCCCTGAGGTGATTTGTGGTGAGGGGATTTATCCCCGATGGGCTGCGAAGCAGCCCCCAATAGAAGCTGTGCACGATCAGCCTGATGCACCAAGGTGAGGGTTTAGGGCCGCTTCGCAGCCCAGCGGGGATAAATCCCCTCGCCACAGTCATTCTGCCTCCCATGACGATGAGTAGACCCCGCCCGTCTTGTTTATTTATTGAGCTGTGATAGTGTCCGGTTACGCCTCAATCCATCGAGGCCCGTGAAAACCCCGCCTTTTTGTGGCGGGGTTTTGCTTTTTTTGTGCAGAAGAAAGGAGTCTGCCTGGATCATGACCGCACCTTCCATCACCCTTACCCGCCTGGACGTACAGCGTCTGGAACGCCTGATCGACAGTCTTGATGAAACGCTGCCAGGCGTGATTGCGTTGCAAACCGAACTGGATCGCGCCGAGAACGTGGTGGGCCACGAAGAAGTGCCTGCCGATGTCGTGACCATGAACTCGCGTGTGCACTGCCGCGAAGAAAGCAGCGGCAAGGACTATCACCTGACGTTGGTATATCCACAGGACGCCAATGCCGACGAAGGCCGGATCTCTATCCTGGCGCCGGTGGGCAGTGCCTTGCTGGGCCTGAAGGTCGGCCAGCACATCGACTGGCCGGCCCCCGGCGGCAAGACGTTGAAGCTGACCTTGCTGGACGTCGAATACCAGCCCGAAGCGGGCGGCGATTTCCACCTCTGAGTGCCCGGGTGCTTCAGACCAGGGCCAGCGCCTCGTTCAGGGCGCGTTCCAGGTCGGCCTTGTAGCGCAGGTACAAATTGCTTGAGCAGGTCCCGTCGCCCACCAGCCCCGAGAGGTCCAGGTCGGTGATGTAGCAACGATAGCGCTGGGCTTCGCGGCGCTGTTCGACGATCTCCCTGGCGACCACGCGGAACAGTTGGTCGCCATGTTCCAGTTCGGAAAACTCCTGCTGATCGCAGTACAGGGTGACGTGTACCTGCCCGTGCGCCGCCTTGCCGATGATCGCCTGCACGTCATAGAACGGCTTGTCGATCGGTGTCTGTGGGGCTTGCCGCGCTTCGATCCGGCGCGCCCGGCCACCTGAAGGCAGCAACTGGTAGTACAGGGTTTCCAGGGTCAGCGGCTGGGTGGCGTCCAGCGGCAGCAGGGCGTCGCGGCGGTACAGCACCGATTGCAGAAAGCGCTGCAGCGGCACCAGCAGGCTTTGTTCGTCGTGATAGGGCAGGTGTTGTTGCCACAGCGTGTTGAATTCATCGAGCACATACAGATCGGCTTCGTCCTCGTTGGTCCGGTAGAACACCTGGATACACTCGGGCTGGCCCATGGGCAGGATCAGCGCCAGGTCGTGGTCTTCCAGGGCCATCGGGTCCAGGTGCAAGGGGCTGTAGGCCGTCAGTTCCTCGCCCAGGTAATCCATCAGCGCCGACAAACTGCCCAGGGCCACGTGATTGACATGACCGGGCACCAGTTCCAGCACGTGGTAATGCTGCTGGACCTGAAGCAGGTAGCGGTGATTGAGCCTGCTCAACAGCAGGGTCTGCGCCGTTTCGATCACTTCCTCGACCCGTCGCGCAATGAATTGGGCGCGGTTGTGGCAGAAGCAGCGCACCTGCAAGCGCGGTTGGTGCAGGGTGACGGGCAGGTCGTTGAGGTAGTCGCGCAGGCAGTCGAGCAGGGCGTGTTCGCCGTCGAAACGGTTGACCAGCACTTCATTCCAACTGTTGAGGGTAACCTGGTCGAGGGTCAGCACCAGGTTTTCCCGGACCCCGGCATAGCTCAGGGAGTCGGTACGCTCGGTGGTCATCAGGATATTCAGGTCGCGATGGTGCTTGAGCGGGTCGACGCCGACATTCACCAGGATCAGCACTTCGCTGGGCACGCTGGCGCGCAGCAACTGCGCTTCATCCACCGTGACCAGGGGCAGGGCGATGGACTGTTGCAGGCTGCCCAGCAGGTTGAACAGTTCGAACTCGCTCAGGTCACTGTCACCTGGGTGCAGCGCCAGGCGCGTGCTGCTGTCGATCACGCCGTTGCGATGGCACCAGGTCAACAGCTCCAGCAATTCGCGGCAACGTTTGATCGGCGCGAAGTTCTCCCACTCCAGGGCGTTGAGGCTACCGTTGTACAGGCCCCACTGGCTCTGTCCCGGTTCCTTCTTGTTGGGTGACTGGACCAACGTCAGGGTGTCTTCGGCCAAGTCCGGCGCGATACCGGGGTTGATGAACTCGACTTTGTCGGCCTTGCGCTCGAAGGCGGCATACAAGCGCCGGCCAAGCACGTTGAGATCGCGCTTGTTGATCAGGCTGACGGTTTTCTCGGTGCGGGCGAACTGGGTCAGGAAGCGGTAGCTGTGGGTGAGTTCGTTGACCAGTGCGCGCCGCTCGTGGCTGACCTGGCGGACTTTCCACTGGCTGCGGCTGTCCAGCAATGCCAGTTGACGCTGGTCCCAGCCCCATTCCCGGGCCAGTCGCTCAAGCAGTACCCGTTGCCAGCCACTGCTGCGCGCCTGGCCGGTGAGCTTGCGGTTGACCTTCAGGTACAGTGCGCGACGGATCAACTCCAGGCGTTCAGGTTCGCCACGGGCATTGAGGTATTCCTCGATGCGGCGGTAAACCAGCATGTACGGGTCCAGCTCTTCCAAGTCCAGGCGATTGGCGAACACGGCCTGTTTGAAGCGCAGGCTCAGGCAGCGCACGTTCGGGTGTTCGCTGGCGTAGACCTCGGTCAGCAGCAGCTTGAGCACGGACTTGTAGGGCGATTCGATACCCTTGAACAACTGCCAGAGCCCGGCGCCGACGAATTCCCCCGGCGGAATGTAGGCCAGGTGTCCCAGGTCCAGGGTTTCATCGGCCCGAATGAAACGCTTGGACATCAGCGTATGGGTGTACTGCTCGTAGTTCTCTTCCTCGTAGACCGGCACCAGCCACCAGATCGGTGTGCGCCCGGCCAGCCAGATCGCGGTGCGGTAGAACTCGTCCAGCAGCAGGTAATGCTGGGTGGTGCCGCAATCGTCGGAACTGAGCTGGTTGTCCCGCTCGCCCCGCACGAAACGCGCCGGGTCGATCAGGAAAAAGTGGGCTTCGGCACCCTGGGTCGCGGCCCAGATTTCCAATAGCTGGCATTTCTTGCGCAGCTCGGCCAGTTCATCGTCGTTCAGGTCGGGGCCGTGGCAGACCCACACGTCCATGTCGCTCTGGTCGGCCTGGGCCAGGGTGCCGAGGCTGCCCATCAGGAACAGACCCAGGATCGGCCGTGGCGGGTTGCTGCCATGGCGCGGCTTGTAGGAAAACGAACGGGTCAGCCGCTGGGCTTCGGCAAGGACGTTGGCGTCGGGCTCGTAGTTCGACAGCCCGGCGGGCGTGCTGCCGGAGACGTAGCCGGGCAGCAGCGGATGGTTGACGTGGAAAAACAGCGGCAGCAATGTCAGTACGCCTTGTTGGCGCGGCGACAGGCCTTCCAGGGCGCGCTCCATCCGCACGCTGTTGAGCTTGAGAAAACGTGCGCGCAACTGGCTCAGGACCTTGCGGTCGATTCCCTCGTCCAGATCGGGGCGGATTTCATGGTTGCGGGTCATGTCAGCTCAAACCGGTTCGCGGCGTCGAACGTGGGAAATCACAGGTAGTGGCAGTTTAGCGCCCGGACTTGAGAATTCTTAAGCTGAAATGGAGGTTTGGCGTCAGATTTTTTTACAAGTGACGGCAGTGCGCCTGCGGAAATCTCGCTGAAGGAGATTTCCGTTGGCGGCAAGGGGCGTCAGGCGGCTTCTTGTACAACGTTAAGAATGGTCAACAGGCTTTGCACATGCTCGGCGGCATCTCGGCCCAGGCTGGTCAGGTAACCGCCATCGGACAAGGTGATCAGATCTTTTTCGTACAGGCGCTTGGCAGCAGCGATGGCAGAGGGGGCAGCGGTCTGATGAATTTTCAGGCCTTCCTGGGAACTGTCCAGGTTGAAGAGTGCAAGGATTTCCAGTTCGGCAACCAACTCAGGGGTAAGCGACATAAGGACTCCAGACTTTCTAGGAATTTGGACGACAGCGTCACTAAGGTGAGCGTAGTCGGCCGAGCTGTCCAGTGTCGGAGTAGTGGTTTTTTCGTTTTAGGGGACGGAGCACCGCTGTACTACCAGGCGGAGCCCCCTGTGGCGAGGGGATTTATCCCCGCTGGGTCGCGAAGCGGCCCCAAAAAACATGAGCGCGCCCGATTTCCAGGGTCTGCTTCGCAGCCCAGCGGGGATAAATCCCTCGCCACAGGAGCAACTTTGTCTCGCGGTTTATTTCTTTTCCGGCGGCAACTCGGGCAGGGCGCGCAACGCCGTTTCGTACCATTGGGTGTCGAACGGGCGGTCTTCTTCGAGGATGGCGTCGATCTCATGGGCCAGTACATGAGCCATGAGGTTGAGGATTTCTTCGCGCTCGTAGCCCACCAGGGTCAACTTGTTGAAGGTGGCCTTGGCCGCTGGCGGGTTGTCACTTTCGATCTGGTTTTCGATGGCTTCGATCAGCGTGTTCTCGACAAAATCTTCTTCGTCGGTGTCGATATCGGTTGGCTCGCTCATGGCAGGCTCCTGTAAGAAAGGTCGCCAGTTTACCTGCATTCAGCGGCGTGATGCGCCTGGCAAGAAACCCCTCGACGGTCTATAACGCAAGGCTGCCAACCCCGCACGGCCTGGAGGCTTTGTAATGCTCAAGCTTTATGGTTTCTCTGTCAGTAATTATTACAACATGGTCAAGCTGGCACTGTTGGAGAAGGGCGTGCCCTTCGAAGAAGTGCAGTTCTTTGGCAACCAGACCCCGGAAGCCCTGGCCATCAGCCCGCGCGGCAAGGTGCCGGTGCTGAAGACCGAACAGGGTTTTATCAACGAGACCAGCGTCATCCTCGAATACATCGAGCAAACCCAATCGGGTAAAGCCCTGCTGCCGACCGACCCGTTCGAGCGCGCCCAGGTGTTGGCCTTGTGCCGGGAAATCGAGCTGTACATCGAGCTGCCGGGGCGGGCCTGCTATGGCGAAGCATTTTTCGGCATGACGGTGGCCGATGCCATCAAGGAAAAGTCCAAGTCCGAATTGCTGCTGGGGTTCGCCTCGCTCGGCCGGCACGGCAAATTCTCGCCGTATGTGGCCGGTGACAGCCTGAGCATCGCCGACCTGTATTTCTACTACAGTCTTTCGCTGGCCTTGCAAGTGGGCAGGAAAGTCTTCGATATCGATTGGCTGGCGGACATGCCGGCGGCCAAGGCGCTTATGGAGCGCTTGGAGCAGAACCCGAACGTGCAGCGGATCGCTGCGGACAGGGAGGCAGAGATGCCGGCGTTTTTGGCGATGATTGCTGCAAAGAAGTGAGTTTTGTGCTGTTCTGAAGGACGCTTTCGCGAGCAAGCCCGCTCCCACACTGGACCTCTATATGTTCACAAGATTTGTGTCCACTGAAGATCTACTGTGGGAGCGGGCTTGCTCGCGAAGCTTTTAGCGGCTGGCGAGCAACGCCTGGCCGCGCACAACCGCTGCCTTGACCTGCGCCGGCGCGGTGCCGCCGATGTGGTCACGGGCATTGACCGAGCCTTCGAGGGTCAGCACGGCGAACACGTCCTGCTCGATCTGGTCGCTGAACCGGCGCAGTTCGTCCAGGCTCATTTCCGCCAGGTCCTTGCCGGTGTCCACGCCGTACTTCACGGCATGGCCGACAATCTCATGGCAATCACGGAACGGCAGGCCACGGCGCACCAGGTAGTCGGCCAGGTCGGTGGCGGTGGAGAAGCCGCGCAGGGCCGCTTCGCGCATCACCGCGTGCTTGGGCTTGATGGCCGGGATCATGTCGGCGAAGGCCCGCAGCGAGTCGCGCAAAGTGTCGGCGGCGTCGAACAGCGGCTCCTTGTCTTCCTGGTTGTCCTTGTTGTAGGCCAGCGGCTGGCCTTTCATCAGGGTCAACAGGCCCATCAGTGCGCCGAACACCCGGCCGCTCTTGCCGCGCACCAGTTCCGGCACGTCGGGGTTTTTCTTTTGCGGCATGATCGAGCTGCCGGTGCAGAAACGGTCGGGCAAATCGATGAATTGGAACTGCGCGCTGGTCCATAGCACCAGCTCTTCGGAGAAACGCGACAGGTGCATCATCGCGATGCTCGCGGCGGCGCAGAATTCGATGGCGAAATCGCGGTCCGAGACGTTATCCAGCGAGTTGCCGCCCACGGCGTCGAAGCCCAGCAGCTGCGCGGTGTATTCACGATCGATCGGGTACGTGGTGCCGGCCAGCGCGGCGCTGCCCAGGGGCATGCGGTTGGTGCGCTTGCGGCAGTCCACCAGGCGCTCGTAGTCGCGGCTGAGCATTTCGAACCAGGCCAGCATGTGATGCCCAAACGTTACAGGTTGAGCGGTTTGCAGGTGCGTGAAGCCCGGCATGATGCTCTCGGCCTCGCGCTCGGCCTGTTCCAGCAGGCCTTTTTGCAGGCGCGTGATTTCGCCCAGGATCAGGTCGATTTCATCCCGCAGCCACAGGCGGATGTCGGTGGCGACCTGGTCGTTGCGGCTGCGGCCGGTGTGCAGCTTCTTGCCGGTCACGCCAATGCGGTCGGTCAGGCGTGCTTCGATGTTCATGTGCACGTCTTCAAGGTCGACGCGCCAGTCGAACTGGCCGGCCTCGATTTCAGTCTCGATGGTCTTCAGGCCATCGATGATGCTATCGCGCTCGGCATCGGTCAGCACACCGACCTTGGCCAGCATGGTGGCGTGGGCGATTGAGCCCATGATGTCGTGGCGATACAGGCGCTGGTCAAAGTTGACGGAGGCGGTGAAGCGGGCGACGAAGGCGTCGACGGGTTCACTGAAGCGGCCGCCCCAGGACTGATTGGTCTTGTCAGTGCTCATGAATTCGCTCGTGATCGGCTGTGGAAAAAGTAGCGGTTAAAGGCTGCGGCGGATGATAGCAGGGTTGCCGGGACTGGCGCTGGCACTGGTCGGCAGGTTTTTTCGATCGAGACCCGGGATCCAACCGGGTTTTCGCACAACGATATTTTTCGATTGAGCAATATCGTCGTGGCAACCGTCTACAGTGGACGGTAGGACTTTTGCTTTTTCCATCCATGGCGCACCGGACACATAGAAAAAGGGGGAGCTCATATTGGTCAGATCGACAGTTAATAATCCCTACGGCAACGCCGTGCGACAACGGGCCTCGGGCATCGGTCGGCAAGCGCTGGTAAAGATAGGCAACCGCCTCGCGGCACTTTTTGGCCCTCGAGCGAGTCTTAGCGTGGATCGCGGTGACGGATGTCACTTCCCCTGTCTACGCTATCCTTGTGCGAGACTCACGCAGGAATCCAGCGCAATATGAATGTCCTGATCGTTGATGACGAACCACTGGCCCGCGAGCGCCTGAGCCGAATGGTTGGCGAGCTCGAGGGTTACAGTGTCCTGGAGCCGAGCGCCACCAATGGCGACGAGGCATTGGCCCTTATTGACAGCCACAAGCCGGATATCGTGCTGCTCGACATTCGCATGCCTGGCCTGGACGGCCTGCAGGTGGCGGCGAAGTTGTGCGAACGGGAGTCGCCGCCCGCCGTGGTGTTCTGTACCACCCGGGACGACTTTCCACCCGAGGTGTTGCAGGCCGGTGCCGTGGGCTACCTGGTCAAGCCGGTGACGTCCGAGGCGTTGCTCGAAGCCTTGCGCAAGGCCGAGCGACCCAACCGCGTGCAACTGGCGGCACTGACCCGTCCGGCCGCCGAAAGCGGCAGTGGCCCACGCAGCCACATCAGTGCGCGCACCCGCAAAGGCATCGAGTTGATCCCCTTGAACCAGGTGGTCTATTTCATTGCCGATCATAAATACGTGACCTTGCGCCATGAGAGTGGCGAGGTGTTGCTGGACGAACCTCTCAAGGCACTTGAAGACGAGTTCGGCGAACGCTTTGTACGCATCCACCGCAACGCCCTCGTGGCCCGCGAGCGTATCGAGCGTCTGCAACGCACTCCCCTTGGGCATTTCCAACTGTTCCTCAAAGGCCTCAATGGCGACGCGCTGATTGTCAGCCGGCGGCACGTGGCCGGCGTGCGCAAGATGATGCAGCAGCTTTAAGCCAGGCGGTCCAAGGCGTTCAGCGCGTTTCATTTCCAGGATCTGGCGGCCAGGGAGGCCTTGGGGTCGTGATTCAAATCAAAGCGGTTTTGACTGAGCTGTTATTATCTGCCGTATCTTTTAAGTACGGATTGATCCATGTCCCCTCGCGAGATCCGCATCGCCACCCGTAAAAGTGCCTTGGCCCTCTGGCAGGCCGAATACGTCAAAGCCCGCCTGGAAGCGGCCCATCCCGGCCTGATCGTGACCCTGGTGCCCATGGTCAGTCGCGGTGACAAGCTGCTGGACTCGCCTCTGTCGAAAATCGGCGGCAAGGGCCTGTTCGTCAAAGAGCTGGAAACCGCGCTGCTGGACAACGAAGCCGACATCGCCGTGCATTCGATGAAAGACGTGCCCATGGACTTCCCTGAAGGCCTGGGCCTGTTTTGCATCTGTGAGCGGGAAGACCCACGCGACGCGTTCGTCTCCAACACCTTTGCCAGCCTTGAAGCGCTGCCTGCCGGGAGCGTGGTCGGCACGTCCAGCCTGCGTCGCCAGGCCCAATTGCTGACGCGTCGTCCGGACCTGCAAATCCGTTTCCTGCGCGGCAACGTCAACACGCGTCTGGCCAAGCTCGATGCCGGTGAGTATGACGCCATCATCCTTGCTGCCGCCGGCCTGATCCGCCTGGGTTTCGAAGACCGCATCACCTCGGCCATCAGCGTCGACGACAGCCTGCCGGCCGGTGGGCAAGGGGCGGTGGGTATCGAGTGTCGCAGCGCCGACAGCGACATCCACGCCCTGCTGGCGCCGCTGCACCATACAGACACCGCCACCCGAGTCTTCGCCGAACGCGCGCTGAACAAACACCTCAATGGTGGCTGCCAAGTGCCGATTGCCTGTTACGCCGTGCTGGAAGGCGAGCAGGTCTGGTTGCGCGGCCTGGTGGGGGATCCCAATGGTGGCCGGCTGCTCAGCGCCGAAGCCCGGGCACCGCGCCAGGATGCCGAGGCGTTGGGCGTGCGGGTGGCTGAAGACTTGTTGAGCCAGGGCGCCGCCGACATTCTCAAGGCGGTCTACGGCGAGGCCGGCCACGCGTGACGGGTTGGCGGCTGTTGCTCACCCGGCCGGCGGATGAGTCGTCGGCGCTGGCGGCTGTCCTGGCCGAAGCGGGGGTCTACAGCAGCAGCTTGCCGTTGCTGGATATCGAGCCGGTCCCGCTGTCCGATGCCGGGCGGGCGATATTTCAGGCTCTGGATCAATACTCTGCGGTGATCGTGGTCAGCAAGCCGGCCGCACGCCTGTGCCTCGAGCTGCTGCGCCAATACTGGCCCCAACCTCCAGACCAACCCTGGTTCAGCGTGGGCGCGGCCACCGGACAGATCCTTGCCGATGCCGGCCTCACGGTGTTCTATCCCGATAACGGCGATGACAGCGAAGCCTTGCTGGAACACTTGGTCTTGCGCCAGGCTGTTTCGCGGCCCGACCCCAAGATCTTGATCGTGCGGGGCGAAGGCGGGCGTGGCTTGCTGGCAGAGCGTTTGCGCGAGCAAGGTGCTAGTGTCGATTATCTGGAATTGTACCGCCGCCACCTGCCCAGTTACGGTGAAGGGGCGTTGCCGGCGATAGTCGAAGCGGAACGCTTGAACGCACTGGTGGTCAGCAGTGGGCAGGGCTTTGAGCATCTGCAGCGGCTGGCCGGTGATGCGTGGCCGGCCCTGGCGCGGTTACCGTTGTTTGTTCCAAGCCCAAGGGTTGCCGAGATGGCGCGTGCCGCCGGGGCCCGAACAGTTGTGGATTGCCGTGGCGCCAATGCCGCGGCTTTGCTGGCGGCGTTACGGGAACACTCCGTGCCGTTTTCTAATGCAAAGGATGGATACGTGAGCGAAACAGCCTTGCCAAAAGAAGATCTAGACCAGCCAGCGATCGATGCGCCGGTTGAGCCCCCGCCCCCAGTGGCGCCGCGCCGCGGCAACGGGCTGGCCATTGTTGCCCTGCTGCTCGGCGCCGCCGGTGTTGCCGTGGGCGGTTGGGGCGTGTGGCAGGTACGTCACCTGCAAACCAATAACCAGCAGCAGTCCGCCCAGGTCCAGGCGCTGAACGACCAGGCCCAGACCCTCAAGCTCAACGAGCAACGCCTGAGCGAGCGCCTGGCGCAATTGCCACCGGCCGAAGAACTGGAGGAGCGGCGGCGCCAGGTGGCCCAGTTGCAAGGTGATCAGCAGCATCTGAACCAGCGCCTGGAAACCGTGCTGGGTGCCAGCCGCAAGGATTGGCGACTGGCGGAGGCCGAGCACCTGTTGCGCCTGGCCAGCCTGCGTCTTTCCGCCCTGCAAGACATCGACAGTGCCCAGGCGCTGGTCCAGGGCGCTGACGAAATCCTGCGCGAACAGAACGACCCCGGTTCGTTCGCTGCCCGCGAGCAACTGGCCAAGACCCTCGCTGCGCTGCGCAGCACCGAACAACCGGATCGTACCGGGCTGTTCCTGCAACTGGGCGCCTTGCGTGATCAGGTGTTGCAACTGACCGAACTGGCACCCGAGTACAAGGATCGTGGAGAGTCGCTGCTGGGCCTGACCGCCGATGGCGATGGTGCCAGCCGGTGGGCGCAGTGGTGGGACCAGATCTCGCGCTATATCCGCATCGACTTCAACGCCGACGAGAACGTCCGTCCGCTGCTGGCCGGACAAAGCCTCGTGCAAGTGCGCCTGGCCTTGAGCCTGGCGCTGGAGCAGGCGCAATGGGCCGCCCTCAATGGTCAGGCGCCGGTATACACCCAGGCGCTGACCGAGGCTCGGGACGTGTTGAAGAACAACTTCAACCAGGACAACCCGCAAAGCAAGATCATGCTCGAACGCGTGGTCGAGCTGTCCAGGCAACCGGTGACCGTGGTCACCCCGGACCTGACGGGCACGCTGAGCAGCGTCCAGGCCTACCTTGAGCGTCGCAACCTCAATGCCCAGGAATCGGTCAAGCCACTGCCCGCCCCAGGCGCGCAGGAGGCCACGCCATGAAGCGCCTCTACGTGATTCTGTTCGTGGTCATCGCTGCCGCGGCTTTGCTGGGCGTAGCGATTGCCGAGCATTCGGGTTACGTGCTGGTGGCGTACAAGAACTTCCGTTATGAAGCTGGCCTGTGGGTCACCCTGGCCCTGGTGGCGGTGCTCTGGCTGGTGTGGCGAGGCCTGAGGGCGCTGATCGGGTTGGTGACCACGTCCAGCGGCGTGGTCAACCCGTGGTCTCGGCGCAACCGCAGTCGTCGGGTGCAAGTGGCGATCGAACACGGTCAGTTGGACCTGGCCGAAGGTCGCTGGGCCAGTGCCCAGCGCCATCTGCATCGTGCCGCCGAAGCCGAGCGCCAACCGCTGCTGTATTACCTGGGGGCCGCCCGCGCGGCCAACGAACAAGGGCTTTACGAGCAAAGCGACAGTTTGCTGGAGCGCGCCCTGGAGCGTCAGCCCCAGGCGGAACTGGCCATTGCCCTGACGCACGCGCAATTGCAGATGGATCGGGGTGACACGGATGGCGCACTGAGCACGCTGCAGGCCATGCATGAGCGTCATCCCCATAACGCCCAGGTCCTGCGCCAATTGCAACGGCTGCATCAGCAGCGCGGCGATTGGTCGGCGGTGATCCGGCTGTTGCCGGAGCTGCGCAAGGATAAAGTCCTGCCGCCGGCCGAGCTGGCTGAACTGGAGCGGCGTGCCTGGGGCGAAAACCTGACCCTGGCGGCCCACCGCGAGGAGGACGGCAGCGTCGGTTTGCAGTCGCTCAATCGAGCCTGGCAACAACTGACCTCCGCACAGCGCCAGGAGCCGGCGCTGGTGCTGGCCTATGCCGAGCAATTGCGCCAGTTGGGCGCCCAGGTCGAAGCCGAAGAGGTGCTGCGCGGCGCGCTCAAGCGTCACTATGACAGCCATCTGGCGCGCCTGTACGGGCTGGTTCGCGGCAATGATCCGATCCGCCAGTTGCAAGCGGCCGAAGGCTGGCTCAAGGACCACCCGGCCGACCCGAGCCTGTTGCTGACCCTGGGGCGCCTATGCCTGCAGAACAGCTTGTGGGGCAAGGCGCGGGATTATCTGGAAAGCAGTTTGCGCGCCCAGCGCAATCCCGAAGCCTGCGCCGAACTGGCGCGCCTGCTGGCGCAGTTGGGGGATGCCGAGCGCAGCAACCAGTTGTTTCAGGAGGGGTTGGGACTGTTGGATGAGCGCCTGTTGGCCGCGCCGTTGCCGGTTCCGGCCCAGGTGTTGTCCACTTAAAAAGGCATGACTCATTCCTGGGAATGTATGAGTCCTTGTGGCGAGGGAGCTTGCTGTGGCGAGGGGATTTATCGCCGCTGGGCTGCGCAGCAGCCCCTTGGAAGGCAGGACTCGATGGGGCTGACGCACCACTGCAATGTCAGGCTTTTAGAGGCTGCTGCGCAGCCCAACGGGGATAAATCCCCTCGCCACAATTAAGTGCTGTCCTTGAATGAGAGGGGCGAATACCGCCCCGGTTTTGGGGCTTTGGTCATACCTTCAGCAAAGTCCTACAGCGGACCGCGCCGAATCCTCTTCGACCTGTCGGGAATTCCCTACACCCCTGGTGAAGTGTCTGCGCGGGGCTGCCTTGAAAGGCCCGAGGGCTTTCCTCTACCGTAACTGCTTGTCTCTTCTGTTACGGAATCGCCATGTCTTTGGCCAGCTCACGCTTCTCGTTTCTCATGGCTTCCATCGCCGCCGCCCTGGCTTTGGGCATCAGCACTTATCTGGAGTATTCGGCCGGCCTGACGCCTTGCAGTCTGTGTGTCTTGCAGCGGTTGTGCCTGATGCTGTTCCTGGCGAACAGCCTCGTAGCGTGTGTACACGGGCCAGGCCAACGAGGCAGTCTCTTCTATGGCGCCGCAGGATTGGTTTTTGCGACCGGGGGCATGACCCTGGCGTGGCGTCAGGTCCTGATGCAAAGCCATTCCTTCGAGTCGTTATCCGATTGTGCCGCACAGCTCAACCCGACGAGGTCGTGGTGGTGCGCGTTGCATCGTGTCCTCGACGGCGCCGTCGACTGTGCGAATATCACGTGGACGTTGTTCGACCTGAGCATCCCCGAATGGAGCCTGTTGTTTTTTCTCGCGGTGTCCAGCGCCATGACCTACCTGCTGCTGCGCCTTGCCTGGAGTGCTCTGGTACGACCGCTCAGCGGCGAGACGTCGCAGCTGGCCCGGGCCCTGGATTAAACACTTGTATGAACTTTATCTCCTGCGTACCTTGAAGCCATTGTCGTGCGGGCATAATCTGGCCCGCACGTGTTATTGGAATTGTGCCGCTCGATCATGTTGTGTCTGGCTTGTCCCTGGTCATCAGGCGTGCACAGGCTGCGAAGGGGCATGACTCACAAGGGAAGAAATCACCATGCTCGAAAGTTGTCAGAATGCTCAGGAACGCTGGGGTGGGGTGCATCTGCTGATCGATCGTTGGCTGCAGGAGCGTCATGAACTGGTTCGGGCCTACGATGATCTCGGTGCCAAGCCTGAAGCCCTGAGCGAAAGCCGCAGACCCTTGCAGGATTTCTGCGGTGTGCTGGTCGACTATGTGTCTGCCGGTCATTTCGAGATATACGAACAACTGACGGGCGAGGCGAAGGCCTTCAACGACAAGCGCGGCCTTGAACTGGCCGAGACGATCTACCCGCGCATCGATGTCATCACCGAGAAGCTGCTGGCGTTCAACGACCTGTGCGATGAAGGCAAGTGCGTAGCGGAAAAATTCAAGGAACTGGGTGGCTTGCTGCACGAGCGTTTCGAATTGGAAGACTGCCTGATCGAAGTGCTGCACAACGCTCACAAGGAAGAAGCTGCGGTCCAGGCCTGAGGGTTCGCGGTCATGAAAAAAACGGTGCGCATTGCGCACCGTTTTTTGTTGGGCCTGCGTCAGGTCGTCGCGCCCAGCAACTCGATTTCAAACACCAATGGTGTGTACGGTGGGATCACATCCCCGGCCCCTTCAGCGCCATAGGCCAGGGACGACGGAATCACCAGCCGCCATTTCGCGCCGACCGGCATTTGCGGCAACGCACTGCGCCAACCGTCGATCACACTGTCAAGATTGAACCACTGTGCCTGGCGGTTTGAATCGAATACGGTGCCGTCTGGCAATCGACCGGTATACAGCACCTGGACCTTGCCGTGAGGGCCGGCCTTCGTGCCATGGCCCGGCTTGATTTCGGTCAGCAGAATGCCGTCAGCCAGTTGCTGGACCCCGGGCCGGTTTTTTTCTTCAGTGAGAAATTTCTGCTCGGTTTTCAACGCGGCGTCGGCCTGCGGCGATGTCGATGGCGCGTTCAGTTGCGCCTGGTGCTCGGCCAGGATCTGTTCGATGCGTTCATCTTTCAGGGCCAGCGGTTTGCCCAGGTAGGCCTGTTGCAAACCTTCGACCAAGGCTTTGATCTGCAAGTCCGGCACGTCCTGGCGCAGGCGTTCGCCGAGGCTGGCACCCAGGCTATAAGCCAGATCGTGGGCATCGTTTGCGCTGGTTTTTTCAACGGCCTGGACCGTGGCGCAAGCCATGCACAGGAATAAAAACAGGTGACGCGACATGTGTGCTCTCCGGCCTCGAATCGAGGAATTATGCCAGTGTCGATATCTGTAGAGGTGGATTGCCAAGGCACTGGCGCAGAAGATTTTTCGTCCCTTGCAACGCAACGTCTTGTGTACTGTCAACATGCCCTAGCGGCGGTTGCAGCAGAGGTCTAGTATGAGCCGCACTCACGTCAGTCAGGAGGTAAACCATGTCGGCCACCAAGAAGCCTGTAAACACTCCGTTGCACTTGCTCCAACAACTCTCGGGCAGCTTGCTCGAACATCTGGAAAACGCCTGCTCCCAAGCCCTGGCTGATGCCGAAAAACTGCTCGCCAAACTGGAAAAGCAACGCGGCAAAGCGCAGGAAAAACTGCACAAGTCGCGTACCAAATTGCAAGACGCAGCCACCGCTGGCAAGGCCAAGGCACAAGCCAAGGCCAAAGATGTCGTGAAAGAGCTCGAAGACCTGCTCGATGCCCTGAAGGATCGTCAGTCCGAAACCCGCGCCTACATTTTGCAACTCAAGCGTGATGCCCAGGAAAGCCTGAAACTGGCCCAGGGTGTCGGTCGTGTGCAAGAAGCTGCGGGCAAGGCGCTGTCGCTTCGTGCGGCCAAGCCTGCCGCTGTATCGGCCAAGAAGCCGGCGGCTAAACCCGCCGTGGTAAAAGCACCGGTCAAAGCCGCAGCCAAACCTGCCGCCAAGGCACCGGCCAAGGCGGCCAGCAAGCCGGCTGCCAAACCCGTCGCGGCCAGCGCTGCAAAACCTGCGGCAAAAAAACCAGTCGTCAAGGCTGCTGCTGCCAAGCCAGCCGCAAAAACGGCGGCCGCTAAACCTGCCGCTGCCAAGCCCGCTGTAAAAGCCGCTGCTAAACCTGCAGCAAAAGTTGTGGCCAAGCCTGCCGCTAAAACCGCCGCCGCAAAACCTGCCGCGACGAAAGCCGCTGCCGCTAAGCCGGCTGCCAAAACGGCGGTAAAATCCACTGCCAAACCTGCTGCCGCCAAACCTGCTGCCAAACCTGCGGCAACCAAAACGGCCGCGGCCAAGCCTGTTGCGAAAACGGCTGCCAAGCCCGTCGCTGCCAAAGCGCCTGCCAAAGTGGCGGCTAAACCCGCTGCCAAACCAGCCGCTGCGAAGCCTGCTGCCGCGAAGCCAACGGCTGCCAAGCCTGCTACGGCCAAGCCCGCTGCCGCCAAGCCCGCCGCTAAACCAGCCGTGAAGAAGCCAGCCGCTGCAAAACCTGCGACTGCGCCGGCCGCCAAGCCAGCGACACCGACTCCGGCCCCGACCGCGACACCTGCGCCTACCGCCAGCACTCCGGCCTCGGCCACCAGCCCAGCCGCCGTTGCGCCGACCACCAGCAGTACCCCAACCAGCGCTTCCTAAGTGCCGGACACCGCGACGCGCAGCTGATGCAGCGCGTCGCGGTTCGCTGGGTCGGCACTCGTCACCAGCCCTTGCAGCCATAGCGCTGAATCATTCGGTTGTTCCTCAGGCCAATTCCCGGTCGCCGCCTGCAATCGTTCCAGCAATCGTCGTTCGGCTTCCAATTCCAGTCGCTTGACCTGTTCGCGCAGGCTATCGAGTGCCGTGTCTTGCCGGGCACCGGTCTTCCATTGACTGCGAAGCGCGCGCAAGGGCCTCACCACCTCTGCCTCCCAAGGCTCGGTCAATTGTCGAAGCTGTTGCAGCCGTTGTTCATTGCAGGCCACGCCGCGTCGTTCCAGCCACAGCCCGCAAAGCAACAGGCAGACATTGATGCCGGCGCTCTGTAGCGTGAGGCACGCAGGCTCTACGCCAGGCTTGGCATAAAGGTCGAGGGAAAAACTCCACAGGTCAGGGGACATCGTGCTACTCGCGCCAGTTGCGAGCGAAGCTGGTAGACTCCGCCGCCATTATGATCCGACTTCAGAACCTGACTTTACAGCGTGGCCCGCAACGTCTGCTAGAAGACGCCGAGCTGACCCTGCACGCCGGCCACAAAGCCGGCCTCATCGGTGCCAACGGCGCCGGCAAATCGAGCCTGTTCGCCTTGCTGCGAGGCGAGCTGCACCCGGACTCGGGCGATTGCCTGCTGCCGGCCGACTGGCGTATCGCTCACATGCGCCAGGAGGTCGACACCCTCGATCGCCTGGCGGTGGACTACGTGCTCGATGGCGACCTGCGCCTGCGCCAGGTGCAGCGTGACCTGGCGGCAGCCGAAGCGGCCCACGACGGTGCCGCACAGGCCCGCCTGCACGCGGAACTCGACAGTGCCGACGGCTATACCGCCGATGCCCGCGCGCGCAAGTTGCTCGCCGGCCTGGGCTTTACCAATGAACAGATGGACCGCCAGGTCGGGGACTTCTCCGGTGGCTGGCGGATGCGCCTGAACCTGGCGCAGGCCCTGATGTGCCCTTCGGATCTGCTGCTGCTCGATGAACCGACCAACCACTTGGACCTCGACGCCATCATCTGGCTCGAAGACTGGCTCAAGGGTTACCCGGGCACGCTGCTGCTGATTTCCCACGACCGCGATTTCCTCGACGCGGTGGTGGATCACGTGGCCCATGTCGACCAGCGCAAGCTCACCTTGTACCGCGGTGGCTACAGCGCCTTCGAGCGCGCCCGTGCCGAACGCCTGGCCCAGCAACAGCAGGCCTACGAGAGGCAACAGGCGCAACGTGCGCACATGGAAAGCTACATCGCCCGCTTCAAGGCCCAGGCCACCAAGGCCCGCCAGGCCCAGAGCCGGATCAAGGCGCTGGAGCGGATGGAAGAGCTGTCGGCGGCCCACGTCGATTCACCGTTCGATTTTGTCTTCCGCGAATCGACCAAGATTTCCAGCCCGTTGATCGACCTGTCCGACGCGCGCCTGGGTTATGGCGACAAGACCGTGCTGGAGAAGGTCAAGCTGCAACTGACCCCGGGTGCGCGGATCGGTCTGCTGGGCCCCAATGGTGCCGGTAAGTCGACCCTGATCAAGAACCTCTCGGGCGAACTCCAGCCATTGGCTGGACGCTTGACCCGAGGCGAAAACACCGTTGTTGGCTATTTCGCCCAGCACCAGCTCGACTCCCTGGATTCCAAGGCCAGCCCGCTGCTGCACCTGCAACGCCTGGCGCCAAGCGAGCGGGAGCAAACCCTGCGCGACTTCCTCGGTGGGTTCGATTTTCGCGGGGCGCGCATCGACGAGCCGGTGTTGAATTTCTCCGGTGGCGAAAAGGCGCGCCTGGCGCTGGCGTTGATCGCCTGGGGCCGGCCGAACCTGTTGCTGCTCGACGAACCGACCAACCACCTGGACCTGGAAATGCGCCTGGCCCTGACCATGGCCTTGCAGGAATTCAGTGGCGCGGTACTGGTGGTGTCCCACGATCGGCATTTGCTCAAGAGCACCACGGATAATTTCTTCCTGGTGGCCGACGGCAAGGTCGAGGAGTTCGACGGTGACCTGGAAGACTATGCCCGTTGGCTGGTGGAGTACCGCCAGCGCAACGCGCCGGTCAGCAGCACGCCGGTCAACCCGGACAAGACCGACAAAAAGGCCCAGCGCCAGGCCGCCGCCGCATTGCGCCAGCAACTGGCGCCGCACAAGCGCGAGGCCGACAAGCTCGAAGCCGAGCTGGGCAAGCTGCATGAAAAACTGCAGAAAATCGAAACCAGCCTGGGCGACAGTGGTCTCTACGAGGCGGCGCGCAAGGATGAGTTGCGTGACCTGCTGGCCGAGCAGGCCAGGCTGAAGGTTCGGGAAGCGGAGATCGAGGAGGCGTGGATGCAAGCGCTGGAACTGCTGGAAAACCTGCAAGCGGAGCTGGAGGCCTTGTCCTGATGGAAGCGTTGGCGTTGCCTGTCCCTGTCATGTGGATCGAGCCGATCTGGCTCGGTGTGCAAATCCTGTTGATCCTGGTGGCCGGTTATGTCTCGCAGCGCTTCGTCGCGCGTGCGCTCACGGGCCTGGGTGAGCGTTACCCGCTCCCACCCCAACTGGTGATTATCCTGCGGGGCGTGCTGCGCTGGCTGATCATGGGGACTGCGGTGCTGGTGGTGCTCGAACGCCTGGGCGTCTCGGCCACGGTGCTGTGGACGGCTCTGTCGGGTTTTGTCGCGGTGGCAGCGGTGGCTTTCTTCGCCATCTGGAGCGTGCTGTCCAACCTGTTCTGCGCCGTGTTGATCTACACCGTCGGACCGTTTCGCCTGGGCGATGTGGTCGAGTTGGTGGATACCACCGACAAGCCCGGCATCAAAGGGCGCGTGGTGGCGATCAATCTGCTGTACACCACGCTGATCGAACCCGAGGAACTCGGCACCGGCAGCGCCATGGTGCAAGTGCCCAACAGCCTGTTCTTCCAGCGTTCGGTACGGCGCTGGCGTGGCAGCGAAGCCTTTCCGGTGGGTGGGTTCGTCGAATAACCTGGCCTCGCCGATTGGCTTTTTTTTGCAAAAAAGCGATGGTCAATCCTGCGGCGGCGCATTAGCTTAGTCGTTTTCGACGAATCCGAGCCGAGGTGTGCAATGGTGTTGGAAACATGGCTGGCGTTTTTCGCCGCCTGTTGGGTGATCAGTCTTTCCCCGGGCGCCGGCGCCATTGCATCGATGTCCAGTGGCTTGCGCTACGGTTTTTGGCGCGGTTACTGGAATGCCCTGGGCCTGCAATTGGGCCTGGCGCTGCAAATCGTGATCGTCGCCGCCGGTGTTGGCGCGATCCTCACGGCGTCGGCCACCGCGTTCTATGCGATCAAGTGGTTCGGCGTGGCCTATCTGGTCTACCTGGGGGTCAAACAGTGGCGAGCCATCCCCGGTGACATGACTGATGACGCGGCCCCGCGGCCCATCGGCAAGCCCCTGGCACTGGTGTTTCGCGGCTTTCTGGTCAACGTCAGCAACCCCAAGGCGTTGGTATTCATGCTGGCGGTGTTGCCGCAGTTCATCAATCCCCACGCACCGTTGATCCCGCAATACCTGATCCTGGGCGTCACAATGATCGTCGTCGATCTCATCGTCATGGCCGGGTACACCGGGTTGGCGTCCAAGGTCCTGCGCCTGTTGCGCACACCGAAGCAGCAACGGCGGATGAACCGCGCCTTCGCGGGTATGTTCATTGGCGCGGCGGGTTTGCTCGCGACGATTCGCAAGGCTGCGGTGTAAAGCAAAACCTGTGGTGAGGGGATTTATCCCCGCTGGGGTGCGAAGCAGCCCCAAGAATTCTGCGAGCGCTACGCACTCGAGCGGGGATAAATCCCCTCGCCACAGAAGCAGCTGAAGAGCTACCCGACGGTGTGGCTCAGCGCAGGATCACCGGCGCGGTATCCCGGGGCAGGTTATTGCGCTGCATCGGCTCGCCGGGCTGTTGGTTGCTCGGGCCGCCGAGTTGTTCACTCAGCTGCCGCGCCACGTCTTCACCCAGGGCCTTGGACACTTCGCGCACCACCCGTGGACGGTTGAGGCTGATGCGCACGTCCCGGTGGTTCAACAACTTGGTGTCCTGGCCTTCGCCCATGGCCGTAAAGGCCGAGGTGATTTCGTAGGTCTTGGTGTTGATCAGGCTGAAGTCCGCCACCAGGGTCAGCGCCAGCACGGCCGAGTAGCTGTCGGTGTTGGCCAGTTCGTTGATGTCGCGGGTGAAGTCGATGTCCGACACCGTGCCGAACAGCACGTAGTCGGCACCCTTGAAGTTCCCGGCCTTGATGCGCTTGATGACGTCATAGACGTCGCCATTGGACGCCGCCGTGTGAGGCGTGCCCTGGGTCAGCTGGAACATCCCGCTGCGCAGGATCTCGCCCTTGATGTCACCCGTGAACTTGCGCAGTTCGCCCTGCTCGATGTAGCTGCTGGTGGCTTCCATCTCGTCGTAGCTCGAGGAAGCGCTGGCACTGTAGGGGTTCGCCTGGAAGTTGCTCTGCGCTGAAACGGTGTGGATGTATTCCTCCACCCGCTCCTGGTACGCCAGGTCGGTCACCGCGACTTTTGGGGCTGCCTGCGCGCTGAATGCGCAGGCCAGGGCCATGATGCCTATCCATGTGCGCATGGCTTAGCGCTCCGTGGTCTTGCGGATTTCTTTTTCGTCCATCCACTCGGCCAGACCGCTCTCGACGTCGATCAATTGCAGGCTGAATTTGTAGAAGACGTCCTTGTAGTCGCTGCTGCGCTTGACGATCGAGCTGATGGAGCCCTCGAGGCGGTACTTGGCCGCGATCATGTTGCCGGTCTTGGCCACGGTGCTTTTCTTGTACAGGCCGCTCTGGTTCTGCAGCTTGAGCTGGTCGACCTGGCTGTCCATGGCGGTGTTGTCGCTGGCGAAACGAGCGGCACCGGTCTTCATCAGTTGGGTCTTGATGCTGGTGGTGATTTCGCGGGTGTCGATGTATTCGCTGGTCTTGTTCTTCACGTCATAGACCTGGACCACCGGGCGGCCCTGCAGGATGCCGGACTGGGCCAGGGAGCGGGTCATGGACTCGGCGATCATTTGCAGGTCGGTGGAGCCGAACTCGTTGGTCACGGTTTCCACGGCCTTGGTATCGCCGTAGCTGATGTTCTTGTTGCCCAGGACCGGCGAGTTGTTGGCACAGCCGCTGACCAGCAGGGCGGCGAGGGCGAGGGATGAAATGCGTACGAACATGTGGGTGCTCTCAAATTGCTGCATAAAGGGTTTTTGTGGCAAGGGGATTTATCCCCCGTTGGGCTGCGTAGCAGCCCCAAAAAACTGAATGAAATCTACCTGACATACCGAGTCCGTCGGTTTGAGGGCTGCTGCGCAGCCCAGCGGGGATAAATCCCCTCGCCACAGGTCTGGTGTTGGCTTGACCGACCGGGATCAGGCTCAAGGGGTATTGATTTCCAAACGGAAATCCACGGCCTTGGGTGTCGGGGCGATGGCCGGCAGGAAGCTGGTCTGTTCGCCGTACAGCGTCAGGCTTTTCCAGGTTTCTTCCTCGGCGATCGGAAAACCTTCCGGCCCCAACCAGGCAAAGCGGTAGTACATCGTCTTGTTGTTGTAGCTGGTGTTGCTCAACTGGACATTGACGGTCATGTAGCCGTTTTCCCGGGCCACGCGCATGGCGCCGACCACGATGTTCTTGGTCTTGCCCATCGCCACGACCTTGCTGGCGGCGCTGCCCGGCTCCGGAGGCGGCGGGGTGGCGCAACCGGCCAGCAAGGCCAGGGCGCCGACGGCGATCATTTTTAAACGCATGTGAACAAGACTCCGTTCTTAAGGTTGCTTGAGGGCAATGGCGGTCGGGTTGGCGCTCGGCATCACCTGGGCCGCGAGGCCGCCGGCGAACACCTGGTTACCCACGGCGCGAAGGCTGATGACCTGGTAGCGCTGGTCGACGGTGACCTTGACCACCGAGCCGCCCACGGCACTTGGCAAGGTGACCTGGTGCTCGCCTTTCTTCAGGCGCAGGCGCACCACCTGGGTGTAGTCGGGCAGGGTGCGCCAGGTCCGGGTGTCGGCCCCTTCGAATACCGCCGAGGTGAGGCCGACGGCCAGGCCGGCCAGGGGATTGGTTTCGTTGATCTGCTTTTGCGCCACACCACGGGTGACGGCGCGCACGGTGGTGCGCAGGATGATGCCCGGCATGTCGTCGCGCAGGGCCCGACGGGACATGGCGGTGGTGCTGTTGAGTTGGGTCAGGTCCAACTGACGGCCGTCGACACCGATCTGGCCGAAGGTGGCCGTGGAGGTGTCAGGCTTGATCAGGGGGAACGACAACGGCGTGATGACCAGGTTGCCGCTGATTGGCAAAGGCAAGGGAATGCGGATCGAGTCCCGGGACGGTGCCAGGCCACTCTGCACCACGATCAGGATGTCGCTGTCGTCGCTCTTGGCGGCGGGCTTGTCGAGGTCACGCAGGGCCTGCTCCAGCAACGGTGTGTTGGGGCGCAGTTCGGCGGCCTTGCGATAACCCGGTGCGGCCAGGTCCTTTTCACCCAGGGCTTCGTAGACAAAACCGGCCAGGTAATGGCTGAACGCGCTCTGGTAACTGTTCTTGAGGCTGACCACTTCCGGGGCGTCGAGGCTGGCCACCGGGTAACCCTGGAGGTCCTTGTACTCGGTCTTGACCCCTTGTTTCTCGGCTTCTTCCTCGCGCTTGAGGTATTCCTTGTCCCGCAGGTCGGCGATCACCGCTTCGCGTTCGTGGGTCTTCTTGATCTGGGTCCGCGCGCCGTCGAAGTCATTCACCGCCAGCAGGTTCAGGGCCATCTGGGTGGTCAGCATGACCTTTTCGTAGTCGTAGCCTTCGTAGCGGCGGACTTTATCGTTGACCAGGAAACTGCCGAACTGGGCCAGGTACTTGGCCGTGTCGAGCTTGACCGCATCTTCCCACTGGGCCACTTGTTGGTCGGCGCTGCTCCAGGCGGTCTGGCTGCCGGACAAGTCGCCCTTGGCGCGCAGCAGCTCACCTTTCTCGAAGTAATACAGCAGGTCCTTGTCTTGGCTGGAGTTGTTCTTTTCCAGCAGGGTCAACGCGCCGTCGACATTGCCGGACGCCAACTGCTGGTTGGTCTGGGCCAATTCGCTGTCATAGTTGCGAAAGGCCGAACAGCCGGACAACAAGGTGATCGCGCCGAGGGCGACCGAAAGAACGGCACGGGATGCCATGAACATTTTCTTCCCTGATAGCAGCCGGGGTGTGCGGGTCGGGCTGGGGCGATCCCACGGACAAGCGTCGCTACGCTGTCGGTTCCTCATAAGAAGAGGAGCTTTTATGCCATCTGATGATAAGAAGGCGGCGGGATTATAAACATGGCGCTTGGCTATGTAATGGCTTTTCAATTCCTAAATGCTGTTTTTGTGACATCACCGCCAAAGCATGAAAATCCGATGAAAATCGGCTCCCAAGCCACATCCACCCTTGAGCCGAAGCCATTGGAAGTGAACAATGTGTTACTTCTTATTACCAACTGAGAGTCATTCATGACTGCGCCGTACCGTTTCCTGGCCTGGCTTGTACTGCCATTGCTTGCTTTGTGCAGCACTGCGCTGCAGGCCGACCCCCTCGAGAGTGCCCCCCAGGCGCTGCATTTATTGGATTACATCGGGGCGGATTACCCGGCGACGGTCGAGGCGGGCAAGGTCATCGACGAGGCGGAGTACCGCGAGCAGCTGGAATTTACCCAGGCGCTGGAAGGGTTGGTCGCCGGGTTGCCGGCCAAGCCGGAAAGGACTGAGCTGGTCCAGGGCATCGGCACCTTGCGCACGGCGATCACCCAGCGCCAGGACGGCGGCGATGTTGCGCGCCTGGCGCGGCAACTGGGGGCCAAGCTGGCGGTAGCGTATGAAGTCAGCCAGGCACCGGTCATCACGCCCGACCCCACCCGCGGCGCGCCGCTGTATGCGCAGAATTGCTCGGTGTGCCACGGCGCCAACGGTGTCGGCGACGGTCCTGCCGGTGTTGGCCTGGAACCGCCGCCCGCCAACTTGCGCGACGCCCAGCGCCTGGATCGCCTGAGTCTCTACGCGATCTACAACACCCTCGGCATGGGCATCGAAGGCACCGACATGCCGGCCTTCGCCGATCAGCTCGACGACCGTCAGCGCTGGGACCTGGCAACCTACATCGCCAGCTTCAGCGCCGACCCGGCAGCGGCCAAAGGCGAACAGGTCTTCAATCTCGCTGACCTGGCGCGCCAGACCCCGGCCGAAGTGCTCGCGGCGCAAGGCCCCGCAGCGGCGGCGACATTCCGTGCCCAGCGTGCCCAGCCGCCGCAGGTACAACGTGGCCCGGCGCAGTTGCTCGACTACACGGCCGCCACCCTGGACAAAAGTATCGCGGCGTATCGCGCCGGTGACCACGACCAAGCCTATGACCTGTCGGTAGCGGCTTACCTGGAAGGTTTCGAGCTGGTGGAAAGCTCGCTGGACAACGTCGATGCCAATGTGCGCAAGGACACCGAAAAGGCCCTGATGGCCTACCGTCAGTCGTTGCAGGACGGTTTGCCGGTGGAGCAGGCCGTACAGCGCCTGGACGTGGCCAAGGCCAAGCTGAAGGAGTCCGCCGGCCTGCTGGGTGGCGATGGCTTGAGCTGGTCGCTGAGCTACATCTCGGGGTTGCTGATCCTGCTGCGTGAAGGGTTGGAAGCGATCCTGGTGCTGGCGGCGATCCTGGCGTTCCTGCGCAATACCGGCCAGCAGTCGGCGGTGCGCAGCGTCAACGTCGGTTGGGGCCTGGCGCTGCTGGCCGGCCTGGCGACCTGGGGGCTGGCGGCGTATGTGATCGACGTCAGCGGCGCCCAGCGCGAGCTGCTCGAGGGCGCGACGGCGTTGTTCGCCAGTGTGATGGTGTTGTGGCTGGGGGTCTGGATGCACGACCGTCGTCACGCGGCGGCCTGGCAGGATTACATCAAGAGCAGCCTGGTGGGCGGCGGTGGTCGGTTTGGTTTTGCGATCCTGGCGTTCTTCTCGGTCTATCGTGAACTGTTCGAAGTGATCCTGTTCTACGAAACCCTGTGGTTGCAAGCGGGTCCTGCCGGGCATGACGCAGTGCTGGCCGGCGGCGCGACGGCGCTGGTGCTGCTGGTGGGGCTGGCCTGGGTGATCCTGCGCGGCTCGGCGAAACTGCCGCTGGCGCTGTTCTTCAGCATCAACGCCGCGTTGCTGTGCGCACTGTCGGTAGTGTTTGCCGGCCATGGCGTGAAGGCGTTGCAGGAAGCCGGGATCTTCGGCACCCACCCGGTGGCGTTCTTCGACTTCGACTGGCTGGGCATTCATGCCGATGCCTATTCGCTGGCCGCTCAAGTGGTGGCGATCCTGGCGATCGTGGTGCTGTATGGGCGCAGTTGGGTAGCGGAGAAGCGTCGGGTCCAGGTTTCCTGACAGCATTCGCTGCGCTCATGATCGCGAGCAAGCTCCCACAGGATGTAGGCTGTCCTTGTGGGAGCGAGCTTGCTCGCGATGCATTTGAAAAGAGGAACAACCCCAATGCGCATATGGATCGACGCCGATGCCTGCCCCAAGGCGGCGAAGGAGCTGGTGGTCAAGTTCGCCCTGAAGCGCCGGTTCGAGGTGGTGCTGGTGGCTGGTCAACCGCAGATCAAGCCGGCCCTGGCCTGTGTAAAATTGATCGTGGTGCCCAGCGGCCCCGACGCGGCGGACGACTACTTGGTGGAACACGCCGTGCCGGGCGAGCTGGTGATCTGCAGCGACGTGCCCCTGGCTGATCGGTTGGTGAAGAAGGGCGTCGCGGCCCTGGACCCGCGAGGCAAGGAGTTCGATGCGCAAAACATGGGTGAGCGGCTGGCGGTGCGAAACCTGTTCACCGATTTGCGCGAGCAGGGCCATATGGGCGGTGGCCCGGCCGCGTACAGCGAGCGAGACAAGCAGGGGTTTGCCAATGCTTTGGACCGGATACTGACGCGCTTGGCCCGAGCCTCTTAAATCTTGCCTGGACCCCTTGTGGGAGCGGGCTTGCTCGCGAAGGGGGTGTGTCAGCCGACAGAGATGCCAACTGAACCGACGCCTTCGCGAGCAAGCCCGCTCCCACAAGGATGGCGCTGGTGTCAGGAGTCATTCTCGTGCGTCAGCTCCAGCACCCGGTCCACCAGTTTGTTGATGCCTGAAGCCGCTTCGCTGATGTTCTGCGCCAGCATGTAGGCCGGGGTGCTGACCAGTTTGCGCGCGCGGTCTTCGACGATGTCGGTGACCGCGCAGTCTTCGTGAGTGCCGCCCATTTTGCCCACGGCTGCCGCCGTGTCCGGGTCGTTGCCGATGGTGCACGTCACCCCCGGGCCATAGATTTTGGCCGCCAGGGCCGGGGAGATGCAGATCAGCCCGACCGGTTTGCCCGCCTCGGCAAAGGCTTCGGTCAAGGCCAGGACCTCTGGCTGTACGGTGCAGCCGGCGCCTTCGACGGCAAAGTTGGAGAGGTTTTTCGCCGAGCCAAAACCACCGGGTACGATCAAGGCGTCGAAATCCTCGACCCTGGCTTCACGCAAATCCTTCACGTTGCCCCGGGCGATTCGCGCCGACTCCACCAACACGTTGCGGCTCTCGGGCATTTCCTCGCCGGTCAGGTGATTGATCACATGCAACTGGGCAATGTTGGGGGCGAAGCACTGGACCTGCGCCCCGCGCTGGTCGAGACGCAGCAAGGTGATCACGCTTTCGTGGATCTCGGCGCCGTCATATACGCCACAGCCGGAAAGGATCACTGCAATTTTTTTGCTCATGGGCTTTTCTCCAGATTCATGGCGTTAAATGTCTACTAATTTGTCACTCGTTGCCATAGGGGGATCGGGCAGCTACACCTAATCTGCCGACTATCTCCTTGCCTTGCGTGCCCGGGTTGCGTCATGAACTTCATCCTGTATGCCGTGCCGTTCTTCTTCGTGCTGATCGCCGTCGAGTTGCTGGCCGATCGCTGGCGGGGTGTGAGCCACTACCGCGTGGCGGACGCGATCAACAGCTTGAGCACCGGCGTGCTGTCGACCACCACGGGCCTGTTGACCAAGGGCGTGGGGCTGCTGACCTACGCCTTTGCGCTGAAACACCTGGCCGTCATCGAACTGCCTGCCGACCGGGCCTGGACCTGGGTGTTCGCCTTCGTGCTCTACGACCTCTGTTACTACTGGCTGCATCGCATGGGCCATGAGCGCAACATCCTCTGGGCCGCCCATTCGGTTCACCACCAAAGCGAGGACTACAACCTGTCCACCGCGTTGCGCCAGACCAGCACCGGGTTCCTGTTGAGCTGGATCTTCTACGTCCCGCTTGCCGTACTGGGCGTGCCGCTGGTGGTCTTCGTCAGCGTCGCGGCGTTGAATCTGCTGTACCAGTTCTGGGTCCACACCCAGCACATCCCCAAGCTCGGCTGGCTGGAGTGGTGTTTCGTGACGCCGTCCAATCATCGTGCCCACCATGCACAGAACCCTCTCTACATGGATCGCAACTACGGCGGGGTGTTCATTATTTGGGACCGTCTATTTGGCACCTTCCAAGAAGAAGACGATAACGAGCCGGTGATTTTTGGCGTGACCACGCCGCTGGCGAGTTGGAATCCGTTGTGGGCCAACCTGCAGTTCTATGCACAGCTGTGGGCCGATGCGCGACGGACCGGGCGCTGGTGGGACAAGCTGCGGATCTGGTTCATGCCCACTGGTTGGCGTCCGGCGGACGTCGCGGCCCAGTACCCGTTGAGCAAGCCCGACCTGAGCCAGTTCCGCAAATTCACCGTGCCGCTGGACCCGCGCCAGCAGTGGTACGTGGGGCTGCAGTTCTGCGTCTACATTGCCTTGGGCAGTTATTTGATGAACCTTGAAAGCAGCCTGCCGGTCGCCGCCCTGGTGCTGGGGTGGGGCGCGGTGGCGTTCGGTCTGTTCGTGTTGGGCGTGGCCCTGGAGAATCGCCCGTGGGCACTGAAACTGGAGCTGTTGCGGCTGGCCTCGAACCTGCCGCTGGTGTGGCTGGCGCCCTTGGCCGGGGTGTGGCCGGCCAGCGCTGTGGCCTGGGTCGGGCTGCTCAGCTACAGCCTGCTCAGTGGCATCGGGCTGTATTGCTGCCGCAGCCGCTTTACTCGGTTGGCGTCGTAGGTGCGTCGGACCTGGCTTGTTCCAGGCGTTCGGCTTCTAGGACTTTCCTGGCCAGCCGCGCATTCTTGATGCGTCGGCGCAACCACAGGACCAGGCCCAGCACCAGCAGCGCGCCGAGTACCCACAGCTCATATTTCTTGATGCTGCCCAACATGCCTTCCAGCACGGCGCCGAAGTGATACGCGGCAGCGGCCAGGGCCGTGGCCCAGATCGCCGCGCCGATGCCGTTGAGCAGCAGGTAGCGGCCCGGCGGGTAGCCTGACAGGCCGATCGCCACCGGCATCACCGTGCGCAGGCCATAGACGAAGCGGAAGCTCAGCACCCAGATGTCTGGATGCCGGCGGATGTGCTCCAGCGCGCGATCCCCCATCAACTGCCAACGCGGCTTGCGCGCCAGGAGCTTGCGGCCGTGCTTGCGTCCCAGGAAATACCACAGCTGATCGCCCGCGTAGCTGCCGCAGAAAGCCACGACCACTACCAGGTTGATGTCCATATAGCCACGGAACGCCAGGAAACCTGCGAGCACGAGGATGGTTTCGCCTTCGAAGAACGTGCCGATAAACAAGGCCAAGTAGCCGAAGTCATGCAGAAATTGTTGGAGCATTGTCTGGGTGCTGGCGAAATGAACGCGCAGCCTAACCCTTCAGGCACATTCAGGAAAGTATCGAAATGTGTCTCGACGTGAACAATTCCTACAGAAGACAATGACTGCGACTACCGGTCGCGCCTTAGCACAACTGTCACACGTTCGTCATAATGTCCGCTTATAACTGTCACGCTCGCCCGTCTGCGGGCTCAGGAGTCTGCCGTGAGCTTTACCCCCGCCAATCGTCTGTTCCCTGCTACCCGCCTGCGTCGCAACCGCCGTGATGAGTTCTCTCGTCGGCTGGTGCGTGAAAACGTGCTGACCACCGATGACCTGATCCTGCCGGTATTCGTGCTGGACGGTGAGAACCGTCGCGAAGCGGTGGCGTCGATGCCCGGGGTGGAACGCCTGACCATCGACCTGCTGCTCGAAGAAGCCGCCCACTGGGTCGAGCTGGGCATTCCGGCGCTGGCCCTGTTCCCGGTGACCCCGCCGGCCCTCAAGTCCCTGGACGCTGCCGAGGCCTGGAACCCGGAGGGCATTGCCCAGCGTGCCACCCGTGCCCTGCGTGCGCGTTTCCCGGAGCTGGGGGTGATCACCGACGTGGCGCTGGACCCGTTCACCACCCATGGCCAGGACGGCATCCTCGATGAAGAGGGCTACGTGCAGAACGACATTACCGTCGATGCACTGGTCAGGCAGGCGCTGTCCCACGCCGAGGCCGGTGCCCAGGTGGTGGCCCCCTCGGACATGATGGACGGGCGCATCCAGGCGATCCGCGAAGCCCTCGAGGTGGCCGGTCACGTCAACGTGCGGATCATGGCCTATTCGGCCAAGTACGCCAGCGCCTATTACGGCCCGTTCCGCGATGCGGTCGGCTCGGCCCTGAACCTGGGCAAGGCCAACAAGGCCTCTTATCAGATGGACCCGGCCAACAGTCAGGAAGCCTTGCACGAAGTGGCGGCTGACTTGTCAGAGGGTGCAGACATGGTCATGGTCAAGCCTGGCATGCCCTACCTCGACATTCTTTGCCGGGTCAAAGACGAATTCAAAGTGCCGACCTTTGTTTATCAGGTCAGCGGCGAGTACGCCATGCACATGGCCGCGATCCAGAACGGTTGGTTGGGCGAAGGGGTGATCCTGGAGTCCTTGACCGCTTTCAAACGCGCAGGTGCCGATGGCATCCTGACTTACTTTGCCGTGCGCGCCGCCCAATTGTTACGAGAGCAGAAATAGCCTCCCAGGAACTTGCGATGAATACCGAAGGACTCTCCGAAGTTGCCGTAAAAGACGCTCAACCCGTGGTCGAGCAAGTTGCCGAAACACCGCCGGAGCTGGAGCCCGCTCCCCCGGCCGTCATCGAGCCCGCCCCGGCACCGGCGATTGCCGTTCCGAACCTGGATGACAGCAGCCTGTACATCCATCGCGAGCTGTCGCAACTGCAGTTCAACATCCGCGTGCTGGAGCAGGCGCTGGACGAGTCCTATCCGCTGTTGGAACGGCTGAAATTCCTGCTGATCTTTTCCAGCAACCTGGATGAGTTCTTCGAAATCCGCGTCGCCGGCCTGAAGAAACAGATCACCTTCGCCCGTGAACAGGCGGGTGCCGACGGCTTGCAACCGCACCAGGCCCTGGCTCGCATCAGCGAGCTGGTCCACGGCCATGTGGACCGGCAATACGCGATCCTCAACGACATCCTGCTGCCGGAGCTGGAAAAGCACCAGGTGCGCTTCATCCGCCGGCGCTACTGGAACACCAAGATCAAGACCTGGGTGCGCCGCTATTTCCGCGACGAGATCGCGCCGATCATCACGCCGATCGGTCTCGATCCGACGCACCCGTTCCCGCTGCTGGTCAACAAGAGCCTGAACTTCATCGTCGAACTGGAGGGCATCGACGCCTTCGGTCGCGATTCCGGCCTGGCGATCATTCCGGCGCCGCGCCTGTTGCCGCGCATCATCCGTGTGCCGGAAGATGTCGGCGGCCCCGGCGACAATTATGTGTTCCTGTCGTCGATGATCCACGCCCACGCCGATGACCTGTTCCAGGGCATGAAGGTGAAGGGCTGCTATCAGTTCCGCCTGACGCGTAACGCCGACCTGTCGGTGGACACCGAGGACGTCGAAGACCTGGCCCGCGCCCTGCGCGGCGAGCTGTTCTCCCGTCGCTACGGCGATGCGGTGCGCCTGGAGGTGGCCGACACCTGCCCGAAACACCTGTCCGACTACCTGCTCAAGCAGTTCAACCTGCACGAGACCGAGCTGTATCAGGTCAACGGTCCGGTCAACCTGACCCGACTGTTCAGCATCACCGGCCTGGACAGTCACCCGGAACTGCAATACCTGCCGTTCACGCCGCAGATCCCGAAACTGTTGCAAAACAGCGAGAACATTTTCAGCGTGATCAGCAAGCAGGACATCCTGCTGTTGCACCCGTTCGAGTCGTTCACGCCGGTGGTCGACCTGCTGCGCCAGGCCGCCAAGGACCCTCACGTCCTGGCGGTGCGCCAGACCCTGTACCGCAGCGGCGCCAACTCGGAAATCGTCGATGCCCTGGTGGATGCGGCGCGAAACGGCAAGGAAGTCACCGCGGTGATCGAATTGCGCGCCCGCTTCGACGAAGAATCCAACCTGCAACTGGCCAGCCGCCTGCAAGCGGCCGGCGCGGTGGTGATCTATGGCGTGGTCGGCTTCAAGACCCACGCCAAGATGATGCTCATCCTGCGCCGTGAGGCCGGTGAGATCGTGCGTTACGCCCACTTGGGCACCGGCAACTACCACGCCGCCAACGCCCGCCTGTACACCGACTACAGCCTGCTGACCTCCGACGATGCCTTGTGCGAAGACGTCGGCAAGCTGTTCAGCCAGTTGATCGGCATGGGCAAGACCCTGCGCATGAAGAAACTGCTGCACGCGCCGTTCACCTTGAAAAAGGGCATGCTCGACATGATCGCCCGGGAGACGCAGTTCGCCCTGGACGGCAAGCCGGCCCACATCATTGCCAAGTTCAACTCGCTGACCGATCCGAAGATCATCCGCGCGTTGTACAAGGCCAGCCAGTCGGGCGTGCGCATCGACCTGGTGGTGCGGGGCATGTGCTGCCTGCGGCCGGGCATCCCGGGGGTGTCCCACAACATCCATGTACGCTCGATCATCGGGCGGTTCCTGGAGCATACCCGGGTGTTCTACTTCCTCAACGGCGGGGAGGAGCAGATGTTCCTGTCCAGCGCCGATTGGATGGAGCGCAACCTCGACAAGCGGGTCGAGACCTGCTTCCCGGTGGAAGGCAAGAAGCTGATCCTGCGGGTCAAGAAGGAATTGGAAAGCTACCTCACCGACAACACCCACAGCTGGAGCCTGCAGTCGGATGGCCGTTACATCCGCAACACGCCGACCGGCAACCAGAACCCGCGCAGCGCCCAGGCGACATTGCTCGAGCGCTTGAGCAGCCCGGTGTTGGCGGTTCGTTAAGGTTGGGGTGATGCAGTTCTGATGGTTTAAGGATATCTGTGGCGAGGGGATTTATCCCCGCTGGGCTGCGAAGCAGCCCTGAAACCTGCCAGCCAGTTGTGTCAGGTTGATTACCTTCCAACTCTTTGGGGCCGCTTCGCGGCCCAACGGGGATAAATCCCCTCGCCACAATAGATCTGTGTTGTAGCGGGGCTCAGTGAATGTTCAGCACAATCCCGACCCGTGTCAGCCACTCGGCTTCCTGGGCGAAGTCGGCCTGGGTCAGCTGGTTTTCTTCCAGCCACCCGTCGGGGAACATCACGTCCAGTTGATCGCCGTCGGCATGCAGGGCGACCTGGGGCATTTCCTGGGTGCCACGGATGTGGTGGAACAGGATCGCAAAGCGCAGCAGCACGCACAGGCGAATCAGCTTGATGCCGTCATCGCCGAACTCGGCGAATTTATCCTTGGGAATGTTGCGCCGATGGCCGCGCACCAATAGCGCGAGCATCTGCTGGTCTTCCCGGGAGAAGCCCGCCAGGTCGGAGTGCTCGATCAGGTAGGCGCCATGCTTGTGGTAGTGATAGTGGGCAATGTCCAGGCCCACTTCATGGACCTTGGCGGCCCAGCCCAGCAGTTCGCGCCAGACCCCGTCGTTCAAGTCCCAGTCATCGGCCACCTGGTCGAAGGCATGCAGTGCCTTGCGTTCGACCCGTGCGGCCTGCTCCAGGTCGACGTGATAACGCTCCATGAGCGAGCCCAGGGTGCGCTCACGTACGTCTTCGTGATGATGACGCCCCAGCAGGTCGTAGAGCACGCCTTCGCGCAGAGCACCCTCGCAGTGGTCCATGCGCTGCAGTTCGAGGGCGTCGAAAATCGCTTCGAGGATCGCCAGGCCCGCCGGGAAAATCGCCCGGCGGTCGGGCTTGATGCCTTCGAAATCGATCTTGTCCGCTTCACCGAGCTTGAACACCCTGCGCTTGAGCCAGGCCAGGCCTTCGGCGTTGACCTCGCCAGTACCGTGGCCGCCAGCCTTGAGCGCCAGGCCGATGGCGCGAATGGTCCCGGAGGAGCCGATGGCTTCGTCCCAGGTCAGGCGGTGCAGGGCGTGTTCGATACTCATGATTTCCAGGCGCGCCGCGGTGTAGGCCTGGGCGTAGCGGGCCGGGGTGATCTTGCCGTCGCGGAAATAACGCTGGGTGTAGCTGACGCAGCCCATCTGCAGGCTTTCGCGCAGCAGCGGTTCGAAGCGCTGGCCGATGATGAATTCGGTACTGCCACCACCGATGTCCGCCACCAGGCGCTTGCCCGGGGTGTCGGCCAGGGTGTGGGAGACGCCAAGGTAGATCAGGCGGGCTTCTTCACGACCGGAGATGACTTCCACCGGGTGGCCGAGGATCTCTTCGGCGCGACGGATGAATTCGCCACGGTTGCGCGCCTCGCGCAGGGCGTTGGTGCCGACGATCCGCACCGCGCCCAGGGGCATGCCGTTGATCAGTTGGGCAAACCGCTTGAGGCAATCGAGCCCGCGCTGGATGGATTCTTCGCTCAGCTGGCGTTCTTCGTCGATGCCGGCGGCCAGTTGGACCTTTTCGCCGAGCCGCTCAAGAATGCGGATTTCCCCGTTCTGGGCCTTGGCGACGACCATGTGGAAGCTGTTGGAGCCCAGGTCGATGGCGGCGATCAGGGACAGATTCTTGGCTTGGGATTGCGGCATGGTCAAAAAGTCTCGGTCGATAACCTCGCCATCCTGCCACGATCGACCGCTTACGCCAACGCACCTGAACCAAACCCTTGAGCCAGAGCAGCTTGCAGGGTGCTCTTGTGGCGAGGGGATTTATCCCCGCTGGGCCGCGCAGCAGCCCTAAAGCTGTGAACTCAATCATCCTGGCACGCCGAGTTGCCTGGTTTGGGGGCCGCTTCGCAGCCCAACGGGGGTAAATCCCCTCGCCACAGAGTGTTCCTTGGCTGAGAAAATCAGGCCGGCTCGACGGTCCCGATGAAGTTCGCCAGCTCCGCGGTCTGCGGATCGGCGAACAGCACCTTGGGATCACCCACCTCATGCACCTTGCCTTGGTGCATGAACACCAGTTTGTCGCCCACTTCCCGGGCGAAACGCATTTCGTGGGTGACCATGATCAGCGTCATGCCTTCCTTGGCCAGTTGCCGCACGACGCTGAGCACTTCATTGACCAGTTCCGGGTCCAGGGCCGAGGTGATTTCGTCGCACAGCAGCACTTTCGGCGACATCGCCAGCGCGCGGGCAATCGCCACCCGTTGCTGCTGGCCGCCGGACAACCGGTCGGGGAAGGCATCGAATTTCTCCCCAAGCCCGACCCGTTCCAGCATCTGTCGCGCCAGCTCGGCCGCCTTGGCCTTGGGCACTTTTTGAACAACTTGCGGCGCGAGCATCACGTTCTCGCCCACCGTCAGGTGCGGGAACAGGTTGAATTGCTGGAACACCATTCCGACTTTCTGTCGCAGGCTGCGCAGGTCGGCGCGGGCGGCATCAAGGTATTCGCCGTCGACTTCGATCACGCCGTCGTTGATCGACTCCAGGCCATTGAGGGTGCGCAGCAAGGTGGATTTGCCCGAGCCGCTGCGGCCGATGATCGCTACCACCTGGCCTTCCTCGACGCTCAGGTCGATGCCTTTGAGCACGTGATGATCGCCGTAGTATTTATGCAGGGCGGTAATTCTAAGCAGAGGCATGCAGTCTCCTTTCCAGGTAGCGCGCACTGAGGGACAAGGGGTAGCAGAGCAGGAAGTAACCGAGGGCGACCAGGCCATAGACCATGAACGGCTCGAACGTGGCGTTGGCGAGCATTCCGCCGGTCTTGGTCAGTTCGGTAAAGCCAATGATCGAAGTCACGGCGGTGCCTTTGACCACCTGCACGGAAAAGCCCACGGTCGGCGCCACGGCGATGCGCAGGGCCTGGGGCAGGATCACGTAGCGCAACTGCTCCAGCGGGTTGAGGGCCAGGCTCGCCGAGGCTTCCCACTGGCCGTTGGGAATCGAGTCGACACAACCGCGCCAGATCTCCGCCAGGTAGGCACTGGTGAACAGCGTCAGGGCAATGGCCGCCGCCATCCACGGCGAAATCTCTACGCCGGCCAGGGCCACGCCGAAGAACACCAGAAACAGTTGCATCAACAGCGGCGTGCCCTGGAACAGCTCGATGTAGGTGCGGGCGATGTTGCGGGGCAGGGCGCTTTTGGAGATGCGCAGCACCATCACCAGCAAGCCGATCACACCGCCGCCGATAAACGCCACCAGCGACAGCGCCAGGGTCCATTGCAGGCCGGTGAGCAGGTTGCGCACCACGTCCCAGAAAGTGAAATCGCTCATGGTCGGCTCCCGGTGCTGCTCCTGTACAGGCAACGGCGACCCACCCAGTTGAGGAACTGGCGGATCAGCAGCGCCATGCACAAGTAGATGAGCGTGGTCAGCGCGTAGGTTTCGAACGCGCGGAAGTTGCGCGACTGGATGAAGTTGGCGGCAAAGCTCAACTCTTCGGTGGCGATCTGCGAACAGACCGCCGAGCCTAGCATCACGATGATGATCTGGCTGCTCAGGGCCGGCCAGACCTTGCCCAATGCCGGCAGCAGCACCACGTGGCGGAAGGCCTCGAAGCGGCTCATGGCCAGGGCCGCGGCCGCTTCCAGTTGCCCCCGCGGGATCGCCTGGATACCGGCGCGGATGATCTCGGTGGAGTAGGCGCCGAGGTTGATCACCATCGCCAGCACCGCCGCCTGCCATTCGGAAATCTGCAGGCCCAGGGACGGCAAGCCGAAGAAGATGAAAAACAACTGCACCAGGAACGGCGTGTTGCGGATCAATTCCACGTACACACCGAAGAACGCCGCGAACGGACGAATGTTCCAGGCCCGCACCACGGCCCCGACGATGCCCAGGCCGACCCCGAGCAACGTGCCGATGGCCGTCAGTTCCAGGGTGAACAGCGCACCGCGCAGCAGCAGCTCGGTGTTTTGCACCACCGGTAGAAAATCGAACTGATAAGCCATGCTCAGCCTCTCAAGCGACGATCAGAGATCGGCCGGCAGCGGCTGCTTGAGCCAGGTCTGGGAATTCTTCTCCAGGCTGCCATCGGTCTTGGCGGTGGCCAGGATCTGGTTGACCTTGTCCAGCAGCGCCGGCTCGTTCTTGTTCACGCCCACGTACACCGGCGAGTCCTTGAGCTTCACCTTCAGCGCCGGAACACGCTTGGGGTTGCGTTCGCTGATGGCGACCATCACCACGTTGCCGCTGGCGATCAGGTCCACCTGGCCGGCCAGGTAGGCGGCGATGGTCGAGTTGTTGTCTTCGAAGCGCTTGATGGTGGTGCCTTCGGGGGCGACCTTGGTCAACTCGATGTCTTCGATGGCGCCACGGGTGACGCTGATGGTCTTGCCCTTGAGGTCATCCAGAGTGTTGATGGCGGCATCGGGCGGGCCGAACACGGCCAGGTAGAACGGCGCGTAGGCGCTGGAAAAGTCGATGACTTTTTCCCGCTCCGGGTTCTTGCCCAGGCTGGAAATCACCAGGTCGACCTTGCCAGTGGTCAGGAAGGGGATGCGGTTGGTGCTGTTGACCGGCGTCAGTTCAAGCTTGACCTTGAGCTGGTCGGCCAGCAATTTTGCGGTGTCGATGTCCAGGCCGCGGGGTTTCATGTCCGGGCCCACCGAACCGAATGGCGGGAAGTCCTGGGGTACGGCGACCTTGAGGGTGCCACGCTTGACCACGTCTTCCAGGCCATCGGCGTGGGCGGGCAACTGGCAAAGCATCAGGCTGGCAAACAGGGCTGTGAGCAGGACGCTGCAACGCTGAATCATGGCGAATCTCCGCAATCGGTGATGTGATTTCTGCGTTCGGACAGAGCACAGGCCATGCCAAGGCCACTTTTAATCGGCCAAAGCCACGGTTTTGCTGGTGGGCAGCGGTCTTACTGGTCTGAACAGTTGTGTCGTGTTTCGCACCGTTATCGGGCGTCGGCATTTGTCGCCGAACCCTGCTGGGGCACGACTTGCCGGGCGCGGCGAATAGCTTTACAACTAGCCGCTCACTGGCCCGGTTCGTCTGAAAAAACCATGAATTCCATCGCTCGTGCCGTTCCTGAAGTGGCCCTGCAAGCCATCCGCAAACTGATCGTCGATAAAGGCTTCGGTCCAGGCGATGCGTTGCCGTCGCAACGGGACCTGGCGCTGCAGTTGGGCGTGAGCCGGGCGTCGTTGCGCGAAGCGCTGTCCTCGCTGAGTGCCTTGGGCATGATCAGCGTGCAGCCGGGCAAGGGGGTGTTCGTGCAGGCGCCGGTAGAGGCCCCACGCACCGAGTCGGCGCCGGGTTGGCCGTTCGCGGCCCAGGCTTCGCCGGTGGACATCTTCCAGTTGCGCTACGCCCTGGAGGGTTTCGCGGCGGGGTTGGCGGCGGTGACGCTCAGCGCCGATGAACTCGACCGGTTGCAAGACAATGTCGAAGCCATGCGCCGGGAGCTGAAGGTCGGCGATTTCGACGCCGCCGCGCGGCTGGATTTCGAATTCCATCGGCGAATCCTGCTGGCCAGCGGCAACCAGGCGATGCTGAGCATCCTTACCGCCAGCGCCGACATCTTCCTGGAAAGCCAGAAACTACCGTTCATCCGGGCGGAGCGGGCGATGGAAACCTGGCAAGAGCACCGCAAGATCCTTCGCGCCCTGGCCCGTCGTGCTTCTGCTGCCGCGCAAAAAGCCATGCAGGAACATGTACGTAACGCTGCGCTGCGTACCGGGATTTCGTTCGTCGCCCCCACGGCTTCATGAGCCGGGCCATACTCAAATACATCTTGCGCCATAGCGAGACTCAATCAACTGCGGCTTCCTGAACCTGGGAAGGGCCGCTATGATGGGCCACGTTTTTTTGCTGATGACCCCGGAGATTTCCATGAGCAGCGATCTGATCAAACACGTTAGCGACGCTAGCTTCGAAGCTGACGTACTCAAGGCCGAAGGCGCGGTACTGGTCGACTATTGGGCTGAGTGGTGCGGTCCCTGCAAAATGATCGCCCCAGTCCTGGACGAGATTGCTGAGACCTACAAGGGCAAGCTGACCGTTGCCAAGCTGAACATCGACGAAAACCAGGAGACTCCGGCCAAGCACGGCGTGCGTGGTATCCCGACCCTGATGCTGTTCAAGAACGGCAACGTCGAAGCCACCAAGGTCGGTGCGTTGTCGAAGTCGCAACTGGCTGCTTTCCTCGACGCTAACATCTAAGCGCCGAATGCCACTGAAAAAGCCCCGCAAATCGCGGGGCTTTTTCGTTATCCAGGGCTAGACGCTTGCAAACCCAGGTGGTACATTCGGCCCCGCACTGGTTTCTCCATTGCCCCCTGCAAGCCGTCGCCGACGCTCTCCTTTCGAATAAGTACGCGATCCTGTCGCCTTCTCTGCGGCGCGGCCTCATTAAGCCAAAAGCTTAATTTCCCCCCTCCATAAATGATTACGTCATTCCTATATGAATCTGACTGAACTCAAGCAAAAGCCGATTACCGAACTGCTCGAATTGGCCGAACAGATGGGCATAGAAAATATGGCCCGTTCGCGCAAGCAGGACGTGATTTTCTCCCTGCTCAAGAAGCACGCAAAAAGCGGCGAGGAAATCTCCGGTGATGGCGTGCTGGAGATTCTCCAGGACGGCTTCGGCTTCCTTCGCTCCGCAGACGCTTCCTATCTCGCCGGCCCGGACGATATCTACGTCTCGCCGAGCCAGATCCGTCGCTTCAACTTGCGCACCGGTGACACCATCGTTGGCAAGATCCGCCCTCCGAAGGAAGGCGAGCGTTATTTCGCCTTGCTCAAGGTCGACACGATCAACTTCGATCGTCCGGAAAACGCGAAGAACAAGATTCTCTTCGAGAACCTGACCCCGCTGTTCCCGACCGTGCGCATGAAGATGGAAGCCGGCAACGGTTCCACCGAAGACCTCACCGGTCGCGTGATCGACCTGTGCGCACCCATCGGCAAGGGCCAGCGTGGCCTGATCGTGGCGCCGCCGAAAGCGGGCAAGACGATCATGCTGCAGAACATCGCGGCCAACATCGCCCGTAACAACCCTGAAGTTCACCTGATCGTGTTGCTGATCGACGAACGTCCGGAAGAAGTGACCGAGATGCAGCGCACCGTGCGCGGCGAAGTGGTCGCCTCGACGTTCGACGAGCCGCCAACCCGCCACGTGCAGGTTGCCGAAATGGTGATCGAGAAGGCCAAGCGCCTGGTCGAACACAAGAAAGACGTGGTGATCCTGCTGGACTCCATCACCCGTCTGGCCCGTGCCTACAACACCGTGATCCCGAGCTCCGGCAAGGTGCTGACCGGTGGTGTCGATGCCCATGCGCTGGAAAAACCGAAGCGTTTCTTCGGCGCCGCGCGGAACATCGAGGAAGGCGGTTCGCTGACCATCATCGCCACCGCACTGGTTGAAACCGGTTCGAAGATGGACGAAGTGATCTACGAGGAATTCAAGGGCACCGGTAACATGGAGCTGCCTCTGGATCGTCGTATCGCCGAGAAGCGTGTGTTCCCGGCCATCAACATCAACCGTTCCGGCACACGCCGCGAAGAGTTGCTGACCGCCGACGACGAGTTGCAGCGCATGTGGATCCTGCGCAAGCTGCTGCATCCGATGGATGAAGTCGCCGCCATCGAGTTCCTGGTCGACAAGTTGAAAACGACCAAGACCAACGATGAGTTCTTCCTGTCGATGAAACGCAAGTAAATCGCCAAGACAGGCCAGCAAGAGCCGGGGAAACCCGGCTTTTTGCTATCTGTGCATTCACTATTCTGGACGGGCGGCGTTAAACTCGGGCCCCCGAACGCCACGGCCACCATGAGGCTTTTGCATGCAGTATCGCGACTTGCGCGACTTTATCAGCGGGCTGGAACAGCGCGGCGAACTCAAGCGCATCCAGGTGCCGGTGTCTCCTGTCCTGGAAATGACCGAGGTCTGCGACCGCACCCTGCGTGCGAAAGGCCCGGCGCTGCTGTTCGAAAACCCGACGGGGTATGACATTCCAGTGCTGGGCAACCTGTTCGGTACGCCGGAGCGCGTGGCCTTGGGCATGGGGGCCGAAGCCGTCAGCGAATTGCGCGAGATCGGCAAGCTGCTGGCGTTCCTCAAGGAGCCCGAGCCGCCGAAAGGCCTGAAGGACGCTTGGTCCAAGCTGCCGATTTTCCGCAAGATCATTGCCATGGCGCCGAAAGTCGTCAAGGACGCGATCTGCCAGGAAGTGGTCATCGAGGGTGACGACGTCGACCTGGCCATGCTGCCGGTACAGACCTGCTGGCCGGGTGACGTGGGGCCGCTGATCACCTGGGGCCTGACCGTCACCAAAGGCCCGAACAAGGACCGCCAGAACCTGGGCATCTACCGTCAGCAGGTGATTGGCCGCAACAAGGTCATCATGCGCTGGCTGAGTCATCGCGGCGGTGCATTGGACTACCGTGAGTGGTGTGAAAAACACCCCGGCCAGCCCTTCCCGGTGTCGGTGGCCCTGGGCGCGGACCCGGCGACCATCCTCGGCGCCGTCACGCCCGTGCCCGACAGCCTTTCCGAATACGCGTTCGCCGGCCTGTTGCGGGGCAATCGTACCGAGCTGGTGAAATGCCGTGGCAATGACCTGCAAGTTCCGGCCACCGCCGAGATCATTCTTGAAGGTGTGATCCATCCCGGCGAAATGGCCGATGAAGGTCCGTACGGCGACCACACCGGCTATTACAACGAAGTCGACAGCTTCCCGGTGTTCACCGTCGAGCGCATCACTCACCGGATCAAGCCGATCTACCACAGCACCTACACCGGCCGTCCACCCGATGAGCCGGCCATTCTCGGCGTGGCGCTGAACGAAGTGTTCGTGCCGATCCTGCAGAAGCAGTTTCCGGAAATCACCGATTTCTATTTGCCGCCGGAAGGTTGTTCGTATCGCATGGCCGTGGTGACCATGAAGAAGTCGTATCCGGGGCACGCCAAGCGGGTCATGCTGGGGGTCTGGTCGTTTTTGCGACAGTTCATGTACACCAAGTTCGTTATCGTCACCGACGACGATATCAACGCACGGGACTGGAACGACGTGATCTGGGCCATCACCACGCGCATGGACCCCAAGCGCGATACGGTGATGATCGAGAATACGCCGATCGACTACCTCGACTTCGCCTCGCCGGTGTCTGGCCTGGGGTCGAAGATGGGGCTCGATGCCACGCATAAATGGCCCGGTGAAACCACTCGCGAGTGGGGCCGGGTTATCGTCAAGGATGAAGCCGTTACCCAACGGATCGATGCCATCTGGAATCAGTTAGGAATAGATTGATGCGTGTAACCTTGCAGCCTTCCGGAGCGGTGCTGGAGATACGGCCCGCCGAGCGGATTCTCGATGGCGCGCGACGCCTGGGCTATGAATGCCCGCAAAGCTGCCGCAACGGCAACTGCCACGTCTGTGGTGCGTTGCTGGTGGAAGGCCGTGTGGAACAGGCGGGCGAGGTGCGCGACCACGGTGAGATTTTCACGTGCATCGCCGAGCCGTTGGAGGACTGCGTGGTGTTGTGGGACGGTGTGCTCTCGCCAGGTGAGCTACCGGTACGCAACCTGGCGTGCCAGGTGATCGAGTGCGCCGAGGTGGGCGGCGATGTCTGGCGAGTGCGCTTGCGGGCGCCGGCGGGCAAGCCACCGCGCTATCACGCCGGGCAGTACCTGATGATTGAGCGGGAAAACGGCGAGAAATCGGCGTTCTCCCTGGCCTCGGCGCCGCATTCCGGGCGCGAGCTGCAGTTGCATGTGTTGGTGCGCGAAAGCAGTGCACAGGCGCTGCTGGAACAGTTGCAACGCAACTCCAGCGTGCGCGTCGAAATGCCTTTTGGCGACACGCATTTGTCCGAGCTGCCGGACGGACCGTTGGTGCTGATCGCCGCCGGAACCGGCATGGCGCAGATGCACAGCCTGATCGAGCATTGCCGCGCCGCGGGCTTCAAGCACCCGGTGCATCTGTACTGGGGCGTGCGGCGACCGGACGATTTCTATGAAATCGAGCACTGGGACGAATGGAAAAAGCTGCCGAACCTGTTCCTGCACAAGGTCGTCAGCGACTTGTGCGGCTGGGAAGGGCGCTGCGGGATGCTCCATGAAGCGGTGTGCGAGGACCTCAGCGATCTTTCCGGCGTGCACGTCTATGCCAGCGGCTCGCCGGCCATGATCTACGCCACGCTCGATGCGCTGGTGGAAGCCGGCATGGACGCCCATCAAATGCGCGCCGATGTATTTGCCTATGCGCCTCGGGCTTGAGTAGAACTCATTTAGCCCAGGCTAAGGTGCTTTTGTGGCGAGGGGATTTATCCCCGTTGGGCTGCGAAGCGGCCCTCGAAATCAGAAATCAATTGATCTGACACACCGAGCGCTCGGATTTTTGGGACGCTTCGCGCCCCAGCGGGGATAAATCCCCTCGCCACAACTGTATAGATCTGCACATATGCCTATTCGATATTTAACCCATAAGCCAGATGTCGTTAAGGTATATGCCAGCGCCCCCAGCATTCATGGCATCCAATTTGCGTTGGTTCTGCCGAGCGTCAGTGTCATGACGGCGCGCCATCCAGCTTTTTGAATCGCGAGGAGCCAACCACTACCGGCCATGACCGCTATCGAATCCGCCATTACCTGTGCCTTGTACCCGCCACGACTCGAACTGGGGCCGCAACTGACCCGTGAGCAATTGCTCGCCTCGATGCAATTGACCATGAGTCTCCACCAGGGCGGTCCGGTCTGGCTGTTTGCGTACGGTTCATTGATCTGGCGGCCGGAATGCACGGCGGTGGAGCGCATGCGCGGTCGGGTCCATGGTTATCATCGCGGTTTGTACCTGTGGTCCCACGAACACCGCGGCACCCCGGAGTTGCCGGGGCTGGTGTTCGGGCTGGACCGCGGCGGTTCGTGCAGCGGGTTCGCCTACCGATTGCCGGAGGAGAATCTCGAGCACTCGCTGTTTGCCCTGTGGCAGCGCGAGATGCCGGTCCCGTCCTATCGTCCGCATTGGCTCAGTTGCCGTCTCGAGGATGGCAGCCGGGTGCAAGCCTTGGGTTTTGTGCTGGAGCGGCACCTGCCCAGCTATGCCGGCAACGTGCCGGACCATGTGCTGAGCCAGGTGTTCGAAAGCGCCTGTGGGCGTTACGGCACCACTCGCGATTACGTCGAGCAGACCGTCCACGCCCTGCGCAGCCACGCCATGCCAGACCGGAATCTGGAGGCGCGGCTCAAGCGCTGCCAATCAGCGCTGGATCAGGCGACCACTTCGCGGCTCTGACTGGCTATTTGCTTGTGCCACAGCGTGGGCGCGAGGAACGCCATTGCCAGCAGGCAGGCGCCGATCAGCAGCACAAAGCCACCGTCCCAGCCGAAATGGTCCACGGTGTAGCCCATGGCGGCGCTGGCCGCGACCGAGCCACCTAGGTAACCAAACAGACCGGTGAAGCCGGCAGCTGTACCGGCGGCTTTCTTCGGTGCCAGTTCCAATGCTTGCAAACCGATCAACATCACCGGGCCGTAGATCAGGAAGCCGATGGAAACCAGGGCGATCATGTCGACGGTCGGGTTGCCGGCCGGGTTCAGCCAGTACACCAGCGTGGCCACGGTCACCAGGGCCATGAACACCATGCCGGTCAGGCCACGGTTGCCACGGAAGATCTTGTCCGACATCCAGCCACACAGCAGCGTGCCGGGAATGCCCGCCCACTCGTAGAAGAAGTAGGCCCAGGAACTCTTGTCCACCGTGAAGCCCTTGGCTTCCTTGAGGTAGGTCGGTGCCCAGTCCAGCACGCCGTAGCGCAGCAGGTAGACGAAGACGTTGGCCATGGCGATGTACCAGAGCATTTTGTTGCGCAGCACGTATTTGACGAAAATTTCCTTGGCGCTGAATTCGTTCTCGTGGCTCGCGTCGTAGCCTTCGGGGTAGTCGTTCTTGTATTTCTCGATGGGCGGCAGGCCCACGGATTGCGGCGTGTCGCGCATGGTCACGAAGGCAAACACCGCAACGGCGAGCGCTACGGCAGCGGGCACATAGAATGCCGCGTGCCAGTCGTTGAACCAGCCCATCCCCAGCAGGAACAGCGGGCCGATCAGGCCGCCGCCGACGTTGTGCGCGACGTTCCACACCGAGACCACGCCGCCACGTTCCTTCTGCGACCACCAGTGCACCATGGTCCGTCCGCTTGGCGGCCAACCCATGCCTTGGGCCCAGCCGTTGATGAACAGCAGGATGAACATCATGGTCACGCTGGAGGTTGCCCAGGGCGCGAAACCGAACACGAACATCACCCCCGCCGATACCAACAAGCCGAAGGGCAGGAAGTAACGCGGGTTGGAACGGTCGGACACCAGGCCCATCAGGAACTTCGACAGCCCGTAGGCGATGGCGATAGCGGACATGGCCAGGCCCAACTGGCCACGGGTATAGCCCTCGTCGATCAGGTACGGCATGGCCAGGGAGAAGTTCTTGCGCAGCAGGTAATACCCGGCGTAGCCAATGAATATCCCGGCGAAGATCTGCCAGCGAAGGCGTCGGTAGGTGCTGTCTATTTTTTCTTCAGGCAGGGACGCCTGATGGGCGGCAGGGCGAAAGAAAGAAAACATTCAAGGGCTCCAGGTTCTTGTTATGACTGCGGATGCGAATGTTACAGTTTCGTTACCGAAAATAGCATTGGTTCTTACCGTTTAAACAGGGAAATTTTTCTGATCGAATGTTCTTAAACGAACATGTCGCTCAGGTATTGGCGAAAGCTGTTGTAGGAAATGTCGCCACAGGCTTTTTTCATGCGGTGCATCGGTGGCTAGGGGGCAGGACAGTGGGAAAGGTCCTTCACCCAAATGGGAAGTCTCGCTATTCAGCCCCAGGGCTGCGGCCTCTACCCTCTATGTCTTTGCCAAGTCTGGCATTCAGGTGAGGGGTGAGGGCATGAGGTGGTGTGTCGTGATGCTGTTGTTGTGCTTGTCCGCTATGAGCGGCGCGACGGATGTGTTGTTGGTGCCCGAGCACAATCCCAAGCCGGACTACCCGACGGCCCTGCACCGGAAGGGCGTCGTGGGTGTGGTCCGGGTCGGCTTCACGGTGCAGGCCGATGGTCGTGTCGATGAAGTCGCAATCCTGCACAGTGATCATCCGGATTTCGCCGAGGCCGCACGGGCGGCCGTGAACCAATGGCGCTTCAAACCGTGGACGGTGGATCACGAACGCCCGGCGCAGGCGCACGTCGTGGTGCCCTTCGAATTCCGCCTGGATGGCTTGCCACTGGATGCCAACAAGTGGATCAAGACCTGGAAATGCTCGGTCATCAATGCGCATGCCAGGGGTCAGCTGTGGGTAGAGGATTTGCTTCCGTTCCGTTACACCCGCAGTTACTTGTCCAATGTGTTTTTTGTGAAAAAGATACCGGATGTGGAGCGTTTGGCCTTGATCGCCCGGTTCAACAGGCTCCTGCCTACGATCGTGCAGCGTTGCGGGAGTTTTCCGGCTGCACGGTATATGCGGATGCTGCCGAAGGAAATTCGCGAGTTGCTTTAGCCATCAAGTAGGGGCATCGCCGTTGGCGATGCCCCTACTTGTTTATTCTGACTTGAAACCGGGTTTTCCGTTTTCTGCTCGCCAGATTTTAATTTCATTCAGGATTCCTTCCGGACTGTCTTCTCGGCCTTGTTTAGGCTCTGTACGAAAAGAGATGTCGCAAACACCGCATGGAGCAAGCCAGCGAGACCATGGCGGCATAGCTTTTTGCGAGCTTGTCGAAGCGTGTCACGATGCGGCGGTTTTCTTTCAGCCAGCCAAACATGCGCTCGATGATGTTGCGCTGTCGGTACTTGGGCCTATCAAACAGTCTGGGTAAGCCGGGTTTGGGTTTGCGCTTCATTGAGCGCAGCGGGATGACGGGCTGCATTCGATATTGGTCGCA